>JAFNAG010000276.1 GCA_017860135.1 Acidobacteriota bacterium
TGGCGGAGGAAGTAGGATTCGAACCCACGAGGGAGTCACCCCCCTAACGGTTTTCAAGACCGCCGCCTTCAACCACTCGGCCATTCCTCCGCGGCCGTAACTTGCAGGGAATATACCACCTTCCTCGGTGAATCACGAGGCCGTACTTGCGAAACACCGCACCCGTGGGACTACCCATGCATAAATGCGTAGTTCTGCTTATGGATTCGAATGTCTTTTCAGCTTACATTGGCAGGCAAAATGAGGGAACGCAAGGCAGTGTTCTCGATAAGGACAGAGCGCAATCCAGAATGTGTGGGAGTGGAGGATCTGCGTGAAGCCGCTCGGGGAAGTCGGCCTCCTGGAAAAGCCTCCCGGCGGAGCGGGTGTCCGTGATTTCAGGGATGGAACCTGTGGCAGCGCCGATTCACGAAGGGAGAGACATGAGAGTTGAGATAGCATGCCGGGAAAGGGCCGCGGTGAAGCACACCGCCGCCTGCTGCCTGGCCGTTCTTTTGGTTGCGGCATTACCCTGGCCAAGGGCCGCGGCCCAATCACAGGATACGATCTTTCAGCCGGACCTCGCGAACTGTGCCGGCTTTACGGCCAATGACGCGGCCCCCCTGCTGGGGGTGCCGGTGGACAGGGTCACCCGGACCGTCGAGAAGGTCCACGCCTCTCTTTACATTTGCACATTCTCCGGGGGACAGCCGGGGAAGGGCCTCGCTTTCAGCATCGAAGTGGCAAAGAGCGCGAAAGCCGCCGCGGCCGACCTGGAGCGGTACCGCGAAAACCTGGAGATCGCCGCCGGGACTGCACCGTTCAAGGATAAGCTGCCGAAAGGAGCCTACAGCGAGATCGTCGGTGATGGCCTCGGCGACGAAACGGTCTGGACCGATGTGAACGGCACGTTCACGGCCCGAAAGGGCAACGTCACCATCCAAGTGACCATGCCTGCAGACAAGCCCGGCAAGATCAATGTCGGCAAGGCCGTCCTGTCGAAGTTTTGATCGAGAGGCGCGCTTCCAGCAGCCACCCCATGCCATCGGGGAGATCCATTCATCGCCGGAGCAGCCATGCCGGGCTGCCGGCGTACCGGACAATAGCCACTCTCCGCATAAGGTATGCCACGGAATCTCGGTTTCGCACCTGGCCGGGTCGGGAGTCAGAGTCAGCATCCCTGTAAGCCGTCCTTCCTCGACGATCCTCTGAAACCGCAGAAGTACAGTCGATGGTCTGCCGTGCACTTCTCGATCGTTGGCTGGGGGCCCCGGATAGATTCGACCGATTGCCCGTGCCCGATCATCGGGGCAGGCAGGATCCGCATGAAGTTGCCCCGCTGCCGGCATTGCAGGGTATATAATCGACGCCAACGGTCGTGTTTTCTGCGGGAGGAGAATTCTGATGAGATTCATCGGATTTCCGGGGGGAATGTGCCGAGACCTTGCTGCTGTGTCCGGCCTGCTTTTGGCCGCTGTGATTTTGCACGCACAGGATCAGAAACCTCCCGCAGGACAGAATCCAACACAAGCCGGAACCATTCAGGTCAAGGTCGGACTTGTCCAGACAGATGTCATGGTCTTCGATAAGCAGGGACACTTTGTTCCTGATCTGAAGCTGAATCAGTTTGAGTTGCGAGTGGACGGGAAAACCCAACCCATCGAGTTTTTCGAGATGGTATCAGCCGGTAGCACGCATGACCGGGAAATCTGGGCGAAAGCGGAAGGCCAACCTGCAGCCGAACCATCGGAGCCCCCGGCAGGTGTTGCCGCTCCCGGCCGCACTCTGCTGATTTTTCTGGACGACTGGCACATGGCCGCGGACAACACGACCCGCTCCAGAGACGCGGTAGCCAACCTGCTCAACACTTCCATGGGAGCAAATGACCGCGTCGGCATATTTTCCGCATCGGGACAATTGGCAGCCATGCAGGTGCTGACAAACGACAAGGCGGCTCTGCTCGGGCTGCTGGAAAAATACAATTTCAAGAATCCCGGAGTGCTGGACATGGGATCCCCTCCGATGACCGAGGCCCAGGCGCTCTTGATTGAACAGAAGGACGAGGGTGTACTCAGCTACTTCATCGGGGCAATTCTAAGGACGCCCGTGGAGTACTCAAATGGGGAATGCAAGGACTTGGGCGGGAGAATGAACCCTGATTTTTACGGCAATTGCCGCAGGGCGGTAGATGAAACGCGAAGAAGGGCCACCGCCTTGGTGGAAACCTCTGTCGCCATCACAACCAGAACCCTCTCGACATTGCGAAATCTGCTGCGCGCTGCCGAAAGTCTGCCGGGGAGGAAGCTTGTGTTTTTCCTGTCCGACGGCTTTGTATTGCAGTACACGCGCAGCGACATCATTGCGCGGCTCACGGATCTGACCACTGCCGCAGCTCGTGCAGGAATTCTGATATATACCCTGGACTCCCGGGGACTCGTGACCGGCACCCCGGATGCAAAAACATCCGGCGCCCCGGACCAACGGGGCTACCGCATGAGCATGGCTGCGAATGAGGTGAGCGCACCCTGGGATGCGCTCAATGCCCTCGCGGCCGACACCGGCGGACGCTTCCTAAAGAATACGAATGCGCTCGACACGGCTCTGATTACGACGCTGACGGAAATCTCCCGATACTTCCTGTTGGGCTGGTACATCGATCCGGAGAAACTGAAGCCGGGCAAATTCAGTACGATCAAAGCGTCGATCAGGGGCCGGTCCGATCTCAGCGTGCGGGTGCGGCAGGGTTCACTCGACCTCTCGAAGCTCATTCAAGAGAGAAAGCAGTAATTCACACGCACACCTGCCCGAGTTGATGAGGCGCTGATGGTCCCCCAGAACAGAAGGAAATCGTGGCTCCTGGCGTCGATGTTGTTGCTGGCGACCCTGGCGACGTATCACCCGGCCTGGTACGGCGGTCTGGTCTGGGACGACGACGACCATGTGACCCGTCCCGAGCTCCGCTCCTGGCAAGGACTCTACCGCATCTGGTTCGAGATCGGGGCCACGGTTCAGTACTACCCGCTCCTGCACAGTGCCTTCTGGATCGAGCACAGGCTGTTCGGGGACAGCACCCTCGGATACCATCTGGTCAACATCGTGCTCCATTTCCTGGCCGCGTGGATGGCGGCGATCATCCTGAGCCGCCTGGCCGTGCCCGGCGCATGGCTCGCGGCGGCCATATTCGCGCTTCATCCGGTGCATGTCGAATCGGTTGCTTGGATCACCGAGCTCAAAAACACGCTTTCGGCCGTGTTCTATCTCGGCGCCGTCATGCTCTACCTGCGGTTTGACGAGAGCCGGAAGAAAAGCCTCTATCTCGGCGCCTTCGGCTTGTTCGCGCTGGCCATGCTGAGCAAGACGGTAACGGGTACTCTTTCCGGAGCGCTGCTCGTGATCCTGTGGTGGCAGCGGGGCCACCTGTCCTGGAGGCGCGATATGCTGCCGCTCGTGCCTTTCTTTGTGCTGGGAGCGGGCGGGGGCATGATTACGGCCTGGTGGGAAATGCAATTCAACCGGGTAACCGGGCCAGAATTCCAGTTCACCATGGTGGAGCGGCTGCTGATCGCGAGCCGTGCCGTGTGGTTTCATCTTTCCAAGCTGCTCTGGCCGGCGGATCTGACCTTCATCTATCCGCGATGGCAGGTCGATGCGAGTGACGTGCGGCAATACCTGTACCTGGTCGGGGCGGCTGCGTCGTTGTCGGTGCTGTGGCTGGTCCGGCGACGGTCGCGGGCGCCGTTGGCCGCGGTCCTGTTTTTCTGCGGGACTCTGTTCCCCGTGCTCGGTTTTTTCAACCTCTACACGTTTCGTTATTCGTTCGCGGCCAACCACTACCAATACCTGGCAAGCCTGGGGATCATCGCCCTGGTTTCGGCCGGCGCGGTCTTGGCGGTTGACAGACCCGGCCTGCGCACAGCCGGCAAGCCGCTTGCCTTCGCGCTGCTGGCAATCCTTTCGATCCTGGCCTGGAAGCAGAGCGGCGAATACGTCAATGCCGAAACGCTCTACCTCGCCACCCTGAGCCGCAATCCGTCGAGCTGGATGGCGCACACCAACCTGAGCGCCCTGCTGCTGGAAAGCAACGTCGAGGAGGCGATGGCGCATGCCCGGGAGGCGTTGCGGCTCAGACCCGGCCATCCCCCGGCGCTCAATAACCTGGGCCTCGCCATGCAGCGGCTGGGCCGCCTCGAAGAGGCGCGGACACAATTCATGGAAGCGCTGCGGATCGATCCGGCCTACGCCCAGGCTCACAACAACCTGGGTTACGTCCTGCAGGAATCGGGGCATTTCGATGAGGCGATGGCGCAATATCGCGAGGCGCTGAGAATCTCCAGGAACTATACCGAGGCTCACTACAATCTGGGCAACGCCCTGCAAATGACCGGGCATGTTGAAGATGCGGTGACGCACTACCGCAACGCCCTGCAATTCGCGCCGGATTTCACTCCGGCCCACTACAATCTCGGTATCGCCCTGCAGAGGCTGGGACGCGCCGAAGAGGCCGCGAGCGAATACAGGGAAGCCCTGCGCCTCGAGCCGAACCTCGCGGAGGCTTACAACAACCTGGGGCTGATCCTGCAGCAGACCGGCCGGATCGAGGAAGCCTTGTCGGAATACACGGAGGCCGTGCGCCTGAAGCCCGGCTTCGCTGGCGCCCGCAACAACAGGGCCAATGCGCTCGAAAAGCTGGGCCGCTTGGACGAGGCGATTGCGGAGTGCACGGAAGCGTTGCGAATTCTCCCGAATTTCCCGGAAGCCCACGTGAACCTTGGCGTGGCTCTGGAGAAGTCCGGGCGTCCCGAGGACGCTATAACACATTACAGGGAAGCGCTGCGTCTCCGCCCCAATCTCGCCGAAGCCCGCAGCCGTTTGCTCCGACTGACAAAATAAATTCCACTGCCAGCCGGGGAAGTTGGCCCACCGCAGTCCCTCCCGCAAACCAACCATCGGATATGGGAGAATTCCCGTTCCGGGAAACTGCAGCACCAGAGCATTCGGTCACGCGTAGCGATCTATGCGGTTTATCGGTTGGGATCGTCCTCCACTACGACCCTGGTGAAGTATTCCTTGCCACCGACGGTGAGCCGTACGCGATAGGCGCCGGGTTCTACTGCGCCGGCCCCTCCACGCCCGCCGCCAGCCTGAGCCGCCGCGGCGCCGCCGCGCTCGCCACCGCCGCCAGGGCGCATTGTCCACTGCACGCGGTGCAGGCCCGCTTCCCCCGGACCTTTCAGTTCCGAGACAACCTGGCCATCGATATCCAGGATGGAGAGGCTGACTCCTCCGGAAGCGGAAGTTCTCAGATAATAGCTGATAGCTGTCCCCCGGGGAGGATTCTCCCCGAGGAAGTTCTTGCCGCGGCCCAGCTGCCGGCCAAGGTAGATGTTCTGCATCCACCGGGTCGCCGGCCGCACATCCATCAGAAGCACGTCCTGGGCCGTCACCGCACCCGTCAGCTGCTGGAGCGCGGTGATGTCGTCCATGATATAGACACTGCGACCGTGCGTGCCGAGGATCAGGTCGTTGTCCCGCGGATGGACGATCACGTCGTCGATGCGCACCGTCGGCAGGCCGTTCATGAAGGGTTTCCACTCCGCGCCGCCGTTCAGCGAGATGAAAAATGCGTACTCGGTGCCCAGATACAGGAGGTCTTTGTTCCGGGGGTCCTCGAGAATCACATTGACGTTGCCCGCGGGCAGGTTATTGGCGATGGACATCCAGCTCGCCCCGAAATCCCTGGTGACGTACGCATAAGGCTTCATGTCATCGTACCGATGCCCGTCGATGGAAACGTAACAGGTGCCGGCATCGAAATTCGACGGCGCTACCCGCGAGATCTGATAGGTGTTCCTGGCAAGCCCGGGAATGGCGTCGGCGACATTCTTCCATGTGTAGCCGCCGTCGCGGCTCAGCTGCACGTTGCCGTCGTCGGTGCCGACCCAGAGGACGCCGGGCAGAACGGGCGATTCCGCGATGGTGACGATATTGCCGTAGTTGCTCACGCCGTCGTTCTTGGACAGCATGGGGGCGTCCCCGGCCGCTCCCATAATGGGGAGGGTGTCGCGGTTGATCTGTTTGGTCAGATCGCCGCTTGCGACCCAGGTGTCTCCTCGGTCGCTCGACTTGAAGAATATGTTGGCGCCGGTGTAAATGATGCGCGGATTGTGCGGCGACATCACGATGGGCGTGTTCCAGTTCCACCGGTACTGTTCGCCGGCCGGTGGCGCGGGGACGATGTTGCTTTGGGCAGTACCGCCCGGCTGCGCCCCCTGCTGCTGGCCGCGTGCCCCGGCAGGCGCCCGCGGCCGGATGCTCGTGCTGCGGCCGGATTTGAGGTCATAGCGGTTCATGGCGCCGTTCTGCGATTCCGTGTAGATGGTGTTGTAGTCTGTAGGATCGGCGACGCAGTAGAAGCCGTCTCCGCTGCCGACGCGGAACCACTCGGCGTTGGTGATTCCGCTTCCCCCGAGGGTCGCGCTCGGCCCGCCCCAGCTGCCGTTGTCCTGCAGCCCGCCGTATATGTAATACGGTCTGCGCATGTCGGCGGCGACCTTGTAAAACTGTCCGGCCGGTATGGTCTGGATGAACTCCCAGGTCGCACACTGGT
>JAFNAG010000277.1 GCA_017860135.1 Acidobacteriota bacterium
CGAGGGAATAAATCCCCTTGATGTAATCTTCCGTCGACCGGTTCTCCACGCATTCCTTCTTTCGATATACCTAAATATTATTTTAGGCTCATCGAAATAAAAATCAAGAGAACGTGATAGGACTGCGGCGGGAGCCGTGCAGGGGCGGGGGAATGACGCGGAAAAGCGCACGCAGGATGCGGGCGGCCCGCCACTTTCAATTTGGCGGATGGCGCCCGGACTGGCTTACACGGTCTTGGCTCGGCGGAACGCCGCCCATGCTGCGGTCCTGGGCCGCTTCGAGATCCGGTAGGAGCACCGGGCCGCGCCCGCGAGGATATGTTCGCAGCGCTCGATCACCACGGATCTCCCCAGCACCGCCTGGAAAATCGCCTGTTCGGCGGCGCAGAGCTCCCCATGGGAGGCTGCGGCGGCGCTGATGGGGCAATGGTTCTGCACGAGCATGAATCCGCCATCCCGGAACGGCTCGACGGCCGCCATATAGTCTTCATCCGATCGGAGGGTGCAAAGCGCCCTGAGCCGGGCCAGAAGCGACCCGCCGCGGCGCATCCGGCGCAGGTAGCGCCGGGCCTGTGCGCGGCCGTAGGACGAGAGCACGCGTGCCAGCCCCCGCCCCCCGAAGGCCGCCCTGACCGCATCGAGCAGGTGGACCGCCGCGTCCCGGTGACGGTCGGGAAACAGGCGGCCGGCCGCGTTCGTCAGCCGCCAGAGCTTGCCGGGGCGGCCCATGGGCCTGCGCTCCTCCGCGTACGTCACGAGCTTCTCGTCCCGAAGCTGATAGAGGTGCAGGCGGACGGCCATCGGCGAAATCCCCAGCAGCGCCGAAAGCGCGCGCGCGTCGCGCGGCCCCTCGCGCTTGAGGGTATCGAGCAGGGCCCGGTGGGTGCTCCGTGCTTCTTGACCCGGGAAGGACGCTGGTGTCATCACTTAGTTTATAAAGTTAAATCTTTACAAAGTCAAGCGCGCAGAATACATTTTTGGAAAGGCAGGCCGCGACATGACAGGAGGATGGCGATGAAGAACCAAAAAAGCGTTTTGCTGGACGAAATCGAGGCGCGCGGGTACTCCCGCCCCGAATTCCTGGTCACCACCGCGTGGGTGGCCGAGAATCTCAACAGCCCCGGGATCCGGATCGTGGAATCGAATGAGGATTCCTTGCTCTATTCCTCGGGGCACATTCCGGGGGCGGTGGAAGTCGACTGGACCCGGGATCTGAACAATCCGGTGATCCGTGACTACCTGGACGGCAGGGAGTTTCGCCGCCTGATGCGCCGTTGCGGGATCACTCCCGATACGACTGTCGTGCTTTACGGCGACAAAAACAACTGGTGGGCTGCCTATGCGTTCTGGATTTTTCAGCTGTTCGGTCACAGGAACGCCCGCATCATGGACGGGGGCCGCCTGAAGTGGCTGCAGGAAAAGAGGCCGATGACACGCGCAGCGGCCGAATATCCCCCCACCGACTATCCGGAGGTGGAGCGCGAAGACGGGGGTATCCGGGCTTTTCGCGACCAGGTGCTTCTCCACGCCCGGAACAGCCGTCCGCTCGTGGACGTGCGCAGTCCGGAAGAGTATCGGGGGGAACGCCTGCACATGGAGGGATATCCGAACGAGGGCGCGTTGCGCGGCGGGCACATTCCCGGGGCGCTCAGCATTCCGTGGGCTCGCGCCGTCAATCCCGAAAACGGCGCATTCAGGAGCGCCGATGAGCTGCGGGAGCTGTACAGCGGAGAGAACCGGTTGCGGCCGGATGACGACATCATCGTTTACTGCCGCATTGGGGAGCGCAGCAGCCACACCTGGTTTGTGCTGACCTACCTGCTGGGGTTCGGCAAGGTCCGCAATTACGACGGCAGCTGGACCGAGTGGGGGAACCTGGTCGATGTTCCGATCGAAAGGTGACACCGGGGAGAGCGCATGTCCGCACTGCCACCGAAGCTGCAGAGCCTCTTGGAGATGCTGGCATCCCTGGAGCGCAGGGAACGGATGGACATGCTCATCGACCTGGCCGCAAAGTACCAGGATCCGCCGCCGGAAGTGGCCGTTCGGCCTTATGCGCCGAACCATCGGGTACCCGGATGCGAATCGGAGGCTTATGTCTGGGGCGAGCCTCGGCCCGACCACACGCTGAAATACCATTTCGCCGTGAATAATCCGCAGGGAGTTTCTGCAAAGGCCACGGCGGTGATCCTGGGCAGGGTCCTGAGTGGTCTGCCGCTGGATGAAGTGCTCCGGGTGCCGCCTGAGGTAATGTACGATATCTTCGGCCGCGAACTATCCCTCGGGAAAAACCTCGGGCTCTCCAACATGCTGGTGATGTGTCAGGCGTTCGCGCGCGAAGCCCTGAACTCGCCGCAGGCCTGAATGGCGGCGCCCTGCGATCGGGTCGCTACCGAGGCGACCACAAGGGGATCCCCATCAGGAGCTTCACGGCGACAGGCACGCCATTGTACTGGGCGGGACGAAAAACCCATCTGCTCAGAGCCGCGAGCACAGATTCGTGCAACTGAGGGTCGGGGCTGTCCTTTACCGAGACCTGTTCCATCCTGCCTTCAGGATTCACGATGGCATAGACAATCACCATCTTCTGCGGGTATCTGCGGACCAGGTCGGCGGGCATCGCAGGCAGCTCCTTCTCGGCGGGGAAGGGCAACACGAGCCCCTGCTGCGTCTGGATCGCATTCGCGGCTGCATTCACCTGGACGAGCGTTTCCTGCGGCACGGCAAATTCCAGGGTCCATGAAGGCGCCGTGTCGGTCTCGGTGCGCCTCATGTCCAGGTAGACCGTATACACCTGGTCGTTCGAAAAAACCCCGTAGAAGGGAAGCCCGCCGCCGCCGCTCTCCGTCGAGACGACATACAGGCCGTAGGAAGTCTGCAGAGGACGCGGAGGCGCGGTGGGCGGAACCGGGTTCCCTGCGGCCGGATTTCCGGCAGCCCCGGTCTCCCGGACACCGCCGACGATTGTGATCCCGGCAAAAGCCTCCTTGCCCGTGCCGGTGCCGGTTCCCGAGCCTGCACCTGTGCCCGAGCCTGAACCGCCTCCCGATCCCGCAGTGGATCCTGCCCGTGAGCCGGGCGTCACGTCGGCACTTGCGCCGCTGCCCGCACCGCCCTTGTCTTTCGCGCCGCCCGCGCCCGTGCCGACGGGTGCGGTGGCCACAGGTGGCGTTTTTGACCCGGGGGTTGCCGCCGGATTTCCGAGTACGGTTTGGGAAGCAGGGGAGCCTGTCTTCGAACCCGGTTCCTTTTCGGGTGCGGACAGGTTCGGATCCGGGGAAATGGCGAAGCGTCCGCGCGCTTCCCCGACAGGGACCTCGATCCGCTGCGTAGGCGGTGCCGGCAAGGGAGTGAGCGACACCACCGTGAGCAGGTCTGTCCCGCTTTTTGCCGGTGAAGGCGGCTCTGCCGCCGGAGGTTCCTTCGGCTTCTCCGGATTCGCCGGCGGAGTCTCGCTTTTCGGCGGCTCCGCGTCTGCTCGCGCGGGTTCCGGCGGAGGGAGGTCCTTTACCGGCGGGGCGATCTGAGAAGCCGGCTTTGCCAATACCGGCTCGGGAGGTTTCGGGACCGGCGGGGGCTGCGGCGCGCTGCTCGCGGGAAACGTCAATTTCGAAGGATCAATCGGGACAGGCGGCTGGAGCTCGACGACCGGCAGAGACGAATTGGTCGCCTTGGCTTCCGCAGGAACCGGAGGAGGGTCCGGGGGCCGCTGCTCCGCAGGTTTCACGGCATCCGGGGGCTTGCTGACCGGCTCCGGCGGTCCCATTGGCGGAATCGGGTCGGGCCCCGCGATCTGAACGAGGTTCGGCAGGGGCAATGGAGGCGGCAGGATCGGCGGATTATCGAGTTTCGGCTGGAGGAGAGTCTGAATGGTGTTTGTGGGTTGGGGAGGATCCGAAAGGATCGTTTGCGGCCCCGGGTAGCTCAAACCCTTCCTGCCGGGAGCGGAAGATACAGACGGTTCATCAAGGCGACCCTGCGGCTTTTCGTCCGCCGGACCGCCTCCCTGGTTCCCGCTCCCCAGGATGGGGAGGAACATCACCAACCTTGTGTCGGTGAGATCGATGAACTGGACCTTGGGCGGAGGAGCGGCTTCCAGTAATGGATTGTGATACAAGGGATAGAGGAGTACGACGGTAAATACGATTCCATGGGCCAGGAGCGAGAACGGGACACCCCGGCCCGGAAAATAGGCTCGGCTGAGGCTCGAGGACTTGAAGATCGGCGCCACCGGCTTGCGGCGGGGAACGGGCGCACCTCCCAGATACAGGCGAATTATGGGCATCGTTTCACTTCCAGTGCCCGCGCTGCGAACCTGCCTTCAGCATGTTGCAGCACGATGGGCCGGCACATCCGTTAAGGGATCGAAAACAAACCTGATCTTGACCGTTCACCCTCCCGTAAATCCGGCCTCAAAGGTGCTGATCATCTGTTGATGCTATTTTGAAACAGCTTCGCTCTTAACGCAAGTCTCCGCTTGTCCCGACTACCGATCGGATAGCGGCGAGCCGTGATCACGACCGGCATCGGACTCCGATTCGGTACACAACGGCTATATCGGCAACAGGCATTACCTCGATAAGGACTTACCGGAGCAGGTTCGCAGCCGGCCCGTGTCAAATCCGGCTCATACCGCCGCTGCGGCGTGCTTCTTTCAGCACCTTCAAATCGGCGTCCGCGAGCTTCTTGAAGCGGATGCAGCTCTTTCCGACACTTACTTTTCCAAGTTCTTTCTTGTACTTTTCGGCTATATACCGCTTCCCGGTTTCATCCATCGAGCAGACGTAGACAGAGATGTAATTTTTCTGGCTTGCCAGCGCGATTGTGATCCAGTCTCCCTCGCGGCCGCTGGCGTATTTATAGCGATATTTGCCGTAACCGATCATGCCGAATTCCATGGTCGGCGCAAGGCCGGGCACGGTTGCTCGAATCAACTTGTGAAGCTCGGAGATTTCGCCGCGGCGAGGCTCGGGCAATCCATCGATATATTCCTCAGGCGTTGCGGCTTTCGAACTGCCTTTCATCACTCCTCCCATCCGGGGTACCTCGGCGCTCAACGGGGGAGGTGTACCGCTCCTTCGCATCCCCATTCCCTTTCCCCGCTCGACCGACAATCGGGGACGGAGCGCCTCATTGCGTCGCTACCCCCTGATATGACGTAAATATAGCACGGTCAGAATACAGGCATCTGCTGGAATTCCCTGACTCGGTCGGCCATCGAGACCTGGAGGGCGCCGGACGAGATCTCATGGATTAGCAGTTGTCCTCGCCCCGCCCGATGCTTCAGAATGATTCGGGACCGATGCGTTGGGATTCGATCCGTGTACAATTGACCGAAGGGCGGGAAACCGCCGCCGTGGAGTCGACGGAGGAGCCATGGGATGCAAGAGCTTCGGCGTCAGCCAGATCCTGATTGGGCTTTATAAGATAGGGATTTCGGGACTTGCCGATGCACTGAAAAAGGCCACTGAATCCGGGCTCTCTGACCGGGACGCAATCCTCAACCTGCTGATCGAGACGCTCTCAACCGGCAATTACATTCCCGAGGGTCAGGTCGAAGCATACCGTACGGCCCTCTGGCGTGAGTATCTCCGGTACAACAGGAAAGATTTCAGCGCCTTCTTTTCCGAAGCCGAAGTCGTTGTCAGGGGCGAGCCCGGCGAAGAGCTGAACAGGTTCCTGCGCCTGACGGCTTCAGTATTTGCGGAGTTTGAACTGAAACCCGTCATCAGGCTCGAACCTCCGGACCGGGACGGTCCGAACCCCCAGTTGATCGCGCGCGAAGACGTGATCGTGCGCGGCATGCCGGTCCGGGCCCAGTTCAAGTCCGCGGTGCAAAAGAGCCTGACGGATTGGTGACCGGGGTGAAAATAGCAACGGGGCGCGTGCCGCCTCGCATCAGACTCAACAGGAAATCTATTCTTCCACCTCAGCCGCCAACAGGCACCGCGCGCGGCGCATATTGCAGGTGGTTTCCCGATATGCAATATTTAGTGACTATCGTGCAGATGGGTGTTTTCCGTATCGACTTTTCCGGTGGAACATGTTTTCTTCCTTACGGCCGGGAGAATCATTGTGATGATGAAATCGACCCTTCGCGCTGGCCTGCGCACTGCCGCGCCCCTGATCATGCTGTGCGCACTCTACAGCTCACTGCCGGCGCAGCGCAATCTCGCCGGCGCGGTCCGGACGCGGCTCGCGCTCGAGAAGCTGACCGTTCTGGGAAGCGTCCTGATGATCGGAGCCCACCCGGACGATGAAAACACCGCGCTGCTCGCCTCGATGGCGCGAGGCCGCAAGGCCAGGACGGCATACCTGTGCCTGACACGAGGTGACGGGGGGCAGAACCTGATCGGGCCGGAGCAGGGCGATTTGTTGGGCCTGATCCGGACCCAGGAGCTTCTCGGCGCGCGGAGAATCGACGGCGCCGAGCAGTTCTTCTCCCGTGCGATCGACTTCGGCTTTTCCAAGACGGCCGAGGAGACAATGGCCAAATGGGACCGCCAAGCGGTTCTATCGGACATTGTCTGGACCATTCGGCGTTTCCGGCCCGACGTGATCATCATCCAGCACTCCGGGACGCCCGCCGACGGGCACGGCAATCATCAGGCCGCGGGGATTCTGGGCCGCGAGGCGTATGCTGCAGCCCCCGACAAGACACCCTTCCCCGAACAATTGCGCTGGGTAGAACCGTGGCAGGCGAGGCGAATGGTCGGGCGCGGCGCCGGCGGGGGCAGGGGCGCCCCCGGCGGGACGGAAGGTGCGGTGACAGTCGATACCGGCGACTTTGATCCCTTGCTCGGATTCTCTTACAGCGAGATCGCCGGCATGAGTCGCAGCATGCACAAGAGCCAGGGCATGGGAGCGCCGGAGCAACGGGGCGCCTCGAGAAGTTCCCTGACCCATGTGGCAGGCGATCCCGCGCGGACTGACATCTTCGACGGCATCGACATCACCTGGAACCGGTTGCCTGGGGGAGGGGCCGTCGGCAAGATCCTGGAAGAAGCTGCCCGGACATTCCAGCCGGAAGAACCGGAAAAAACAATCCCGCTGCTCGTCAAGGCGCGCCCGTTGCTTGCGGCGATCCGTCACCCATGGGCTGCGCTCAAGCTCGATGAACTCGACGAGGCGATCAGCCTGTGTGCCGGCCTCTGGCTCGATGCCTCGGCCGACCGGCATGCCCTGGTGCCGGGCGAATCGTTGCAGGTCAATCTGGAGGCAATCAACCGGTCCAGGAGCCCGATGGCGCTGCTGGGCGTGAGCCTCGAAGGGATGGCGAAGGCGGCCACCGATTATCAGGCGCCCGTGCCGCTCCCATACAACGAACCTCTCCGCCGTTCCCTGACCGTCGTGGTTCCTGAAAACCAGCCGTATTCGCAGCCGTTCTGGCTGCAGAAGCAACACAGAGGAGACACCTACGTCATTGACAATCAGGAACTGATCGGACTGGCCGAACCGCCTCCGGTTCTGAGCGCGCGCTTTCATATTCGTATAGACAACGAGGAGATCGACCTGGTGCGCCCCGTGATCCGCCGGCACGTCGACCGGGTGGACGGCGAGACGTCCAGACCGCTGGTTGTTGTGCCGCCGGTTGCAATCAGCATTCCGGAACCCGCCATTATTTTCCCCGATTCGAAGCCCAAGACGGTGGAAGTGCTCGTGAGCAGCAACATCGCGGATGCCTCCGGCGAGGTCAGGCTCGCGGCGCCGGACGGCTGGAACTCGCAGCCGGCGACTGTCCCGTTCCGGATTGCCGGCGCAGGCGAACAGGCGATCCTGTCCTTCACCCTTCGCCCGCCGCAGGCCTCTGCTTCCGGCGAGTTGCGGGCCGTCGCGCGAATGAGCGGCAGGGAGATTTCGTCCGGCATGCAGGTGATCGCTTATGCCGGCATGCCGCCCCAGACGGCCTTTCCCCCCTCGACGGCCCGTCTCGTGCGGTCGGACATCAAGATCCTTGCAAGGAACATCGGGTACGTGATGGGCGCCGGAGACGAAGTGCCGCGCGCCCTGCGGCAGTTGGGTTGCGAGGTGACGATGCTGACTGCCGACGATCTGGCGGGCGGCGATCTCAGGAAGTTCGACGCCATTGTTGCGGGCGTCCGGGCTTACAACGTGAGAGCGGACCTGAGGGCCAATCATCGGCGGCTTCTCGAGTATGTCGAGCAGGGGGGCGCCTATATTGTGCAATATAACGTCGCCGACCGCAGAGCCCCGTCGACGCTGCAGTCGATCGGACCATATCCGATAACCGTGGGCAGCAGCCGTGTCTCGGTCGAAGAGGCGCCCGTCACTCTGCTGAACCCGCAGGATCCTCTCCTCCATTCCCCCAACAGCATCGGCGAAGAGGATTTCCGGGGATGGATTCAGGAGCGCGGACTGAATTTCGCCTCCCAGTGGGACGGCCAATACACGCCGCTTTTCGAGTCGCACGATCCGAACGAGCAGCCGCTCAAAGGCGGCACGCTTTACGCAGCCTACGGCAAGGGCGTGTATGTCTTTACCCCCCTGTCGTGGTTCAGGCAGTTGCCTGCCGGCGTGCCGGGCGCGTTTCGTATCTTCGCGAACTTTCTGAGCGCCGCCAAAACGGCGCGATGATCTCGCGGATTCTTGTAATAAGAGATGCCGGAATTCTCACAGTTTCACCTCCGTGGAATCTGTGCTGCTCATCTGAAAGTCCTTGCCAAAAAGGAGAGGATTTATTTCACCACCATGGAGAAACGGGGTCGGCATCGGCATCGGGATCACAATCGCTATCGAGAATCGTGCATAATCGGGCTTCTCTGTATTGATGCCGGCAGCGCGATGATGCCGGCGTCGATTCCGATCGCGATAGCGATTCCGATTGTGCCACTTCCAGGAGTGCTCGCTTAGCCGGTTGCGGCCATCGGCCGCGCTGTGGAATCCGTGGCCGCTTTTCATTTTCGATTCAGTCCCGCTTTCGCCGGGGCTCAGGACGCGTTGATGAACAGGCAATCAGGGATATCGGCGCCAGGGGAGGATCTCGACCGGCAGCGGGAGGAACCGCCTCCTGTTTTGGGTTCCTGGGGCCGGCTCTATGCGGGTGTCATCGGCTGGCTGGCACTGCTCATCTGCACCTTCTATCTCTTTGCGCGGAGGTACGCTCCGTGAGGCTCGCCGACTGGTTCGTGATGTGCGGAGCCCTGGCGTTCGTCGTCCTGTACGGGCTCTGGCGGGGGCGCGGCAGCAACAGCGTTAACAAATACCTCCTGGCCGGCAGGACCATGCCGTGGCACGCGATGGCACTGTCCATCATGGCCACGCAGGCCAGTGCGGTCACCTTCATTTCCACGACAGGCCAGTCCTACGTCGACGGAATGCGGTTCGTGCAGTTCTACTTCGGGCTGCCCGTGGCGATGGTCATCCTCTCCATGACGGCGGTGCCGATTTTTCACCGCGCCAACGTCTACACCGCTTATGAATACCTGGAGCAGCGATTCGACACCCGGACGCGCGCCCTGGTGAGTGCGATCTTCCTGATCCAGCGAGGACTCGCGCTGGGGATCACCCTTTTTGCCCCCGCGGTCGTGCTGACGGTGATTCTCGGCTGGCCGATGCGCCAGACGACGCTCATCATGGGAGCCGTGGCGGTTCTCTACACAACCCTGGGCGGGGCAAAGACGGTCGCCTGGAGCGACTTCCAGCAGATCATGGTCATGACTGCCGGGTTAGTGGCGGCCCTGGTCGCTGCCGTGCTCCTGCTCCCGGGCAGCGTGACCTTCCCGGATGCCGTCGCGCTCGCCGGCGCCGCGGGGCGCCTGAACGCAGTGACGCTCAACCTCGATTGGAACGACCGGTACAACCTCTGGAGCGGCCTGATCGGCGGCGCGTTTCTGGCTCTTTCCTATTTCGGGTGCGATCAGTCGCAGGTGCAACGCTACCTGACCGGCAAGTCGATTGCCCAGAGCCGCCTGAGCCTGCTGTTCAACGGCATGGCCAAGGTCCCGATGCAGTTCTTCATCCTGTTCATCGGGGCCATGGTGTTCGTCTTCTACATTTTCGAGAGGCCGCCCCTGCTCTTCGAGCGGACGGAACTGGCGCGCATCCAGCAGCCTGCGATGCAATCCGAGTACCGGCCGCTCGAGGACCGTTACAATCAGGCCTTCGAAAACCGCCGCGCTGCGGCAGACCGGCTTCTCCAGGCGCGGCACAGCGGAGACACCGGGCGGTGGCAGGAAGAGCTGAGAGCGTATCAAAGCGCGCAACAGGAATTCGATGCAGCGCGCCGCGACGGCGTGAGCCTGGTCGAGAGGGCAGGGGGAACCAAGGGGCTTGTCGACACCAACTACATCTTCCTCACCTTTGTTACCCGCCACCTGCCGGCAGGACTCGTTGGCCTGGTCATGGCCGTCATTTTCGGGGCGACCATGGCGTCGATCTCTGGCGAAATGAACTCGCTGGCAACGGTCACCATGGTGGATTTTTATAAACGGCATTTCCGCAGAGCGGCGCCGGACCACCACTACCTGAACGTGTCTCGCGCAGCCACAGTGTTCTGGGGCTGCTACGCCGTCGTCACCTCCCAGTTTGCCAACCGGCTGGGGTCGCTGGTTGAAGCGGTCAACGTGCTGGGATCCTTCTTCTACGGCGGCATGCTGGGCGTGTTCGTGCTCGCCTTTTATTTTCCGCGCGTGCGGGCGCGCGGCGCTTTCTACGGCGTGCTCGCGGGTGAGGCCGTCATTTTCGCCGCCTATTTTTTCACCAAAATCGCATTCCTCTGGTTCAACGTGATCGGCTGCCTCGTGGTAGTCGCCACCGGCGTCCTGATCTCGCGCCTGGAGAGTTCGCGGGCATAGCCGGCCAATCTTCAAGGCGGTTTGTCATCCCAGGGCTCGACCTGAAGGAGGGAGAATGCGCGCGGGCTGAAGAGCGTATCCAACGGTTGATTCACGGCGCGACCGGGCCCGAAGCGCCGGCAATACATAGGCCCGGCCGTCAGGCCGGGATAGAGATGGAGCGTGGTTGAGCGCCGTAGGTGCGGCACTAAATTCCTGAAAATATAGAGGACGTGCAGGCCCTTCGGGCCTCCTTTTTGGCCGCGCCCGAACCCCGCAATGACGCGCGGGCCTATTCACTTCCGGCGCTTCGCGCCTCGGCTTGCCGT
>JAFNAG010000278.1 GCA_017860135.1 Acidobacteriota bacterium
CGCCGGAGTCGGTGAGCATCAAGGCTACCACCACCGAAGGAATGAACGCGGAAGGCCGCGGAGAAGGCATCTCGGCCCATGCCGTCGTTCTGGTGAGCGCGCGGGGTGGGTGTCGGTGAGCGCGGGGCTATTCGCTTCCGGCGCTTCGCGCCTTAGTGCTCAGTTGCATAAATACGATGATGTATTCGAAGAGAAAATCGCCACAGATTTCACAGAGCCGCCGATGGCCGCAACCAGGCAGAGCGACGACTCCTGGAAATGGCACAATCGGTATCGGAATCGCTATCGGGATCGATTTCGGCATGATCGCGCTGCCGGCATCAATACTGATGCGTCCGATTATGCACAGTTTTCGATAGCGATTGCGACTGCGATTGCGATCCCGATGCCGATACCGACCCCGACCGTTATTCCGTGGTGCAACCGTTGGACACCCTCTTCAGGCCGCGCGCTTTAAAACCTGTTACCGCAAGCCACACCGGCAAAAGTACCCCCGAAATATCAAGCGCTCCACACCAATGTTTGCCCGTACCCTTTTCCTTCCCGGTGGCGGAATGGTACCTTAAAGCACTGAGGACAATTATGGAATCTTCGACTCCACAGGATAAAGTCAGAGTGCGGTTTGCTCCGAGTCCGACCGGATTCCTGCACGTCGGGAATGCGCGCACGGCACTGTTCAACTGGCTGGTGGCACGCCACTTCGAGGGGTCGTTCCTCCTGCGCATCGAAGATACCGATGCGGAGCGGAGCCGCTTGGAGTATGAGACGCAACTCATGGCGGATCTTCGCTGGCTGGGCCTGGATTGGGACGAGGGAGTCGACATCGGAGGCGACTACGGCCCCTATCGGCAGACAGACCGGTACGGACTATACCGCAAGAGTGCGGGTCTCCTTCTTGCGAAAGACCGCGCGTTCCGGTGCTTCTGCTCCGAGGAAGAGCTCGAACGCGCACGGCAGGAACAGCTGGCAAGAGGAGAAATGCCGCGCTACTCCGGTAAATGCCGCCATCTCGCTCCCGCCGCCATTGCTGCGCAGCTGCAAGCCGGCACCCCTTTTGTGCTGCGGCTGCGCGTGCGCCCGGGCACGGTGGGATTTTCCGACCTGGTGTACGGCCGGATCGAGATCGACACGGTTCAGATCAGCGATCCCGTGATTCTGCGCAGCGACGCCAGCCCGACATACAACTTTTCCGTCGTGGTCGACGATGTGGCCATGAAGATCACTCATGTAATCCGCGGCGACGGCCATCTTTCGAACACGCATCGTCAGATCCTGATCTATGAAGCGCTCGAGGCACCCGCTCCCTCGTTCGCACACCTGCCGACAGTGCTCGGTCCGGACGGCAGCAAGCTGAGCAAACGGCACGGAGCCGCTTCGCTCGAGGAATTCCGTTTGCAGGGCTACCTTGCCGGAGCTCTCGTCAACTACCTGGCATTGCTCGGCTGGTCTCCGCCCGGGGAGGGAAAGGAGATCATGGACGTGGCGGAGATCGTAGCACGTTTCGAGCTGTCGCGTGTGTCACGGAGTTCCGCTATCTTCGACAGCACAAAGCTGGATTGGATGAACCGGAATTACATCAATGCCATGCCGCTCCCGGACCTGCTGCAACACGCGCTTCCTCACCTGGTCGCTGCGGGTCTGATCATGCCGGAGCCGGATGCCCGCGTGCGCGCCTGGCTCGAGCTTGTCCTGGACGCGGTGCGGTCGCACGTCGATCATCTCGACCAGCTGCCTCGCGAATGCGCCGTCGTTTTCGGCTTCCCTGGCGGCCTGCCGGCGCTGGAGGAAGAGGCGCGCGCGATCCTTGCGGAGCCGGGCGCTCTCCGGGTCGCGAGAGAATTCGAGCGGCTGGTTGCAGAGAGAGAGGTCCTTACGCTGGACGCGTACCGGGAAATCGCCGGTCTGGTGAAGCAGGCCACAGGGCAGAAGGGGCGGCACCTGTTCCACCCGATCCGGGCCGCTTTGACCGGTCGTGGATCCGGGCCGGAGCTTGACCGCCTGATTCCAATCTACGAGGAAGGAAGCCGGCTCGGACTGCCGCGGCGCGTGATGCCCTGCCGCGAACGCCTGGCCGCGGTGCTCGGACTTTTTTAAAGAGCGACGATCTCAAGGGCTGGCCTCAAGAGTTTTTCGCCGTTCTTCTGGTTGCATCATGTCCCTGGCTTACGGAATTCATGCGGTGCTGGAAGCCCTGAAATCAGGCAGGGTGGAAAAGGTCTGCGTCGAACGCGGTCAGAAAAACCCGCGCATCGGTGAGATCCTCGACCTCTGCCGGCAGAAGCACGTGCCATTTTCCCTTGAGGAAAGAGCCTGGCTGGATCGCAAATCGGGCGGGGAGCGTCACCAGGGGGCACTCTGCTATATCTCCGAAATGCCCACGCTCGGGGTCGAGGAGGTTCTCGCCAAGGCAGGATCTCCCGGCCTGCTTTTAGTTCTCGACGGCGTCGAAGATCCGCATAACCTCGGAGCGATCCTGCGTTCCGCCGAAGTTGCCGGCGTTGACGGCGTTTTTCTGCCGCAGCGGCGCAGTGCGCCCTTGGGTGCGGCGGCTGTGAAAGCAAGCGCGGGCGCGTCCGCTCATCTCAGGATTGCCCGCGGCGGAAACACGGCGCAGCTCCTGGAGCAGTTGAAGGAAGCCGGGTACTGGATTGCCGGTCTTGACGCCGGACCGGGGAAGATGATCTGGGAGCTGGATTTCACCGTTCCCGCCGTTCTGGTGCTGGGTGGCGAGGCCGGCGGCCTGCACCGCCTGGTCAAGGAGAAGTGCGATTTCCTCGCCGCAATCCCGATGCGCGGCAATGTGAATTCCTATAACGTCAGCGTCGCTGCCGGCATCGCCCTCTACGAAGTACTCCGCCAGCGCGCAAAGCGGTGAATATTATTTCTTGTAACGACAGCCGCAAAAGACCGTAGGGGCGACCGGCAGGTCGCCCGCAGATATTCAGGCGACCTGCCGGTCGCCCCTACATCCGCCTGTCAACGTTTATGGATCAGCAGGTTGCGGTACGCGTCAACCCTGACTTCATATCCGGGAGGTACGGCGGTGGTCGCGCTGTACTCGAAGATAAGCGCCGGGCCGGCGATGCGGTGGCCGGCTCGCAGCTTCGCTCTTTCGTACACCCTGCTGCGGAAGGAGCGTTTCCCGAAGCGCACCCGCTTTTCCTTGAGAAGAGCCTGGCCCGGATCCGGGTGGCCGGGACGCTCTTTCGGAATTCTGATTTTCTCCGAGAGGCCGCGGACGCGGACCCGGAGAGTCACGACTTCCGATTCCCTGGAAGGATCGGCGTATCCGTAACGGCGTTCATGCCGCCCGTGGAAATCACGTGCGAAATGACGCGAGTAAGGGAGGCTGAGCTCGTAGCTCTGCCCGCGATAGCGCATGTCGATCCAGCGCTCGAGCCGGATTCTCGCCGGCGGAAAGCCCTCCGAGCGCATCGATTCCAATGCTTGTTGCTCGAGTTGGCCGTATCGCCTCTCCATCTCGGCCGGCACCGCCTCCTCGCTCGGCAGCATCACGGTCCGGGAGAAATCCTGCACGCTGTCCGACAACAGCACCCCGAGCGCGGACAACAGGCCCGGATTCTGGGGAATGAGGATCCTGGGGATGGACAGGCTCGCCGCAAGCTCCACGGCGTGCAACCCTCCGGCCCCGCCGAATGTGACCAGGGTGAATTCCCTCGGATCATAGCCCCTTTCGACGGAGATCACCCGCAACGCCGCCTCCATGTTGGCATTCGCCACATCGACGACTCCCTGGGCCGCGACGGCCGGCATTGCGGCGCCCATCCGGCATGCAAGCGCGCGGAACGCCGGATCGATGCGGCTGTCATCCAGGTACAGCCGGCCACCCAGGGGGTAGCCGGTATCGAGTTTGCCCAGATAGAGATTGGCATCCGTAACCGTTACCCGGTCCCCCTTGCCGTAGCAGATCGGCCCCGGATCCGCGCCGGCGCTTTCCGGTCCGACCCGCAACGCTCCCCCTTCGTCGATGCGCGCGACGGAACCCCCGCCGGCCCCTACCGTGTGTATGTCAATGACCGGGACGCCGATCGGGCAATTGGCGATCACGGATTCGCTGGTGATGCGGATCTCCCCCTCGCACAGGGAAACGTCCGTCGATGTGCCGCCCATGTCGAAAGAAAGGATGTTCGGGAATCCGGCGAGCCGGGCTACCTCCCAGGCTCCGACGACACCGCCGGCCGGCCCGCTCAATATGGTTCGGACAGGCTCACGCATGGCGGAGCGCGCACCCACGGTGCCGCCATTGGATTGCATTATGCGCAGGCTTACGCTCCTGCGTTTGCCCTTTTTCTGCAGGCGCCGCTCGAGATCTCCCAGGTAGCGGCTCATGATGGGCGCCAGATAAGCATTCACCACCGTCGTGGACGTGCGCTCGTACTCCCGGTATTCCGGCAGGATCACGTGGCTCAGGCTGACGGGAACCTTCAAGTTTCGCAGTGCCCTGCCGATCTGTTTTTCATGAGCCGGATTGGCGAATGAGAAAAGGAGGCATACAGCAACCGATTGAATTCTGGCGCGCCGAAGCACCTCGACCAGCGAGCGAAGGTCCGCGGCTTTCAGCGGGACCAGCACGCTGCCGTCAAACAGCACCCGTTCCGAAATGCCGAACCGCAGGCGGGCGGGAACCAGCGGATCGGGCCGCGAAGGATACAGGTAATAGATCCTCGGGCGATTCTGCCGGCCGATCTCGAGAACGTCCTCGAACCCGGCAGTCGTAATCAGGGCTGTAGCTGCCCCCTTTCTTTCGAGCAGCGCGTTGGTCGCAACCGTCGAACCGTGGCGTACGTCGCAATCGCGTTCGTCCAGAAGGTCCTGGAGGCCCTGGAAGATTGCGAGGGCCGGATTAGAAGGCGTGGAAAGCAACTTCAGGGTTCGGATCTGCCTGCCGTCAAGTACAATGAAATCCGTAAATGTGCCGCCGGTGTCGATACCGATTCTGAACATGGGAGCGATTATAATGGTGACAGGCTACCGTGTCCCCATTTTTTCCAAAACAAAGGGTGCAATCGGAAGTGAGACTCAACAAAAGAGAATCTGTCGATTATCATTTGTCAATTGTCATTTGGGGGCCCGGCAGGTTGGCTCTGCGCTCGGGTATTTCACCCGCGCCGAACGCGATCAGGACCGCACAGGCCGAAGGTTTGCAACGGCCAGATGACAAATGACCATTGACCATTGATACACTCTTTTGTCGTTAATCGTTGCGCGACCTAAATTTTGCGAGGATTGAGTCTCACTTCCGATTGCACTTCAATACAAATGGGGACACGGTAGACTGTCACCAATGAAATGCGATATGGCCGTTATAGAAATTCAGGAATTGACCAAGGATTTCAAGGTCGGGTTCTGGAAGAATCACGCGGTCAGAGCCCTGGACCGGTTGTCGCTGAGCGTCGAAGAAGGCGAGGTTTTCGGCTTCCTTGGACCCAACGGCGCAGGGAAAACCACGACTTTGAAGATTCTGATGTACCTCATCCGGCCTACCTCCGGCACGGCCCGTATTCTCGGGGAGCCCGCAGGGTCCGTGTCACTGCGCCGGCATATCGGTTTTCTCCCGGAAAACCCGTATTTCTATGACTACCTGACCGCCGAAGAACTCCTGACGTATGTCGGAAAACTCTTCGGCATCCGCCGGCCGGCCCTGGACCGGAAGGTGGACAGCCTGCTGCAGAAAGTCGGCCTGGAATCGTCGCGCAGGCTGCAGCTGCGCAAGTTTTCAAAAGGCATGATCCAACGCATCGGACTCGCCCAGGCCATGATCAACGACCCGGAAGTGATATTTCTCGATGAGCCGATGTCAGGCCTCGATCCCCTCGGCCGCAGGGAGGTGCGGCAGGCCATCCTCGACCTGAAGAAAAAAGGCGTCACGATCTTTTTCAGTTCTCACATCCTGCCCGATGTGGAGGCTCTGTGCGACCGCGTTGCCATCCTGAACCGCGGCCGGCTCCAGCAGGTGGGCGCCCTGCATGACATTCTCAAGGTCCGCATCGAGAGCCACGAAATCGTGCTCACCTCCATCAACCCGCAAACTGCAGCCGGGTTGAAGCCGTTGTGTGATGAAATGATCGCCATGGGAGAACGGTTGCAGCTCCGCGCCGCCACCCCCCAACAGGTGGAATCGATCCTTTCCTTCGCCCTGGCCAACGGCGGAGGCCTTGTATCCGTCAATCCCATACGTCCCTCCCTCGAAGACCATTTTTTTAAGCAGGTAACCGGGGAGTAGGTGCTGGGTGCTGGATGCTGGGTGTTGGGTGTTGGGGGATTTTGGATTGGCGGATTAGAAAAGTGTTTGGATGCGGATTGGAATAGGGACTTGCTTATGTCACTTGGGACTTTGCAGTCGACGTTTGAGGCTGAGGCTGTCAATGGGTTCATGATCAGTCCCCCAGCTATCACGCAATCCCCCTCACGCCAAATCCCAACTCCAGCACCCAGCACCCAAACCCAAGCACCCAGCACCCAAACCCAAGCACCCAACACCCAAACCCAAGCACCCAACACCCAAACCCAAGCACCCAACACCCAAAACCCAGTGAAAGGTGTGAGATGAAGGTC
>JAFNAG010000279.1 GCA_017860135.1 Acidobacteriota bacterium
GCAACTGGGCAGGGAAATTCTGCCGAAGAAGCCCGGCCGCAAGCCCAAATGCAGTTTCCAACCTTCGAAATCAGGCAAAGAGTAGCCTGGCACCGATTTTCCGCACCGATTTTCCCCGACTCGATGGCCGTGACAGATGCGTGACAAATGAATGACGGCCGGCTGACGTGGGCGGAGTATAATTCCGCTCATCATCGGGTGGCCAAGTCATGTCATTTCGCGAGTGGTTTCGCCGGCCCTGGCAACTGCCGGCGGTGTTCATCGTGGCGATCGTTCTGCCCGCGGCTGCGCTGTCGTGGCTCGCCTGGCGCACGCTCGAGCAGGACCGGGCGCTCGAACGCCGCAATATCGAAGAGAGGCTCCAGAACGTGGCGAACGCCGTAGCCGCGGGATTGGATCATCGCCTCGTGGAACTATCGCAGCAGCTCGCGACCCTGCCCGAGACGTCAGGCCTGGACCTACCGGCCGATTCCATATTGGTGACGATCGGCGATGCCGAACTCACGGCCTATCCCGCGGGACGCCTGCTCTACTACCCGTCGGCGCCGGAGGGCGGCCGCCTCTCCGATGGGGCGCTCGTCGTGGCAGAATCTCTGGAATTCCAGAAGCAAGATTACCCAGGAGCTGCCGCGGCCTACCGCCGGTTTGCCCAATCTGCCGATCCCGCCCTGCAAGCTGCCGCCCTGCTCGGGCTGGCGCGCTGCCTGCGCCAGAACGGCCAGCCGCAAGCGGCACTCGAGGCCTATGACGACCTGGAACGGCTGGGCGCGTTCGTCGTGGAATTCTCCCCTGCTGAACTTACGGCTCGCCACGCCCGGTGCGCGCTGCTGGCCGAGCTTAAGGCGCCCGAACTGCAGCAGCGTGCCCTGGCTCTTTTCAATGACCTCCGGCAAGGCCGCTGGCGGCTCGATCGTTCCTCTTATGAACTCTATACAGAACAGGTGCGCGCCTGGCTGCCGCCGGAGGCTGCTCTTGCCGAGGATGCCGGAGCGCTCTCCCTGGCCGATGCCGTGGTGGAAGCTGCGCGCCTGCGGCAGGACATGAAGCAGAAGGCTGCCGGTGGCCGCAGGTCCGCCTGGCTGCGCGATCGCTCCGTGCTGATCGTCTGGAATAACGTTCCGCAGCAGATGACCGCTCTGGCTGCCGGCCCCGATTATGTCAGCCGGTGGTCAGAGATCTGGAAAAACCAGAATGTGACGGTCGCGCTGGCGGATCCGGAATCGCACGCCGTACTTGGCTCGCTGCCCCCTGCCGGCGAGCCTCACGTGCTGAGGTCTGTGATCGAGACCGGATTGCCGTGGAACCTAATGGTTTCGAGCGCCAATCCCGCCCGGGAGCTGGAATTGTTCGCCGGCCGGCGGCGTCTGGCGCTGGCCGGCCTGGCGGTCATCGGCATATTGATCCTGGCCGGGGGGTACCTGGTGGGGCGTGCACGCGCCGGCGAACTGGCGGTTGCGCGCCTGCAGACCGACTTCGTCGCCGCGGTTTCACACGAGTTCCGCTCGCCCCTGACCTCGATGCGACACCTCCTGGGACTGCTCGAAGAAGGCATCATCGACAACGAGGAACGCCGGCAGCGGTATTACCGGACCCTGGCGCACGAAACCGAGCGCCTCCATGGGCTGGTCGAACACCTGTTGGATTTCGGGCGCATGGAAGCCGGCAAGGCCGAATACCGCTTCGAGCCGCTGGATGCCGGCCCGTTGGTCGAGAGCGTCGCGGCCGATTTCCGGGCTGATCTTTCCTCGGGAGACCGGCTCACGGTCGACATCTGCACATCCACAGTGCGGATCAAGGCGGACCGCGAGGCTCTCGGGCGCGCCCTGCGTAACCTTCTTGAAAACGCCGCCAAGTATTCGCCGGCTGGCGCCCCGATCCGGCTTGCGCTGGATGCAGAGGAAACCAGCGCGATTATCCGCGTGCATGACCGGGGCCCGGGCATCACGCCCGCCGAGCAGAAGGAGATTTTCAAGAAGTTCTATCGCGGCGCCGGCGCGAGGAACCAGGAAGTCAAGGGGACCGGCATCGGCCTGGCGACCGTGCAATACATCGTCCGGGCGCATCATGGCCAGGTCCTGGTGGAAAGCAAGCCCGGCGCAGGAAGCACCTTCTCTATCGTCATGCCGCTGGAAACCGGAGGGCCGGCGGCCCACCCGGCAAAATCATGCGCGCGAGACGCGCGCGATCCACAAAAGGAGGAATCTTGAGCCGCATCCTGGTGGTGGAGGACGAACCCGGAATCGCGCTTGCCCTCGAAGACGACCTCCGGCACGAAGGCCACGAGGTCGAAATCGCAGGCGACGGAGAAACCGGTGCGCGCGCTGCGCGGGAGCAGCTCTTCGACCTGATCGTGCTCGACGTCATGCTGCCGCGCAAGGACGGTTTCGAAGTCTGTCGCGAACTCAGGCGCGCCGGAATTCGCACGCCGATTCTCATGCTCACGGCGAAAACGCAGGAGGCGGAGAAGGTGCTGGGCCTCGACCTCGGCGCGGACGACTACCTGACGAAACCCTATGGGCACCACGAACTCCGCGCCCGTATCCGCGCGCTGCTGCGGCGGGCGGCGCCGGAGGGCGCGGAGATGTATCGCTTCGGGGACGTGGAAGTTGATTTCGTGCGCGCCGAAGTGCGCCGCGGCAGCGAGTGTCTCGATCTCAGCCAGCTCGAGTTCAAACTGATGGCCGCTTTTGTGCACAGCCGCGGCCGGGTCTTCTCCCGCCAGCAGCTGCTCGATGCCGCCTGGGGACGCGACGTCTTCATCACCGAGCGCGTGGTCGACAACCAGATCGTAAACCTGCGCCGGAAGATCGAGCCGGACCCGGCCAATCCCCGGTACATCGTGAGCGTGCGCGGCCTCGGGTATCGATTCGATGGCTGACGCATGACCCACGGATGACAATCGGGTGGCGTTGAGTTGACACGGCCCTCCTATTCTTCACCGTGAACAGTGCGCCGGCAAGGCGCCCTCAAACGGGAGGAAAGGAAATGAACGAAATGGTGAGCAAACTGATCACGGGATTTCTAGCTGTGATGCTGGCGCTTTCAAGTGCCGCAGCGCAGAAAAGCGACCAGGGCGAGGTGCAGCTGAAGGCTGCCATCCAGAAGCAGGTCGTGGACGGCAACCTGTTAGCCGCCATCGAGATGTACCAGAAGATCGTCGCGACTTACGGCAATAACCACGCCGTCGCGGCGCAAGCGCTGCTGCGCATGGGCCAATGCTACGAAAAATTGGGAGCCAAGGAGGTAGGCGAAGCGCGTAAAGCCTATGAGCGTGCGGTGCGCGAATTTTCGGATCAGAAAGATGTTGCGATCATAGCCCAGGCGAGGCTGGTGGCCCTCGGCAGCCCGAATTCAGGAATGTCGTACCGGCAGGTCTGGGCCGGGCCGAATGTGGAGACGTCAGGCTCCATATCTCCTGACGGCCGGTATCTCTCCTACACGGACTGGAACAACGGAAGCCTGGTTCTACACGATTTCTCCAGCGGCAGCGACCGCCTCCTCATAAAGGGGACGGCTTACGAGCTTGCGTACCGGTCCGTCATATCGAGAGACGGCAAGCAGGTGGCCTATTCCTGGTATAGCGGGGATCATTGGCAATTGCGTGTTGCTGCCCTGCCAACCTCCGGTTTTCTGCAACCACGCCGGTTGTTGGAAAATGCTGAGGTGGATTACCTGGTTTCATTTGACTGGGCCCCAGACAGCAAATGGATCGCCGTGGTTTTTTGGCAGAAGGGCCCCAACGCTCAATGCCAGCTCGGACTCGTCTCGACTCAGGACGGCTCGCTGCGCGTGCTCAAGTCCTTCAACGGCTTCGGCCCAACCAAGGTGTCTTTTTCGCCGGACGGCAAGTATCTGGCCACTGAGATCTCTATCACCAAAGGTTCAGCAGACTGCGATGTGTCGATTCTGGCGTTAGACGGCGGCAGCGAAACCAAAGCGGTCGTGAATCCAGGACCCGATTTCCTGATGGGATGGTCGCCCGACGGGAAGCGTCTGCTATTCGCAAGCAGCCGCACGGGATCTATGGGCCTCTGGGCCGTACCCATATCGGGTGGAAAACCCACGGGGCTCCCTGAAATGCTCAGAGCGGAGATTTCATCACCCTCCATTCTTGGGGTGTCTTCTACGGGAGCGTTGTACGTGGAGGCAAATTTAAATACCAAGATCATCGGGATGGCAACTTTGGATCTCGAGGCAGGGAGACTGGTTGCATCTGCGGCTAGCCCGATTCAGACCCTTATCTCTGCTGGCTCGCAGCCGGATTGGTCCCCCGACGGGAAGCAGCTGGCATACTTTGCGGCACGCCGTCCGGCAGACGAGGATCGCGTCCTGGTGGTTCGTTCCATGGAAACAGGCCAGACTCGCGAGCTGCGGCCCAAACTGCGTAATCGCTACCACCCCCGTTGGTCGCCCGACGGACGTTCCTTCATCATGCCGGGCTGGGACGATCAAGGTCGCAGGGGCATCTATCGGATTGATGCAGCCACGGGCGAAGCCAGCCCGGTCACCCTCAGCCCAGACGGGACATTCATGTTTCCCCAATGGTCGCCTGACGGGAAGAAGATATATTTTACCATTCACCCTCTTAAGTCCTCACGCCCTCAGCCCTCACTGATCGAGCATGACCTTGTCTCCGGAACCGAACGGGAGTTGATCGGGCGATCATGGCTGGGTGCCCCCGCGGTGATGCCTGACGGTCGCAATGTAGCCATATTGAGTACCGATCAGGACAAATCTGCCGTGCTTCTGATTCCGGTAGCGGGTGGTGAGCCTCGCGAGTTGATTCGCGCAAATGCGCCCGAGTCTTTCACGAACAGCCTGATGTGCACGCGAGATGGCAAAAACATCATCGTCCTGAAAAATATGCCCGGCAGAACCGAATTGTTGCTGGTGCCGGTCGGAGGCGGCCCGCCTCGCAAGCTCGACAACAGCATCCCGAATTTCCAGGCTACTTACCTCTGTATGCACCCGGACGGGAAACAAATCGCATACCTGGGCGGGGAATTCAAATCAGAGGTCTGGGTGCTGGAAAACTTCCTGCCTTCGAAGTAGTGCCAGTGCAAGGGTCTGGGGACACGCCACTCAACTCCTGAATTCTTGTCAGTTGGACTCAATTTGCGGTCATTGAATTTGGGAGTCGAGTAGCCTGTTCCCGATCTACTTTCGCTGAAGCTTATAGGGGATGACCACAAACGAGTGCTGCTTGGGATCAAAATCCTTGTGATTGCCCGTGGCGGTGCATAGGAAGTTCAAGCTGCCTGCTCGGCCGAAATTCACTCCCGTCCGGGGGCGCCCGGCCCTCGGTTCAGCTTCCGATAGGAAGAATTCTGTCAACTTGGCTCTCGTGCTGGGCCTGAACCGGATCTTAACTCAATACGATGCCGCCGCAAAGAGAATTTGGGTACACCTCCACCTCCACCTCCACCTCGGCCTGCAGAAGTGGCTGAAGACCGGCCGGGTAATCCACCCGGCTGCGCACGTTCGGCCGTTTGCCCGGGCAAAAGTGCCATCGGGTGCAGCCAAGGCCGGGATCAGGTTCGCCCGCGAGTTTCGCAAGAATAAGGCCATCATGGGGATCTTCGACGAAGGATGCATGGGGATGTACAATGCCATCATCCCCGATGAGTTGCTGGTCCCGGTGGGCATCTATAAGGAACGACTGAGCCAGTCCGCCCTCTACGCCGGGATGGGCACGGTCACGGGCCAGGAGGCGCGCGCGGTCTATGATTGGCTGCTGGCAAAAGGAATGAAGTTCGACCTGGGCCAGGATGACAAAGCCGACTTGACGGAAGCGCAGGTCCTGGCCCAATGCAGAATGTACATCGCCGCGGTACGCATGGCTGCTGAATTCGGCTGCGATACCATCGGCATTCAGTATCAGCAGGGCCTCAAGGACCTCTCGCCGGCTTCGGACCTGGTGGAGGGCCTGCTCCACAATGTGGACCGCCCGCCCATATATCATGAGATCACTGGCACGGAGCTGTATGCGGGGGAAGCACTCCCGCACTTCAACGAGGTGGATGAGTGCGCCGGCGTGGACGGGCTGCTCACCAACCGCATCTGGAAGCGGCTGGGCTTCCCGCCCGAAACGACGCTGCACGACGTCCGCTGGGGACGCCATGTCAAGGCCGACGGCCTGGACGATTTCGTCTGGATTTTCGAGATTTCGGGCGCGGTGCCGCCGGCACACCTGTTGGGAGGATACGCGGGAACCGTGAGCGAACGCCAGCCGCCCATGTATTTTCCGCTCGGTGGCGGCACGGTAAAAGGCTTGAGCAGGCCGGGCGAAGTGGTCTGGAGCCGCGTGTTCGTGCAGAACGGCTGGCTGCATTGCGACATGGGATTGGGCGCATCGGTGACAGTGCCCGACGAGGTGGCCCGGGAAAACTGGCGATTGACGACATCCCAATGGCCGATGATGCACATGGTGATGCGCGGCATCACCCGCGACCAGTTCATGGCGCTCCACAAGGCCAATCATATCCAGGTCGCGTAGGCGCCCGACCGGGCCGGCGCGCGCCGCGCCCTTTATTTCAAGGCCG
>JAFNAG010000696.1 GCA_017860135.1 Acidobacteriota bacterium
CTCGAACGAGCGGATGTAATCAATAACGGACTCGCTCCAGCCGTCGATGTGGAGCCAAGGCCCGTAGCCGACGCCGTTCTTATAGCTGGCGACGTTGATGACATAGCCGTGGCCTTTAGGTCTCGGCACCGAATCGTGCGCCTGTTCGTCCGTAATGACGATGATCCTGTCGTAGCGCTCGGTGATCTTTTCGAGCGCGTCCCCGAGATAGGTCCCATTGTGTGTCTGGCTCGCGTCGATCGCATCACGAAGCGCAAATCCACGCCGGGGCGGAATCTCGACCAGTTTGTTTGAAAAGCTGTAGATGCTCACTTTCTCGCAAATCTCGCGCAGAAGGATCGCAAGCCCGTATGCGGCATCGGTACGATGCATCTCCGACCGCTTCGAGAGTGCGACCGTCATGCTGCCCGAAACGTCCACCAGGAGAACCGTTTTGCCGCGAATCTTGTCGTGACCGGCCACGCAGTCCGTCATGGCCGCCTCGAGCGCCGGCTCAAACCGCGGGTTGTGCCGCGCGGCCGCGATGAATCGGAACGGCAGCACACGATCCATCTTCATGCCACGGAGGGCCTGGAGGACCAGCTTCTCGCTGACGCCGGCTTCCTTCATGTTCCGCAAGTTCCGGAGCAGCGCCAGCGCACCCAGCTTGCCCTCCCGAATGAGGCGCTCCCAGGTCGCACGCTTATCCGCTCCTGACGAGAGAGCAACCTCCCACGTATCCGGGGCGGTCAACTTCCCTTCGATGAGTCGCCGCCAGAGAACAGCCTGCGCCTGGTCGGCGGGTCTGGCGTGGCAAAGGAACAGTACGTCACGCAAGCGGATAGGCCCATCGCGGTCGTACTTGGCAAGCGCGTATTCGTCGAACTTGCCGAATGCGGCCGCCAGCCCCTTCTTGACCTGTGCCGAAAGCGGAACCTTCCCGTTCATCCAGTAAACGGCAAGGAACTCGGAAAGTTCGTCAGCCCGCTGGATGACACGCGCCAGCGTCTGCGCCACAAGCGCGCGGTGCGACTTGTGCCGCGCCATCTCACGGACCAGCAGCAGCGGGGCATGTCGCAGCTTCATCCGTTCACGCGCCTCGACGGCAAGCGACGCGACTTTCTGAGCATCGACCCTGGGAACCAGCTCCCGGATCCGTCCGCCGATCTCGACGCCATCCTCGTAAAACTGATCTTCCCAGAGCAGGCAGGCAAGCACCGACCGGCGCAGTTGCAGCTCCGGGCTGATCCGCTTGGCGGGTCCGCCTTCGTGCGTCTTGATCCCGGACCAGATATTCAGCTTGAGAATATTCAATCGAGCCATGATCTTCCTCCTCCCGTCGGCAAACGAGTGGACGGGGAACATGCGACCAGGGTATTTTCGTTGCTCTACCAACTGAGCTACGCGGGCTATCCCGGCCCACGGCAGGATTCGAACCTGCGACCTACGCGTTAGAAGTAACCCTTGTCTTCACCACCGTCCAGACTATACGCGCAGTCTGCGCGCGAATGTACACAATGCTGTCGGCCCGGCCGTTCTGCCGGCCACCGACTTCAAATCTTCGCCGGGGAACCCTCGACAAGGGTTTCGAGGCGTTGCCTGGAGGGAACTTTTCGCTTCGGAGCTACGCTCCCGTCCCCCCCAGGATTTCACCTCGGCGGGGTTCGCTGCCCCGCAGTTGTTGGTCGCGATGTAACCCTTATCTTCCACCACCGGCGATATCTGGTCAGGGATTTTTCGGACACGGCCTCTGAGGATTCGAACCCCAGCTCCGTAAGGAGTATCCACCGAAGTAGCCGTACCCTGCGCCACTGACCATTCGCTATCCGGGGGAAAAGTCGGCAACGGGCGTTCGTTTCACAGACGATGAATCCGTTACCTGCGCCACCCGGATTATCAACTTGTCTTGGGATGCGTGAGAGTGGAGTGCCGAAGTTATTGGCGGGGTCTTGCGAGCACCCGGTAGCAAAATCCTCCGGCGCCCGGCAGCCACTGCCCACGCATCGAATTGTGCTTCCCAGGTTTCATTCCTAAGCTCTCCCAAAAAAAACAGGGCGCTACTCTGCACTCACAGAAAGGGAATTGTCAAGAGTTTCTTTCATAATTGTGAGCCAACAGCCAGGAAGTGTCGCGAATCATTCTCCGATGTCAGCGCGTCGTTCCTATCACATTCCAGCCTTCAACCTCGACCACAGGTACGGCACCTGCGAGGTCCTTTGCCCGGTACGTTGCCGTGAGCTCTCGCCTCTCGCCAGGCAGGAGCGAGAAGTAATTGTCCTCCCACAGAACGGGCAGGATCTCCTGCTCATGAAACTTCTGCTCTTCATCGTAGTCAGGCAGTTGTGCGCAGGCGCACCGTGTTGTCCCAATCCAGCACATCCGGTTTAGCCGAGAGCCAATAGAGATTGGAGCTCACGAGTCCTCCATTTTCGCTCTCCAGACGCAGATGGAGAAAGTGTACCGGCGTGAGGCGTGCGATCTCCGGCAGTACAAACACTCGTGTACTGCTGTCGGGCCCTACATCCAGCACGCGCTCCTTCGCATATCGTTCAGTCATGTTCAGATCGTAGATCCGCGCGCTGGCCTTGAGCCCCTCGTATGCCCGGTAGTAGGAGTTCACGATCACTATCGACCTGTCATCGTAGGAGTACTGAATGTGCAGCGGTTCATTCGCCTTCTTGGTTCCGAAGTAGGCGCCTCCCTGTCGGAGGTAGTAGTCGTATATGTGGTAGTGCAGCGACGGCCAGGCGCTGTTCAGCATCCATCCGATCACGCCGGTGGCCTCGTACTTGTTTCGCCCAAACGCTTCGAACATCGCCCGATAGGCCTCATAGCCGGACAGCTGAGCTTTCCTGGCATACTCCTCAACACTCGCCGAGCGTCCGTATCTGGCGTTCACAACTTCTTCGTACAACTCCATGCTTCTGAACTCGCGACCCTCGGCGTGATAGTCCCAGCAAGAGTCGATGGGCCACAGGTGATCCCGGGGCAACATCCGCCGCAGACTCTCGACCGGCGGAATTGCCGGCCCCGGGATAGTCTCGGTGTTGAATCCATGCGCCCCGCCGTGCTTCTTGTCCTGCAGCCAGTAGGGAGGTGCTACATAAAGGTACGGGCCCGTCATCTTAACCCCTGACTTCCCGGTCACCACCGTTGGGGTTGCCGTCGCAGAGGATTGGAATGGATTAGGCCAGTTGTTTTCCTTCAGAATCCGAACGCACATCTGCTCGACTTCCGGAGGCGGTGGAAAATCACTTCCGTTCATCCACGACAGCAAGGATGGATGACTCCTGAGGCGCCGGATCTGATCCCTGAGCGATTCGGCGGCAACGGTGTGGTTCTCCTTCTTCCATTTCGACCACTGCTCCCATTGGTCGCAACAGCACCACCCGGCAAGCACCAGGATGCCCATCTCGTCCGCAAGATCGAGGAAGTGATCGTCTTCGATCTTTCCTTCCATCCGGATGGTGTTGAGGTTCAGGTCGCGGACATATTTGAGTTCGGCCTCTTGCCGTTCCGGACTGCTGCGCAGCAGCATGTCGAACGAATAGCCCGCGCCTCGAATCAGGA
>JAFNAG010000280.1 GCA_017860135.1 Acidobacteriota bacterium
CCGGATCCTCGATTCCGTCGCTTTCGAGGTGCGCGGCTACCAGAAGCAGTAACAGGGACGATGTCCTCACATCGCCTGCGTCGCGGCGCCCTGCACCTGCCCGCCCGGCGCTCGCGCCAGAATGCAGACCTTATTCATTGACAGGCCCTCGCTCAGCAGAAGCTGACCGGTGGAGAATTCGCGGATGATTTGCGCCCCAACCGGTGGTATTCTGCTGCACGCGGGCAAAAGCATACTGTTATCCTGCGCAGGAGGTTGAATGCGTTTGCCGGCACCAACCCCCAAACTGCGACCATCCTGGCCTGATTGGCGCTGGTGATCATTCCCGCTCCGTTGCCGCCGCTGCTCGGATCGGCGCAATCGCACACAACTGCGCGGCGCTCTGGCAGGCACTACCTGGCCAGGAGTAACCGATGGTCTCAAAACTCCTCATTGCCTGGTGTCTGATGGCCTTGTGCGTGGCCATCCACGCCGGCGGAGTGGCCTCGGCCTTGCGCTGGCTGCGCCCGCAGCAGAGTGCCGCGCCGCGTTTCTGGCGCTGGACCTGGCTGTTCATTCGTCTCGCGGGCTGGATGATTCTCGTTCACCTGACCGAGATCACGGTCTGGGCTTTTTTTTACGTCTGGAAAGGTGCCATAGCCGACCTGCCTGCGGCCCTTTATTTCAGTGTTGTTACCTATACAACGACCGGTTACGGCGATCTGGTACTGCCCGAGGCGTGGCGGCTGGTCGGCGGGATTGAGGCGCTGACGGGGATTTTGATGTGCGGCTGGTCCACCGGCTTCTTTTTCGCGGTCGTGAGCAGACTTTATGGGTCGCAGCCAAGAGCGAACGGAGGTTGAGCTCGGTTGCGATCCGATATTCGCCACCGCTCGACTGAATCAATGATGACACCAGCTAAAACAACTGATCGGACCACATACCATGAAACCGCTGCTGAATGAAATTCGTCACAACCCGCTGCTCTGGCTGCTGGTTTTTTTGCCCGCGGTGTTCGCGGCCCAGAAGCTCAAACCCGAGTCGCACACGCTGCTGTTCGTATTGTCCGTTGTGGCCATCGTGCCGCTGGCGGCGCTGTTGAGTCACGCGACTGAATCCGTCGCGGTCAAGACGGGCGACACAGTCGGCGGCCTGCTCAACGCCACGCTTGGCAACCTGACCGAACTGGTCATTGCCCTGGCCGCATTGCGCGCCGGGCAATACATGCTGGTGAAAGCGTCCATAGCCGGGGCGATTGTCACCAATACCCTGTTCATGCTGGGAGCTTCCTTCCTCCTGGGCGGACTCAAACACCACTCGCAGGAATACAACCGGGTCAGCGCTCGCTTGCAGGCGGGTCTGCTCTTCCTGGCTACGATCGCTCTGTTGATTCCTTCGGCGGTCTCGCAAGTCGACTCCGCAGCGGTGGCGTTGTTCACCCAGAAGCTGAGCGTGGGTCTGGCAGTGCTGCTCATTGCGGCCTACGGACTGGGCATGCTATTCTCGCTCAAGACGCACCGTGAGCTGTTTGCCAGCGCGGAACACGGCGAGGCCGGCGAAGCGCCATGGCCTATCGGTATGGCTTTGGCCACGCTGGCGGGCGTAACGGTGCTGGTGGCGTTGGTCAGCGAGATTTTTGTCGAGTCCGTGCAGAGGGCGGCGGAGGCTTTCGGGATGACGCCCGCTTTCGTCGGATTCATCGTCGTGGCACTGGTCGGCGGCGCGGCAGAAATGGCCTCGGCATTTTCAGGCGCACGCAGAAACCGGCTGGACCTGAGCGTGGGCATCGCCCTGGGCAGCGCGTCGCAAATCGCGCTGTTTGTCGCTCCGGTGATGGTGCTCGCGAGCTACTTTATCGGGCCGACGCCAATGGGCCTGCAATTCTGGCCGGGAGCGGTGGTAATGATGCTGATCGGCACCCTCACCGCGTCACTTGTGACGAACAGCGGGCGCTCGGCATGGTTCGTCGGGGTGCTGCTGCTGATGGTCTATCTGATTTTCGCCATGACCCTTTATCTCTTGCCAATCCGGGGTCAGTGACTCCAACATCGATCAGCCGCCGGCCGGGCATGAGTGATCGTCCGGTCACTCGCCGGGCCGGCGATAGATCCGGGCCGCCAGTAGTTGCTTCATCTTTTGCCGCGCCCTGTCGGCCCACGTATACGGACCCGCAAGGGCGAATGCTAGCGCCCCGGCCAATCCCACGATCAGTACCGCAACGTTTGCCCGCACAAGGTTACCGGTTACCCCCTCCCAGATGACCCTGGCGGCTTCGACATTTTTCGGGTTTCTCACCTCTCCAAGCAGTTCTCCTTCCGCCAGGTCGAGAAGCATCAAGGAGAGCACCATGGCCGCCGCTGCGCCGACAAACAACCACATGAGGGTCTTCCTGCGGTCCGTTGAAATAAATACGGCGGCCGCAAGCAGCACAAGCAAGAGAAGCGGGAGCATCCAGTTCAGAGTATCGAGGATCTCCAGGCCCGCCTTGACTTCTCCCAGCTGTGTGGACGTGAAAAGCACTACCTCGCCGGCATTTGAGCTCATGGGTACCTTTTCCAGGAAGCCCAGACCTGCTTCCACGAGCCGGCCGCGGACATTTCCCATCAACTCCCCGGCATCGAGGACAAGGTCTCCGTTACTGCCGATGGACAGGGACCTATCTCCCCGGATGATCCCGACTGCGGCGGAATGTGCCAGCTTGAGGATTCTCTCCCATGCCGTCTGAAACCGGGGATCTGTGATGACTTCGTAAGTAATACGTTGGGTGAGTGCCTGCAGACTGCCGGCGATGGGTCCGGTCATAAAGTCGAGTCTGTCAGGGAGCGCCTCCTGGAGCGCCGCCTTGACACGTTTCTGCATCTCCAGGTGGACGAAGAGGCGGCTGGCTACCTCATCGCTCAGAGACCCGGCCACCGTCTCATTTGCCACCAGAGGCGAGACGATTCTTGCGAAATTGTCCGTGTTCAGGAAGCTCCGCCTGGCCCAGACGGCGATCGGGGCGAGGATGGCGGCTGAGGAGGTCAGGACAATGAGTATCCAGGTCAATGTATCTCGCCTGGAAAAGCGCCGGCGGAGCTTCTGCCCCTGTCTGTCGAGGTCTGCCTTCAGCATGGCGTTTTCCGCCCGTAGCCGCTCGATCTCAGACACCAGCCCCTCCATGCCGTGCTTTTCCAATCCGGAATCACTGTAAGACATCGATCACCTCCCCCTCTCCAGCGCGGATGATGGTAACGGCTCGCGAGCTTTTCCGAAACCCGGGATACCAAAAGTTTCGCTAGTCCTCGTGGAAACAGACTCCGCTAAGCGATGCTGTGGATTCCCTGCCCATCGCATTCATAGCTTTGCCGTGCACCGGCACGAGTCTACAACAGAAATCGGAGGCCTGTGGTCTCAATCTTGGTCGGACCCACTGGTTCGAAATCGGGAATTTTAACCCGGAACCGTTCGGCGAGCGCCCCTCCATCGTCATGTCCGCGGCGGAGGAATCCCTTGGGGGATCGCAGTTGAATTGGTGGAAAACAAAGGGATTCAATGCTATATTCTAACGCTGTCTTTGCAGAATGGCGAGCGAATCGTGGCACGGACAATGAAGGCAAATCCACAGGCATCGAAGCCACGGGCGAAGAAGGTCCCCGCCAAACGCCGCACAATGGCCGAAGGCAGTATCCGAGCCGCGAAAAAACCAGCCGCCTTGTCCGCATTCGAGTCGTTGCTCGTCGATATCTCCACGCGCTTCATCTCCCTTCCGGGAGATCGCTTGGACAGTGAGATCCTGCTCGCCCAGCGACAAGTTTGTGAATGCCTGGGCCTCGACGTCTCCTCGCTCTGGCAAAGCGACCTTGAGTATCCGGGCTCACTGACGGCGACGCATGTCTATGTGCCGCAGGATTTTCCCGTCCCGGTGCTGAAAATGGACGCGAAGGATACCTTTCCTTGGTCCATGGTGAGGATTTTCAAGGGCGAAACCGTCGTCCTTTCCCGCATGACGAATCTTCCCGCCGCCGCGGCGCGCGACCTGGAGCTTTTTCGATACTACCGCATTCAATCGTCCGTGGCCTTTCCATTGTCCACAGGCGGGAGCCCGGTGTTCGGGTGTCTGGCTTTCAACACCTATCGGAGGCAGCTGACTTGGTCGACCGAACTAATCGATAAGCTGCGGCTCGTTGTGCAGATCTTTGCCAACGCGGTGGCCAACAAGCGGGCAGATCAGGCACTTCAGGAGAGCGAGGCCCGCTTCCGGGGCATATTCGAAGGGTCCATCGAGGGCATCTATCGGAGCTCATCTGACGGGAAAGTCCTGGTGGCCAATCCCGCCATGGCGAAGATGCTGGGCTATGACTCCGCGGAGGCCGCCATACTGGACATTATGGATCTCGGCCAACAAGTCTGGAGAGATCCGGAAGAGCGCTCCCGCTTTACCCGGCAGCTCGAGGAGCAGGGCACGATCCGGGGGTACGAGTGCCAGTTCAGGCGCAAAGACGGGACAAAGATTTGGGTGTCGCTCAACAGCCGCTCCGTTTTTGGCTCCGATGGACGGATCGCCTACTATGAGACATTCGCCGCGGATATCACCGAGCGCAAGCACGCCGAGGAGGCCCTGGAAAAGAGCCGGAGTCTGATCGCGGAGATCGAAAGGATCGGAAGAGTCGGCGCGTGGGAGATCGATCTCGATACGAGGAAAGTGACATGGACGCCCGAGATCTACAGCATCCACGAAGTCGATCCTGCCTTCGAGCCGACGGTGGAGGCAGCGAACCAGTTCTATGCCCCCGCTTCCAGGCCGGTTATCGAACGGCTTGTGCGCCGGGCCATCGAGCATGCTGAACCGTATGACGTGGAACTGGAGATCATCACCGCCAAAGGCAATCTCCGGAGTGTTCATAGCATCGGGAGAGCGGACCTGGAACACCGCAGGGTTTATGGGTTCTTCCAGGACATCACCGCGTCAAAGCAGCATGAGCGCGAGATGGCCCAGCTGCGTCTCGAGCTGAACCATCTGACCCGCGTCTTGACGCTGAACGAGATTTCCGGCTCCCTGGCCCATGAGATCAACCAGCCTCTGGGGGCGATCTTGAACAACGCCGAGGCCGCCAGGGTCCTGCTGTCCCAAGCTCAGGACAAGCTGGAGGAAATACCCGAAATCGTCGAGGACATCATTCAGGACGCCAAGCGGGCGGGGGATGTCGTCCGCAACGTACGGGGACTCGTGAAAAAAAGCGATGCGAACGTCGAGTCCTTGCACATCAATACACTGATCGACGATGTCCTGGCGTTGTTGCACAACACCATCGCCATGAACAACGTCGCGCTCCACCTGGATCTGAAGCCGGACCTCCCGAACGTCAGAGGAGAGCGTGTCAACCTGCAGCAGGTCCTGTTGAATCTGGTGATGAATGCCCTGGACGCCATGAGAGAATCGCCCTCGAGGATCTTAACGGTCCGTTCCGCAATGAACACCCCGGACATGGTCACCGTCAGCGTCAGCGATACGGGGCCGGGAATCACCGAGGCCCAGCGGGCGTTGGTGTTCCAGCCGTTCTTCACGACGAAAAAGGAGGGTTTGGGACTAGGCCTTGCCATCTGCCGGTCGATCATTGAGGAACACAGGGGGTGGATCTGGGAAGACGATAATCCGGCCGGAGGTGCAACATTTTCGTTCTCCCTCAGAGCCCCGACAGAGCGATCCGCATAGGCACCTGCGAAACGGTCATGGCAAAAGCGCCGACTCGGCCGCTGATGATGCAGCTGGCGATGCTGGGGCATTGTAACTGTTTGGCCGGCTCGGAACAGTTAAGAGTCTGCAAATAAAGCCAAGAATTTCACGAATTCTCACGAAGAATTATCTCTCCTGATGCGAGCCATACCACGCGGCTTTCGTGATAATCGTGGAATTCGTGGCAGTTTTCTTCGGGCTGGCTAAACAATTACGGGGCATTTGCCGGTTAGAGTGGGCCGGACCAGGAAATCAGTGGGAGATGCTTGGCTTGGTCGTGGATCCCTTCAGTACCCGCTAATGGATCAATTCCAGCAGAGAGTCCCCGGAAAACGGTTTCTGCAGAAAGCCGATAGCGCCATGTTGCATGGCCCGGTCCTTCGCATGGCTGTTCACATGCCCGGTCATGATGATCACAGGCATACCATAATGCAATTCACGCATTATTTTGATTAACTCAAAACCGTCGCAACCAGGCATGCTGACATCGACGACGGCATAGCCGGATTGTCCGGGAGGGACGGAATCGAGGAACGCCTGAGCCGACTCGAAGTAATCGGCGGGAATTCCCCGGGATCTCAGCAACCGCCGGAGGGACTTGCCAAACTGCAGATCGTCGTCGACAATCCAGAAACATATGGAAGGTCTATCCATGGCTTTCCCGTTATCCGGCAGCTTGTTATTGCTATCCACAAATCCTGCAAAGCTCCAGCTCAGGATATTCCTTAAACGGCAAGGGCGCCCGTTCGGATAAACCCGATTTGCAGCATGGCGGTTAGGCGCACAGCAACTGCCGATAATCATGTTATCGGCT
>JAFNAG010000078.1 GCA_017860135.1 Acidobacteriota bacterium
CGCCAAGCAAGCTGAGGATGGATGACTACGTCGCCGGCTACGACCACGGAAGGCAGGCGGCGATCACGAGCACCGCCGGCCTCCGCAGCGCCCCGGGCAGGAAGTTCTTCGAGTTGGGGGGCAGCATCAGGGCCGATATCGGTTGACCCGCCTGCAATTGAGTGCGAGGATCTTCCCGAACAGGCGAAACCTTGTGATGCTGAGTGCTCTGCCTGGTGATGCAGCACACGATCAAGGATGGATATAGGGGCCTGGTATGTCCGATACTGCGACTTCCATGCAAGGAATTGAAATCTCTCAGGGATCCGCGGGGAAAAGCCTCTTTGGATTTCTGGCTGCAATCATGCCCTATTTCAAACCCTACCGCGGTTGGCTGCTATGCATTTTTGCAGGCATGGGCGTAGGCCTGGCTTTTGAGACCTGCCTCCCGCTCAGTTTCAAATTCTTGATCGATCAGGCAATCGTTCCGCGGGATCCGCAGCGCCTTATCCTCATTCTCTCGATCCTGGCCGGCGGAGCGATCCTGACCAGTTTATCCCTGCTGGGGATGGATGTGGCGTACGCCCGCGTCGAGACCGGGGTGATGACGGATTTGCGCCTCCGGTTGTTCAACCATCTGCAGAATCTCTCCATGAGTTTCTTTAGCCGATGGCAGGCTGGGGACATCATGTCGCGCTTCGGCACGGATCTGGCATCCGTGGAGACGGCGATCAATTCCGCCATGGCCTCGGCACTGAACGCCTTTGTCGGCCTGATCATCGGCATCAGCCTCCTCTTCGGAATTGAATGGCGCCTCGCCTTGCTTTCAATCATCGGCCTGGCAATCTCATTTTGCGGCGCGCGCATTCTTGAAGGCCGTGCCTCCAGCGCCAACTATCGTCTGAAACAGGAAGACGGGCAGGTGCAGGCGATTCTGCAGGAAAATCTCAGTGCCCAAGCCGTCATCAAGGGCTTTGGCCTGCGGCAGCAGGTGGAGCAGGGCTTCGCGGACCAGATACAACGATTGCGCCAGGCACGCCTGCGCGCGAGCGTCATCACTTACATCATGCAGCGCGTTCCTCAGGCAGGCGCGTTGATGGTTTGCTTCCTGGCATTGGGCGTCGGCGCCTACTTCGCCTTCCGCGGCACGATGACTGTGGGAGACCTGGTGGCTTTCAACGGTTTGCTCGTGCAGGTGACCAGCTATGTCGCGGCTTTAACGTGGGCTTTTCCTGAACTGCTCCTGGCAGCGGCAGGGATGCAGCGCATTGAAGATATCCTGGTGGAAAGACCCCTGGTCAAAGATATGGCCGGAGCAGGCGCATTGGCGCCACTCGCGCAGGAGATCACGTTCCGTCAGGTGACCTTCAGCTATGGCGGCGACCGCCCACATCTCAATAACGTCGATCTGCGCATTCCCAAAGGCGCTTCCGTAGCCGTCGTCGGACCGAGCGGTTCCGGAAAGAGCACGGTTCTGAACCTCATCATGAGGTTTTATGATCCCACCGCAGGCTCGGTCAGGGTAGATAATACAGATTTGCGTTCGGTCACTCAGGATTCGCTGCGGCGCAGGATCGGCGTGGTGTTTCAGGAGAGTTTTCTCTTCAACACAACGATCCGTGAAAACATCCGGATGGGACAATGGGAAGCGAGCGCAGAAGAAATCGATCGCGCCGCACGTATTGCGGGAGTCCATGACTTTGTTGATCACCTGCCGGGCGGCTATGAGACGGTCGTGGGGGAACGCGGGGGCAGACTCTCAGGCGGACAGAGGCAGCGCATTGGGATAGCCCGGGCAGTGCTGCGTGACCCAGAGATCCTGATCATGGACGAAGCCACTTCGGCGCTGGACCCGGCCACGGAAGCCGCGGTGAACGCCACCTTGCAATCCGTGTCGCAAGGACGTACCACGATTGCGGTGACTCACCGCATTGCCTCCGTCGTGCACTGCGACCACATTTTTGTTTTCGATGAAGGCTGCCTGATGGAACAAGGCCGCCATAAAGAACTGCTGGCAAGGCATGGCGTCTACGCCCGGCTGTGGGAAAAACAAAGCGGGTTTGCGGTCAGCGCCGACGGCGACAGCGCAACGGTGAGGCCTTCCCGTCTGCGCCAAATGCCGATCCTGAACAGTCTCGGGGATGAGCTCCTGGCTGAATTGGCCGGATTGTTCGCCACGGAGCACCGAGCCGAAGGGCGCGAGGTTCTCCGGGAAGGCGACCCGGGCGACCGTTTTTATATCGTCGTGCGCGGCCGGGCCGCCGTCCTGAAACGCACACCGTCCGGAGCTTACCTCCAGCTTTCTGTGCTGGAAGATGGAGACCACTTCGGAGAAATTGCGTTGCTCAGAAATGTTCCGCGCACCGCGACGGTACGCACGCTGACCCCATGCATGTTCCTGACCTTAACCCGGAGCCAGTTCCTGGGCGCTCTGGAAAAGGCTCCCGACATCAAAGCCGTCATCAGCCAACTGATGGCGCAACGTATCCTGGATCAGGAGGAAATCCAGGACGTCGGGAGTCAAGCCGCAGCAGAGGGGAGTTGACAGAACACCCTCTGGCTGCCTGCCTCTTAGGAGTTCGATGCCCCTTGAGCTTTTGTGACAAGGCTGGCCTGCCATGCGGACGTTTCCGTCCTTTCGGCCCTGTCGAAAATCAACCGCTCATTTCGTCATTTCCTCGAGCAGCGGGTCCATGCGGACTCGCAGCGTGGTGGGTAATTGTTTAGCCAGCCCGAAGAAAACTGCCACGAATTCCACGAATTATCACGAAAGAGGCATCGTATGGCTCGCACCAAGGGAGATGATTCTTCGTGAGAATTCGTGAAATTCGCGGCTTTATTTGCAGACGCTTAACTGCTCCAAGCCGGCTAAACCGTGGTGGAGAAGACCTTGCCGTCGACGGTCAGCTTGACCAGGCAGTAACCCGCCCTGCCGTAACGCAATCAACGGCGGCCAAACTCCATTGTGATTCATGGCCCTCGCTCCGGATTGCGTGATGGACGCCCGCTTTGTATTGAATTGCGGCACAGGTTGCAGCAAAAACGCTACAATACATGCCAGGACGAAGGAGGTAGAACATGCAAATTCTCGATGTGCCCTTCTGCATCACCGACTGGTCTACGGTAATTCCAACGGCACACCCGGGCGAGACCGGCACGGCCTGGTGGCGCACGCTGGAAATCGGTAACATTCGCGTGCGTATCGTGGAGTATTCTCCCGGCTATCTCGCAGACCACTGGTGCAGTCGCGGGCACGTCCTGCTGGTGCTGGAAGGGGAGTTGATTACGGAACTGCAGAACGGGCCCACGCACGTACTCAAACCGGGAAGTAGCTACCAGGTCGCCGACAACGACGCCCCGCACCGGTCGCGCACGAAGACCGGGGCGAAGCTCTTCATCGTCGACTGATGCCGCGCCGGGGCTTGCCGGAAAACCCGGGGAGGGCTACCGGCTCTCGCCGCAACCCTTGGTCTCGGCAAGCATGCTCCCCAGGACATTCATCAGCCCGCCCCCGCCGCCGTAACCGCCCCCGCCGTAGTACCCGTTGCGGGAAGCGCGGATGAACGTGCTTTTATCGTCGAGCGGCAGGCTCGCCACGTTGGAACAGAAGCTCCCCCAGGCGCCGCCCAGATACTGCTCTACATTGGAGAGGTAAAAAGCGCTCACGATCGCGCCGCGCTCCTTGAGGTATTTGCCGACGGACCGGATCGCCTTCGGCCCAGAAAAGTCTCCGACGACGGGTATGAGCAGGTTTTTATCCTGAAGGTCCTTCACCACCCTGTAGTTTTCTTCGCTCGCCAGGAAACTGCGGCTGACGCCGTTCCCATCCGACTGTGTCATCAGATCCGCGTATGTCACAAAGTTCCCGCCGCGGCCGCGAAAACCCTGGCCCGACGAGCCGTAGCGGATCGCGGGCCCGAAAGTGTAAAAGCTGCGATACACGTACTCGATTCCCGCCAGGTCACCCTCCGACAGGGGAAACTTGTGCTTTCGCACCAGGTGGTCGCTGATCGCCTTCAGGTTCTCCTTGAACGCGGCCTCGTCCCCGGTCGCAACAGCGTCGAACGCCTGGAAGATCTCCTGCGCGGTCGACTTGGCCTGGAGACCGTCGGGACGTTTCCGGGTGAACAGGCGCGACACAAAGTCGGCGCGTTCCCTGGAGAGCTCGAACAGCGCCTTGTACATCAGTTGCGTGTGCATGTTGCCGCGCCGGATGTCTGTTATGAACGCCATTTTGGGCTTCAGGGCCGCAATGTAGGTGAAGTTCTGCTCCGGCCCCACACCCATGTAAACGCCGCCGGGCTGCGTTCTCTTGATCAGATCCGGGATGACATACTGCAGCCATATCTCGTTGGAGAGCAGGTTGTCCGAGCGGAAGTAGCCGTCGGGCTCGGAGAAGTCGGCGTTCATCCGCCAGAACTCCTCGTCGGAGAGCCGGTTGGGCAGGCCTGCCTCGCCGAACCGCACGGCGGGCGCACTCGAGAGAACGCCGGCACACAGGATCAGCGCGATGCCGGCCAGGAAACTTCGACGACTTTGCATGCGATTCGCCCTCAGAAACATGATGTCAACCGCACCCCGTTACTGTTAATTTATATCATTCCCGAAAAGGAGTCGTCCACCGGGAATCATGAGAATCTGGAGTTTAAGATGCATGCTGCTCCCCGCGGAAGGCTGGAGAGCCGCGGAGGCAATGTGCCTGTTTCGTTTATTGCAGCCGGAAACTTGCATGAGGCATGTTTTCGGAGAGGAATCGAGGGGCAGGGGGCAAAAGAGGTGCCTTGCCCTGCAATGACCGGAGGAGGATGCCTTGAGCAGTCTGGTTTTGAAAACAGGTCCCGCGATGGCCCTGCTGGCAGTTTTGGCACTCGCACCGGCGCAGCAGCGAGCCCCTCAAGGCATCCATTGGCCATCGTTCCGGGGAGATAATGCCAGCGGAGTGGCCGAGGGCTATCCGCTCCCGGCTGCATGGAACATCGAGAGATCCGAAAACGTGCGCTGGAAGACCCCCATCGCCGGCCTGGGCCTTTCCAGCCCGATCGTCTGGGGAAACCGGGTCTTCCTTTCCACCGCGATCAGCGGAAAGGACGGATCGCGGCTCAAGCCGGGGTTGTACGGCGATATCTCCTCCGTCCAGGATAATTCGGTCCATCGCCGGGTTGTGGTCTGCATCGACAAGCAGACCGGCAAGATCCTGTGGGAGAAGACCGCCCACACGGGGGTGCCCAGGGTGAAACGGCATCCGAAGTCGACCCACGCGAATTCCACGCTCGCCACCGACGGCACCCACGTGGTGGCTTTCTTCGGCTCCGAGGGTCTCTATTGTTATGACGTGGAGGGGAAACTGCTTTGGTCAAAGGACCTTGGGCTGCTGGATTCCGGCTATTTCGTCGCGCCGGAAGCGCAGTGGGAATTCGGCAGTTCTCCGATCCTCTTCGAATCCATGATCCTCCTGCAATGCGATGTGCTGCAAGGCTCGTTCCTCGCAGCCTTCCGCGTCAAGGACGGCAGCGAGGTCTGGCGCACGCCGCGTGAGGATGTGCCCACCTGGGGTACACCTTCGATCCATGTTTCCGGCCGGAACGCGCAGGTCGTGGTCAACGGCTACAAACACATCGGGGGTTACGACGCCAGAACCGGCAAGGAATTGTGGCGCATGCGGGGCGGAGGAGATATACCGGTGCCCACCCCGGTGATCCATGAAGACCTGGCGTTCATCACCAATGCCCACGGCCCGATATCTCCGGTCTACGCCATTCGAATGTCCGCAGCAGGGGACATTTCTCTCAAACAGGATCAGAGCGCCAGCGAGCACATCGCCTGGAGCCTGAACCGGGAAGGTTCGTACATGGGAACGCCGCTGGTCTACGGAGGACTTCTGTACAACTGCCGGTGGAACGGCGTGCTCAACTGCTACTCAGCCAGGGATGGGACCCGCCAATATCAACAGCGCCTGGGAGAAGGTGCGACCGCGTTCACAGCATCCCCCGTCGCCTCGGACGGCAAGATCTACATCGCCAGCGAAGACGGCGATGTCTATGTCCTCAAGGCGGGCCCAACATTTCAGCTGCTCGCAAGGAATCCGATGGGCGAGGTCTGCATGGCGACGCCGGCGATTTCCGAGGGAATGCTGATCATCCGCACGCAAAATAACCTGGTGGCAATTTCGAATCCGAGGTGAAAGGGCGCCACAGATTTCACAAATTTCATAGCGCGGCCGACTGACCGCAATCAGGTATGCGACAACTCCGGGGAGGCGTTAATTGGGCATGCCTCGCACGGCGGGCGAATGCCTGGCACAATCGGTATCGGGATCGCAATCGCTGCCGGGATCGATATCGACCTATTGTCGAAGCCGTCATCAATGCAGCGGCCTCTGGGTCTATTTATACGCCGCGTCGTAAGCTCGCGACACAATTCGAGAGTCGGTCCACATCTGGGGAAGTCAGGATCGATCGCATTATCACCACAGAGACCACTGAGATCACGGAGGGCTGATGCCGCTATTTATGCTCGGGGGCCAACGCTTCGCGTTGCGCGATTCACGTCCGGGAGCGGCTTTCCCGCCGCTCCCGGACGTGAATGGCGGCCGAAGGCGCCCCCGGGCAGGCATGGGGAGTCTCTGTGGTCTCCGTTCTCTCTGTGGTTCCTTTTTGTTTTTCCTGACCTCAATTCAGTCCGAAATCCTGTCGGGACGTATGACGCTGTGTATACTTTTCGATGGCGATCCCCAACCCGATTTCGATATCGACTCCGAGGATCCGTCGCTCCCGATCGCACAGTCTGACGTCACCTATCGCTTGCCGGGACGGCAGAGCCTTTGAGGATGATACTGCCGAGGGCCCGGGCATCAGGTTGGAAGCAATAATGTCATTTCAAGTCGTAGCAGGTGAGGACGCCCTGGTTGCGGATGTAGAGCATGCCACCGCACACCACAGGATGGGCCCGGCTGGGATATCCCTGATCGGCGATCCGGAATCTCCCCTTCTCGCGATAGGCTTCCGGCGTCGCCTGGGCAAGGCCGACAGCGTTGTCTTCGCTCAGCAGGTAGTCCATGGCACGGCACGCCTCGCTGTGCCATAATGTGTGGCGTTTTTGCACGGTTGCGCCAATTAGATTACGAGGGTGGTTCTCATGAGAATCGACCTGTCTGCCAGCTTCCTTCTCTTCCTCATCCTCTCTCCGGATCCCCTGAGCCCTGCGCAGACCCTCGGCGGGACGATTCGCGGGCAGGTGATCACAGGCCGGGACACTGCGATCCCGGGCGTGCCGGTGACCGCGGTCAACGAAGAGACCGGCGAAACGCGGCGGACGATAACGGGGTCCCGGGGGGAATTCAACCTGCCGGCGCTGGCACCCGGATCCTACCGCCTGGAGGCGGAAACAGCCGGATTCCGAAAACACGTGCGGCGAGGCGTCAGCCTGCAAATCGGGCAGAGCCTCCGCCTGGATCTCAGTCTCGAGCCCGGCGGCCCCGCGGAAGAGATCATCGTAACCGCATCGAGTAACCTCCTGGAACCTGATTCCATGAGACTGGGGGCGGTCGTCGAAAACCGGCAGATCGTAGACCTCCCGCTCGACGGCAGGAATTCCCTCCAGCTGAGTCTCCTGTTGCCGGGAACGGCTCCGGCGGCGCAGGGGTCACCGGGATCTGTGCGCGGCGAGTTCGCAATCAACGTCAACGGCGCGCGCGAGGACGCCAACAATTTCATCCTGGACGGCGCCTACAACAACGATCCCAAGCTCAACACCTTCGCCATCAATCCGCCTGTGGACGCAATCCGGGAATTCGAGATACTCACGAGCTCCTACGATGCTTCGTTCGGCCGCAGCGCGGGCGCCCAGGTCAATGTGGCGTTGAAATCGGGCACCAACGCATTTCACGGGACGGCATACGAGTTTTTCCGGAACGCGGCGCTTGACGCCCGGAATTTCTTCTCTCACACCGAGGATGCCGCCCCGCGATACCAGCGCAACCAGTTCGGCTTTTCGCTGGGCGGGCCGGTGCGCAGGAACCGCACTTTCTTCTTCGCCGATTACGAGGGACGCAGGGTGCGCGAGGGGATCACGCAGGTATCCAACGTCCCGACGGAACTGGAGAGGAAGGGTGATTTCTCGGAGAGCATTTTCCCGCCGCCTGTGGATCCCTATACGCAGCTCCCATTCCCCGGCGGCCGGATCCCGGATGCGAGAATCAACTCGATCGGAAACGCGATAGCAGCGCTCTACCCGCTGCCCAACCGGGAGACGCCGGGGCAGAACTTCGTTTCCTCGCCCGCCCTGCGCGACCGGGAGGACCATTTCGATGTTCGTGTCGATCACAGTCTTTCCAACCGCTCCAGCCTGACGGGCAGGTACAGCTTCTCCGACCAGGAACGGTATCAGCCGTTTTCCGGATCCGGCTTCGCGCGCATCCCCGGTTTCGGCATCAACATCCCCAAAAGGGCACAGAACCTGGTCCTGGGATACGATCAGACGCTGTCGCCGAATCTCATTCACCAGGCGCGCTTCGCCTTCAACCGCATGGCGGCTGGTTCTTTCCACGAAAACATGGGGCGCAGCCTGAACCACGAAGTGGGGCTCCCGGAGCTTTCCTCGAATCCGCGCGATTTCGGACTCAGCCTGGTCACCGTTTCCGGATTCTCGCCGATCGGGGACGAATACAACAATCCGCAGCACAGCGCGACGAACGTTTCCCAGCTCATGGATGCGGCTACGTACTCCAGAGGCCGGCATCTGCTCAAGTTTGGATTCGAATTACGGTTCCTGCAGCAGAACGCCTACCGGGACGTGCAATCGCGCGGCTTCCTCACATTCTCCAACTTCGGCCAGGTGAGCGGAAACGGTCTCGCGGACATGCTGCTCGGCTTCATAACTTACTCCGGCGGAGCGCGGCTCGACAACCCGCAGCACCTGAGATCCCGGAGCTGGAACTTCTACGCCCAGGACAGCTATCGCCTGCGGCCGGACGTCACGCTGCTCTTCGGCCTCCGGTACGAGTACAACTCCCCGCCGGTGGACCGCTACGACAGAGCAAACGTATATGATCCCGTAAGCCAGACCCTGGTGCCTGTGGGACAGGACGGAATGCCGCGGAGCGGCTACAACCCGGACCGGAACAACTGGGGTCCGCGCGTGGGCATCGCGTGGTCGCCGGACCCGTCAAACCGAACGGTGGTGCGAGCCGGATACGGGATCTATTACGACCAGTCTTCCCTGGCGCCGGGCGAGGGACTCTACTTCAACCAGCCGTACTATGACTTCAACATGTATTTCCCCCTGCCGGGACTGCCGCTCACGCTGAATGACCCGTTCCCTTCCTATTATCCCCTCGTCCTGCCCACGTCCGCCCTGGGATTCGATCGGAACCTGCGCACCGCGTACTTCCAGCATTGGAACCTTACGGCGGCACGCCAGTTCGGGACGGGCAGCCTGGTGGAACTCGCGTACGCAGGGTCCAAGGGGACCAGGATCCTGACGGCGCGCGACTCCAATCAGGCCGCCCCCAGCCCGATCCAGCCGAATCCCAGGCCGGTGCCGCAGTTTTCCGACATCACCTTCGAGGAGTCCCGGGGCGGCTCCACTTACCACAGTTTGCAGATTCGATTCCAGCAGCGCCTGCAGGCAGGATTTGCGGCGCTCGCATCCTATACCTTCGCCAAATCGCTGGACACCTCCTCCACCTTCTTCTCGAGTTCCGGCGACGCCAACTTTCCCCAGAACAGCGCCCATCCAGGGGCCGAGAAGGGCCGTTCGAACTTCGATGTCCGCCACCGGGCTTCCATCGGATACTCGTATGACCTCCCCTTCGGCCCGGGAAAGCGGTTCCTGTCCAACAACGGTTTCCCCACTTCCCTGCTCACCGGCTGGACTACGCACGGGATCGTCACGCTGCAACGTGGCAGGCCGTTTACCGTCGCCCTGCTCCCGGAAATCGACAACAGCAACACCGGCTTCGCGAGCCTGGGATTCGGAGCCAATAACCGGCCCGACAGGCTCTCCGACGGCTCACTCGAGGATCGGGGGCCGGAAAGGTGGTTCGACACGGGGGCTTTCCGGATGGCGCCTTATGGGAGTTTCGGTGATGCGGGTCGCAACATTCTGCAGGGGCCGGGGCTGCGGGACGCGAGCCTTTCGATGATTCGGAATTCGCGAGTCAGCGAAGGCCTCGACCTGCAGGTCCGCGTGGAGTTCTTCAACGCTTTCAACCATACGAACTTTGATTTGCCGGACATCTTTCTCGGCTCGCCGACATTCGGAAAGATCCTGTCCGCCGGGAACCCGCGGAGGATCCAGGTCGGCGTCAAGCTGATCTTCTGATCTTCTTGCATAGGAGGACTCATGGCAAGCCACGAGCCGCACAAGATCAAGACGGTACGCTTTCTTTCCTTCCCATCTCTTGAAGAGCGCAAGAGGCACCTGGGCAACGCCCGTTTCAACGTTTTCCGGCTGACTCCGTCCCAGGTTGCCTTTGACATGTGTTCGGCGGGAACGAGCGCCTTCAGCCAGGAGCAGCTCGCGGGCCAGATGATCGGCGACGAAGCGTATGCGGGAGCGCGGAACTTCGAGGCATTGGAAAAGGCGGTCCGCGAAGTGCTCGGGCACACGTACGTCTGTCCCACGCACAATGTGCTCGGTTGCGTTAAGCTGGTGGTGGCGACCATGCTGCCTCCGGGGTCCGTGCTTCCCAGCAACGCCCGCACACGCAAGGATCAGTTCGATCCGCTCGGCATCGAATACCCCGACATGCGGGATCACGCATCCCCGGTATTCACCGGCAATGCGGACCTGAGGCGCCTCGAGGCGGCCCTGAAGAAGGGGAACGTGGCGCTCGTGGGGATGCAGGCTTTCGCCGACGGCCAGCATCCGTTCAGCCTGACGAACCTGCGAGCTGTTCGCGCGCTTGCGCAGCGCCACGGCGTCCGCCTGATCTGCGACGGTTCGCGTGTGATCGAGAACGCATGGTACATCCAGCGCCACGAGCCCGGGCAGGCCGACCGTTCGATCGCCGATATCGTCAGGGAGATCGTGAAAACCACGGACATTCTCCAGGTCGACGGCGCGCAGGATCCCAAGTGCAGCGCCGGGGGAATCCTCACGACCGACAATCCCCTGGACCACGAAAAATTCATCAACGAGGTGGTGGTGTTTGAAGGCTTGCACACCTATGGCGGCATGGCAGGGCGCACCATGGAGATCTTTGCGCGAGGCCTGCGGGAAATGTGTGACGAGGCGGAAGTGCACTGGGTGATGCACCAGACGGAGCGCTTCACCGCACGGCTGCGGGAAGCCGGCATCCCTCTGGAACGCGGCTGCGACGGCGCATATATCAAGGCGGACGAATTCCTGCCGCACGTGCGGCAGAACGCACAGGACACCTTCTCGGCAGCGTTGTACCTCATGTCGGGCGTGCGCGCCGTGGCGCAGGGATTGACGGACCGGGACACGCTGGTCCCGGTCCAGATACCGCGCCTGGTCCTGATGAACGAGCAGCTGGACCAGGTGGGCGACGCGCTCATCGGCCTGCACCGGCAGGCTCAGAAGGTAACCGCGTTGCAGGCCTCCGCGACCGGGAAATGGCGCGATGAGATGGAATACCACTGGGTTTTCCCCGATCTCGAGACCTACCCGTTTGACACTTTCCCTTACCAGATCCACACCATCGAGCGGGTGGGAAGCCTGTCGCGGGAACAGCGCGAGCTGGCAATCCGGGCAGCCGGGTACAATACATTCCTGCTGCGCTCGGCTGACGTCAGCATCGACCTGCTGACCGATTCGGGCACCTCCGCGATGAGCACCGCGCAGTGGGCTGCCTACGACGGAGCCCGCGCGACCTCGACCACGAGCGACGAGTACGCGCGGTTCGTAGGGGTGCTGCAGGAACTTTACGGGTACAAGCACATCATTCCCACCCACCAGGGGCGCGCCGCGGAACACATCCTCAGCCAGACCTGCATCCGTAAGGGGCAGTGGGTCCCCGGCAACATGTATTTCACAACCACCAAGCTGCATCAGGAACTGGCGGGGGGGGTATTTGTCGATGTGATCGTCGACGAAGCCAATGATCCGTGCAGCGAGTATCCGTGGAAGGGGAACATCGACCTGGCAAAGCTCCGGAAACTGGTGGATGCGCATGGTGCGGAGGAAATCGCCTACATCTCATTCGAGCACTCCGTGAATCTCGCCGGCGGGCAGCCGGTCAGCATGGACAACATGAAAGAGGTGTACGAGTACTGCCGTAGCGCAGGCATCCCGATCTACTTCGACGCAACGCGGGCGGTGGAAAACGCTTACATGATCCAGCAAAACGATCCCCGCTATCGCGGCGTGAAAGTAAGAGACATTGTGCGCGAGATGATGCTGTATGGCGACGGGTGCACCGTCAGCGGCAAGAAGGATTTCCTCATCAACATGGGCGGCGCGCTGTGCTTCCGGGACAACGAGGAACTGACCCGCAAAGCGCAGGAGATGCTGCGCATTTATGAAGGGAACATCACCGACGGCGGGCTCGCCAGCGGCGACCTGGCAGCCATGGCACGCGGCATCGAGGAAATGGTCGAAGACCAGTACATCCGCTCGCGTGTCCGCCAGACGCATTTCCTGGGAACGCTGCTGTTGGACGCCGGGGTCCCGATCGTGGTTCCTCCGGGCACACACGCGATCTTCCTGGATGCGAAGCGATTCCTGCCGCATATCGACCAGGACGAATATCCGGCGCAGCGCCTGGCGGCGGCGATCTATGTCGAGACCGGCATGCGCGCCATGGAACGCGGAAACGTTTCCAAGGGGCGCGACCCGGTCACCGGACTAAACTACCGGCCGGCTCTCGAACTTGTCCGCCTGACCATCAGCCGGCGCGTGTACAGCAACGATCACATGCGCGCCGTGGCGGAAGCGATCATCCGTCTCCACCAGCGCCGGCATGAGATCAAAGGGCTCAAGTTCGTGTATGAGCCGGAGAAGCTGCGCTTCTTCCAGGGCCGCTTCGAACTGCTGCCGTAACCGTCGCTTTTGGAGCCAGCCACGAATTGCACACATGCATCGGATAGTACAACCGGTTTGACATCGAGCCGCGTACACAGGGCGTGTATGGCGGAATCGGACACTGCCGTCTCCTGGGCGGCCCGCACCTGTTCAGGCCCGACGCGGTAATCGTCAATTATCATCTGAAGAACCGCGCTTCCGAGCCGGTGCGTATCACCGTTTCTGACCCTTACGGCCAGGCGCTTCCGGCGATGAGCGACCAGGGGGAAGCCGGCATCATCTCGGCCCAGTGGAACATGAGGAGCCGGGCAGCAGGAACCTCGGGCGCGCGCGGAGGCGGCATGGGCATATCCTGGGTGGATCCCGGCGAGTACGTTGTGACCCTGGAAGCGGCGGGCCGGAAGTTGACCAAGAAGGCGCTTATTCGATACCGGCAAGGTTGGACCGTCGGTGCCGTCCCCGGTGTGGTTCAGAAGTGGCCTGGCCGGGATCGCACCGGCACTATTGCCCCCGGAACGAGTGACATCTTTCCGCAGGTTCAATCAGGAAACCGCATCCAGGTTTTCCGGGTCGGGAATATTGAGCGCGGGCTTCAGCCCGCGCTCACGTGGCGGAAGCCGGCGCTCGCTGGTGAGCCATGTTCTTCTGTTGAGCCGGGAGCGGATCCGTGCTACAGATGGTCCCCGCCGGCGGCATGGCAACGGGATTCCAAACCGTAAGCACTACAAGTGGAGGAGAACCGCATGTCGAACACAGCGATCCCCCCTGCACAGACAGAGGCATCAAAGCTCAGTCTCCCCAGGGTGCTGGGCCTCAGGGATGTAATAGGAATTCTGATCGGATCGGTCATCGGGTCGGGGATTTTCATCGTCCCCGCGGCAGTCGCGGGTCAGGTGCCCTCGCCGGTCCTGATGATGTCCGTATGGTTCGTGGGCGGGATCCTGAGCTTTTTCGGCGCGCTGGCCTTTTCGGAGCTTGGCGCCGCCTTTCCCGAGGCAGGAGGAATGTATGTGTACCTGCGGGAATCCTATGGGACGCTGATCGCATTTCTCTTTGGCTGGTCGCTGTTCCTGGTCATCGATTCGGGCGCGGTCGCCACGCTGGCGGTCGCGTTCTCCTCCAACTATCTGCCCTACTTCCTCTCCCTGTCGCCGCTGGCACAAAAGGGTGTGGCGCTGCTCTTCATCGCGGTTCACGTGGCCATCAATTATTATGGCGTGCGGTGGGGAGCGCTGGTCCAGAACATCTTCATGATCATCAAATTCGGCGCCATTCTCGCCGTAACCCTGGTGGTCTTTCTGTTCGCCGATGGCAGCACCGCCAATTTTGTCACGCCGGAGATCGGCTCTTTTTCTCCCGGCCTGTTCGCCAGTTTCGGCATCGCGCTGGTCGCTTCCCTCTGGGCGTACAAAGGCTGGGAATCGGTCACATTCAGCTGCGGGGAGATGAAAAATCCGGGCAGGAACCTGCCCCTCGGCCTGCTGGTCGGCACGCTGCTGGTGCTGTTCTGCTATCTCATCACCAACCTGGCCTACCTGTACGTCGCGCCGACATCGGAGATCGCCAAGTCGCCCACGATCGCGGCGGATGCGATGCGCATGGCCATCGGCCCGATCGGCGGTTCCATGATCGCGTTCGTGATCCTGTTCTCCATCTTTGGCGCGGCGGGGGCGATTGTCTTGACCTCGCCCCGTGTCTACTTCGCAATGGCGCGCGACGGGCTGTTCTTCAAGAAGATTGCCGCCGTACACCCGAAATACCTCACCCCCCACCTTTCCATTCTCATCCTCGGACTATGGAGCGCCATCCTCAGCGTCTCCGGCACATTCGAGCAGTTGCTTACCTACGTCATCTTCGGGCAGTGGATCTTTTTCGGCCTGACGGTCGGGTCGGTGTTCATTCTGCGCAGGAAGCAGCCCGCTTTGAAGCGCCCTTACCGGACGTGGGGGTACCCGGTCACGCCGTTTCTGTTTATTCTGTGCGCCTTCTACATTTCCGTGAACTCCCTGGTATACACATTCTGGAACGCACTTGCCGGCCTGCTTGTCATCCTCGCCGGCATCCCCGCGTATATATATTGGAATTCCAAGAGGAAGGGATCGGGGTAGAACCTCAGTGCCGCGCCGAAACGCAGGTTTTTTTCAATGGCGACCGACCTGCTGTACTTTGACCCTGTGCCGCCAAACATCTTGTGGCAAACCTCAAGGGCTCCCGGGCGGGCACCGGAGGACAGAAGCGTAAGGGTGGTTAAGCGTATGCGGTATGAGTGATTGTTTATTTTAAAGCGCGCGGGCTGAAGCCCGCGCTCTCGGGAATGCAACAGTGAGGACGGGCTTTAATTCTCCTTACCTTGAAAGGCACCGGAGGGATTAGAACGATGACGAGCCTGGTGATCATTTTGGCTGCAGTTTTGTTGGGCATGCCTCAAGCCGCCGGAACGCAGGGTGTCGCCGGTACGATCGAGAAGGGGGATTTCCGCTTCGCTTACGACGAGCGGGGCATCTCCGGCCTCGCCAACCCGCATGATCCTTTCGGCGCGACGCTGATGCCGGCTGGCGCCGCAGCAGGGGGGCGCGGCGGACGCGGCGCCGGCACGGGCAGCGCCACGCTCGGCCTGAATATCAGGCGGGCCGAAGTGGTCCGCGTCGCCGGACACGGGCACGGTCACGTACGCCAGCGAGTCAACCGGCTCGCCGCTCCGGGTTGTCGAGACCTACAAGACCGATGGACATGTCCTCGACTGGACCATCGACGTGGAGTCATCGGGCAAGGCGCCGGTGCAGATCGGCGATCTCGGCATCGCCATTCCCGCGGTCGGGCCTTCCGGCGAAAACCCGATCCAGATATTCGAGCGGGGCTTCCTGCGGCATCAGTTCATCTCCGGGCATGGCTCGTTCTTCTATTTTGTGCGCGCTTCGGGCGCCCCTCCCTTTCTGCTGGTGACCGTGCGCCCTGGC
>JAFNAG010000697.1 GCA_017860135.1 Acidobacteriota bacterium
GAGGAACCGGTATCGCTTCTCGATCGAGAGATCCCCGCGCGTCAGCTTGAGGGTAATCGCTGCGGGAGCAGAAATCGTCGATCCGGATCTCGCGCCCTCCACGACTTCGACGAGGTATGGATCGCTGTTTGCCGCTTTCGTGAGTGCGGGATTCTCCAGTATCAGGCTTCCGGGGTAGGGGCGGGACTCGGGGTCGTGCCCCCCGGCAATCATCTCGAAGATCTCGCCCTTGCCCGACCGATACTTTTTCAACTGCCAGCTCGAGATGACCGCGCCACGGTTGTCGAGAATGGCCCGGTAGAGATCCCCTTCGATGACGAGCGGCTCTGCCGCCGCGACGGTATCCTCAGCCGACGGGACAGCTTCCCCTTGTTCTGCCGGAACGGCAGAGGGCACCGCCGCTGGCGGGACTTCTGCCGCAGCAGGCTGCTCTTTGGCCGCAGGACGGGCGGGGGCGCGGGCACCGACATGCCGCTCTTGGAAGTAGCGGAACGAAAACAATACCAGGATCGAAAGCGCAACGGCGAGAAGGACGCGTCTTTCCATGTTTATAGTGGCTCAAACTCGCCGGCACGAGCCGGAATCCAGGAGCGCGCCCTTCGAACGCATGGGGCGCACCCTCAATGCCATTAAATGCCGCCCGTCGGATTTGCTGCCGTCGCCATCCTTCTCCGGCCTTCAACTCCCGGATCACGGAAGACGGCACTCGACCAAGCCAGGCTAACTCCTCAGGCTAAAGGGCATCCGTTCCCCGGTCGCCGATAGGATCCGGCCGATGCGCAGGTGCACGAATTCAAAGGCTACGGCACCGGGTCCACGCCACCCTTGCTGAAAGGGTGGCAGCGCAACAGGCGCCTCACGCCCAGGCAAAGCCCGTTAACCAGTCCTCGCTGTTCAATGGCCTGGTACATGTAAACCGAACAAGTCGGCTCAAAACGGCATAGCGGCGGCAGCAACGGAGAAATACAGCGCTTATAGCCACGGAGCAGCGCGAGCACCAGGCTCTTCATTCATCCTTCCGTCCGTTTTCCGGCACGCCTTTTGGGCTGCAGCAAGGAATTCCCCGCGCAGCAGACCGTACCCGGCCTCGGCGCAACCCCGCCGGGCATTCACGACAAAATCAGAGCTTTCGGGGATTTCGGCCCGCGACCGCCGGAATATTTCCCGGAAAAGCCGCTTGATACGGTTCCGGACCACGGAGCGGCCGACCTTGCGCGAGACCGTGATTCCGAGGCGATGGTAACCAAGTCCGTTGCTTCTGCTGAAGAGCACGAACCAATGGGTCTGAGTCCGCCGCCCTTCATCGTATATGCATCGATACTCTCTGGGGCTCAGAACTCTCAGCCGCCGCGGGAACCTTTCCGAGTCCGCGCTAACCACTCACCGTCAACCTCTTGCGACCCTTGGCCCGGCGCCGTTTGAGCACCAAGCGGCCCCCCTTGGTCGCCATGCGGGCTCTGAAACCGTGAGTCTTCTTTCGCTTGCTGTTATTGGGCTGGTAAGTCCTCTTTGGCACGTGCGTCTCCGGCAGATAGTATCGAAACCATTGATTTTATGAACTCCGGGGACAAAAAGCAAGGCACAACTGACGGCAACGGCGGGGCGGTCCTCAATGGTTCAGTTGCCGGTAGAGGAAACGACTCTCAAAAGCAGGGCCCCGAATTTCCCGGAACTTGAGGACGACCCTGCGTGAGATCGGGCGCCCACACACCGTGGCTTGACGGATTGCGGCCGGCGGTCCGTCTCGGAGCCCATGGCAGGCATCGACCCCGGGTAGGCTAGGAGCATTCAGCGCCCGGCAGCCTCCTCGAAGACGCGGCCGAAGATCACATCCACGTTGCGGAGCTGATGCTCAGGATTGACTGCCGATCGAACCTCTTCCGGACTTAGGACGCGCATGATGTCCGTATCCCCCAGCAGGACATCCAGGAAATCCTTGTCTTCCTGCCAGACCTTCATAGAACATCTCTGCACCCAGACGTAGGCCTCCTCCCTCAGGACGCCCTTCCGGGTCAAGTCCAGCAACAGCTGTCCGGAGTAAGCAAGCCCCCGCGTGAGCTCCATGTTCTTGAGCATTCTCTCGGGATACACGACCAGCCCCGCGACGATAGTGGTCATCGAGCGCAGCATATGGCAGAGGACCGCCGTCGCATCGGGCAGGATAACCCGCTCCGCGGACGAGTGAGAGATGTCGCGCTCGTGCCATAACGACATGTTTTCGAGCGACGTCACGACATAGCCGCGCAGCAGGCGCGCCAGGCCGCAAACCTGTTCGCATTTGACAGGATTGCGCTTGTGCGGCATGGCCGAAGATCCCTTTTGGCCGGCGGCAAAGGGCTCCTCCACTTCCCGGACCTCGGTGCGCTGCAAGTGGCGGATCTCTGTCGCAAACTTGTCGAGAGAGGATCCGAGGATGGCCAGCGTGCTCAGGTATTCCGCATGACGGTCCCGCTGCAGGGTCTGCGTCGAGACTAGGGCCGCTCGGAGGCCGAGCCGTTCGCAGACCTTCTCCTCGACGTCCGGGTCGAGGTGCGCGAAGGTTCCCACGGCGCCCGAGATCTTGCCTACATTCATCACATCGGCAGCGCGCTCCATGCGCCGTCGATTCCGTCGCATTTCGTCGTACCAGACGGCGAGCTTCAAGCCAAAAGTGGTTACCTCCGCGTGGATGCCGTGCGTGCGGCCCATCATGAGCGTACGGCGATGCTCCCGGGCGCGGCGGGACAGGACCTCCATGAACTCGCCGACTGCTTCCAGGATCAGACTATTCACAGCGCGAAGCTGCAGCGCCTGGGCCGTGTCGACGACGTCCGTGGACGTCAGGCCCCAGTGAATGAACCGGGAATCCGGGCCCACGAACTCCGCGACGCTGGTGGTGAAGGCAATCAGGTCATGGTGTGTCTTCTTCTCGATTTCGTCGATCCGCGCGAGCGAGAAGTCGGCCTTGCGCTCGATGGCCTCCATGGACTCGGCCGGAATCCAGCCTTTCCCGGCAAGCGCGCGGCAGACCTCGATCTCGACCTTCAGCCAGCTGCGGAACTTGCTCTCCTCCGACCAGATCGCTGCGACATCCTGAGGCAGATAGCGGTCGATCATGGCAAACCCTCCTGCACGGTTTCGGCGGTGTGATGATTATCCGGTGGCCGGACGGACACGCGGCTCCCGCGCTCCGGCCGCTAAAACGTCTCGGAAATTGCACAACTATTTGATCGTACATAAGTTGTTGCCGAGCTCCTGCAAACTGTTCTAAGGGGCAAAGGGTCCGAGGGGAAAAGGGTTC
>JAFNAG010000281.1 GCA_017860135.1 Acidobacteriota bacterium
CGATGACGAATGCGGCCTTGATGAGGAGGGCGAGAGTTGCGGCGGAAACCGCGGGATCGACGGACTTTCCCATCACTGACATTGTCACGGCGCCCGCAAGGCCCTCATAAATGAAAACCCCGGGCATCATCGGGACGGCGCCGGCAAACGCGAGGGCCGCGAACGGCAGGCGCCGACGGTCGGCGGCAATCCCGGAGATCAATCCAATCGCCAGACAAGCCAGGAGCGTCGAGACTTCATGGCCCACACCCTGCGCCAGGCACAGGTAGCGGATTCCATGGCCGACCATGCCGCACACGATCGAGATCCACAGCACTCGCCACGGCGCATTGAAGGATGCGCCGAAACCGCAGGCGGCCAGACCGGCAAGCGAAACATCGAGCAGCAGAGTAAGCGGGACCGTTTCGGACGGCTTCGCTGCTGCAGGCATCATGCCCAAAACCATCCACTTGCCAAGGAAAACGCCAAGGCCAGCCGCACTGAGGATCCCCACAGCAAGTCCGAGACGGCACAGCCCCGTCAGCATGTGGTTCTCCAGCATGTCATTCAGGCTATTGATCAGATGCACACCCGGGACAAGCATGAGGGCCGGGACCAGCAGGCAGAAGCCCGGCGTTTGGGTCCAGCCGAGGCGGATCGCAAGGCCGCCGAGGAGAGCGCCGATCAGAGCGGCCGTGAACGGCTGTGCAAAGAGCAAGACGTGTCGACGCGCGAGAATTCGCCGCGCAATCAGTCCGAGGCCCGCCGATACGCCGCTCACCGCTGTCGCCCCCCAGTCAGCCCGCAGCAACCACGCGAGAGCCGAAGCCGCAACCCCGAAGATGACGGCGAGCAAAACGGAACCGAATTGCGGCGACGTTCGCTCCGCGGCCTCAAGGCGTCGCATCGCTTCATTGAGCTTGATTCGATCCGCGCAAATCGCATCAATCACGCGCAACGTCTCTGAATTTACGAATACATTGAGGCGATGCTCGGGCACGTGCGCATGGAAACTGCGCCCATCTGCCGCGATCAACGTAACATCCCGATACCCGACCCGAGTCATCACTTCCACGCCAAGATACTCCGCAAGCCGGTCGATCTGGCGCGTGAGAACTTCCTCGCGCGCACTATATTCGAGCAGAATGCGCGCAACCTGATGCAGAAAGTGCAATGACGCTTCGCTGTCGGAACCGCAACTTCGGGAAACTTCCGGCGAACTCTTTTTCATCGTGGCCTGAAACTATGGCTTCTCTGGCACCCCGGCTTCCCGGATTGCGACCTATGGACGATAATGTCAAAATTGGAGCAGAGTTTGCAAAAGGACGAAGAAGAGTATTACGGTGTTTTAACCCGTCCATTATGTCAGGTGGGGTCACCCGGCAAGACAGGAAGAGGTCCATGAGACACACTCGCATCATCGTTACTCACTACGGCGGGCCCGAGGAACTTCGGGTAATTGAAGAAGAGTGCCCTGAGCCGAAGAACGGAGAAGTGCGTGTGAGAGTGCTGGCCGCAGGCGTCTCCTTGCCCGACATAATGGCGCGTGAGGGCGTTCATCCCGAAACGCCCCCGGTACCCTTCACGCCGGGGTGGGATCTGGTTGGCGTGGTGGAACGGCTCGGCGACGGCGTCTCCGGAATCGAACCAGGCCAGACCGTTGCGGCGCTGCCGATCCACGGTGCCTACGCGGAGTTCGTCTGCCTGCCGCAACGTGAACTGGTTCCGGTGCCATCCGGGTTGGACGCCGCCGAGGCAGTCAGTCTCGTGCTGAACTACATCACAGCGTACCAGATGCTGCATCGTTCCGCTAAGGTGAGACAGGGCCAGCGCGTGTTGATCCACGGTGCGGCCGGCGGGGTCGGCACGGCACTCCTGCAGCTGGGACGGCTCGCCGGGCTGGAGATGTACGGCACCTGTTCATCACGAAGTGCGCCGGCCGTTTCCGACCTGGGCGGTATCCCAATTGATTACCAGCTTCAGGACTTCGTGAAAGAAATTCACCGCCTTACGGGCGAGGGCGTGGACGTCGTCTTTGACCCCATCGGCGGTACCCCGTATGGTAAAAATATTCGGCCGAGCCGCAAACGATTGTAACGGGAAGCATTTGCCGAGGTCGCCGGAGATGACGAATGCACTGCTTGACGGGCAGTCGTGGATGCCCGATGCTGCATGTTTTCACCTCGTATCCGGAGGAAAATGTGAAAGCAATCCTGCAGCCCTGGCAGTTGCTGCTTTTGTTTCTCGCGGGCTGGGTCAATCGTAAACAACAGGATGCGATCGAATACCTTCTGACAGAGAACCGAGTGCTCCGCCAGAAACTCGGGAAAACAGGTTTGGCTATCGGTCGATCCGGAACGCCTTTTGATCATGCATTTCCGGATGGTGGAGCAGGCAAGGACCAGAACAACCGATCTCTGTTTTCGGCAGCGGTTTCTTGGATGTTCGCTTGTATATGGCGAGTTGCTGGCGGAGCACCAGGATCCGCAACCCGGCCGTCCGATTAAACCATGCAAAGACGAGCATATCGAGAGCCTGAACGACCGTGATCAAAAGCAGGATCTTCATGCTGGCAGCATGGTGTCCAGAAACCTGAAAGTCCAACGTAATCAGCTGGGACGAGGTTTTCGCGGAGCACGCCCGACAAATCCGCCGGGAAGTTCCGGGAACACCTCACTGATGAACTGGGCCTCCTGTCCAGTAAACGTGACTGGCTTCTGCTGATAGACATTTCCGTTTCGGTCACACAGCGTGAGGATGATTGAGAACTGCCCCGAGGAATAGCGGTTCGACGGACACCAGGCGAAGCCGGTATCCACAGTGCCGGTACGCTCCACCGCGAAAATCATCGTATCTCCCCAAGTGGATCCCGGGCTGCGGATCGTATCCTGAAGCTGACCGTTTACTCGGTATTCGTAATAGTACGCCACAGAGGGTTTTGGGAACACCTCCGGTATGCGGACGGACGGCAGCTACGGCCTCTTTGCGATGATGTTTGGGATGTTCTTCTGGCGCAGCAGGTCGTTGAAGCCGGCCAGATCTTTACCCAGAAGGTCCTCGATCTGGCTCAAAGCGGTGCGCAACCGCTCTTCGAGGACCTTCTGCACTTCCATCTGTTGCCCGGTCGGTCTGAAATCGCCGCCGGCCAGGCCGTTGGCGAGATAGTTGATCTTCGAGATGAGCCTGGCGCCGTAGCGCACACCGTCCTGGCCGCCCGTCAGGCGCAGGTCGACCAGGAGCATCTCGGCATCGGCCAGCTTCTGGCTCAGGTCCGCTCCTGCTTTTCTGACCGCTGCATCTTCGATGATCCTGGCCAGCGCCTCGATCTGACTGCGCGCCATCTCGGCCTTGTTGACCGCGCCGGCGGCGTCGTTGAGATCCTTGCGCAGATCGAACAGCAGGCGCATCTGCGCATCGATTTCCGCCTCGCTGCCGCCCGTGTTCGGATCCTTGCGCACCATGATAGGCTGCGTCAGATCGCGTCCGCCCGCGGAGAGCTTCACGGTGTATGCGCCTGGAGGCGCGAGAATACTCAACGTGCCGGCGCCGGGCGCGGGCCGTGTCCCATCCGGGCCGAGGTGCACCCAGGGGGCGTACACGGGACTGGTACGAAGGCGGATCTCCCTGCTCGGCTCATAGCGAAGATCCCAATGGATCCGGTTGATCCCTGCGGCATTGGTGCCGGCCAGCTTTCGGATCACTTCGCCTTTCTGGTCCTGAATCGTGATCGAGACTCCACCTGACAACGGCGCTTTCAAAAAGTAATTGATGGAAGCGCCATACTGCGGATTCTCGCCGATCGTGGGATCGTCGTACGGCGTCGACGGCGCCGTCACGTTCCTGAAGCGGTACGCCGGTCGCGGCGCGAACAAATGGACATCGGCGGCGAGCACCTGAGCGGTGAGCTGCTGCAGCGGAGTGATGTCGTCAAGAATCCAGAAGCCGCGCCCGTAGGTCGCGATCACCAGATCGTTGAAATATTCCTGAACCGTGATGCCATATACCGGGGCGTGCGGCAGGTCGTTCTGCAACGGCTGCCAGTTCTCGCCGTCGTCGAACGACACGTAGATCGCGTTCTCCGTGCCCAGGTAGAGCAGACCGCGCCGCACCGGGTCCTCGCAGAGCCAGTGCACGTAGCTGAGCATGCTTTTCGGAATGCCGCTGGTGATTGCCTTGAATGTCTGGCCGTAATCCGTCGTCCTATAGACAAACGGATCGCGGTTGTTCATCTGGTGGAAGTCGACGGTGAGATAAGCAGTCGCCGCATCATAGCGGGACGGCGCGATGCAGCGGACCGAGCCCCAGGGCGGCAGGTTCGGCAGGTTCTTCGTGATGTTGGTCCAGGTTTTGCCCGCATCGCGCGTCACCTGCACGAGGCCGTCGTTGGTGCCGGCCCAGATGAGCCCGCGTTCCTTCGGCGACTCGGCGATCGCATAGACAACGCCGGCGTACTCGACGCCGATGTTATCCGGCGTCAGGCCACCCGAGAGTCCCATGCGACTGCGGTCGTTGAGAGTGAGATCGGGACTGACGACCTGCCAGGTCTGGCCGGCATCGGTGGTCCGGTGGATGTGCTGGCTGCCGACGTAGAGCGTGTTGTGGTCGTGCGGCGATATCAGGAAAGGGGCGTCCCACACGAAGCGGTATTTGACCCCCTCGGCCGGGCCGTTGGACTGGTCAGGCCAGACCTCGACGCTGCGGAACTGCCTTCGGTTCTCCTCGAACCGAACCACGATGCCTCCCACCATCCCCGATCCGGATGCAGTCGACCAGATGATGTTCGAGTCGGTCGGATCGGGCGTCGCCCAGCCGCTTTCGCCTCCGCCCACCGAATGCCACATCGCACGCGGGATGCCTGAGCCGCCGAGGCGGCTGTTGCTGGGCCCCCGATACGAAGGTTCGTCCTGTTTGTTGCCGAGGACGTTGTAGGGAATCTCGTTGTCGGTGGTGACGTGGTACATCTGCGCGTTGGTCAGCCGCTGGCGGAACCAGGTGCGCCCGCGGTTGATGCTGATGGACAAGCCCTGGTCGTGGCCGACGATCATGCGGTTGGCGTTGGACGGATCGATCCACATGTCGTGGTGGTCGCCGCCGGGCGCCTCGGCGCGGCTCAGCACGGTCAGCGTCTGTCCGCCGTCGATGGATTTGGCGAACGATGCCGTCAGGTAGTAGGTCTCGTCCTCGTTGTCGGGGGCGACGGCCATGCGCGAGTAGTAGTGCGCACGGCCCATGGCGTAGTGGTCGTGGCTCACAACCCTCCAGTTCGTGCCGCCGTCGTCGCTGCGAAAAACCTGGCCGCTGTCGGTCGGCTGTCCTTTCCAGGGCGCTCCGTCGCCGGTCTCGATCAGGGCGTAGATGCGGTTCGGATTCGAGGCGGCGATGGCGACTGCCACCTTGCCCACCGGCCTGGCCGGCAGGCCGCGGCCGGTCAGCTTCGTCCAGGTCGCGCCGCCGTCGCGGGACAGGTGAAGGCCGCTCCCGGGGCCGCCGCTCTCACGGCCATAGGTGTGGATTTCCAGCTGCCACATGCCCGCAAAGAGAATGCGCGGGTTTTTCGGATCCATCGCGATGTCGGAGCACCCCGTGTTCTGGTCGACGAAGAGCGTCTTGGCCCAGGTTTTTCCGCCGTCGGTAGTGCGGAAGACGCCGCGATCCGGCTGCGGCCCGTAGGCGTGGCCGAGCGCGCACGCGCAGACCACGTCCGGGTTTTGCGGGTCGATGACGATGCGCGGGATGCGCCCGGTCTGCTCGAGGCCCATCAATGCCCAGGTCTTGCCGCCATCCAGGGACCTGTAGATCCCCTGGCCGACGGAAATGTGGCTGCGGATCTTGCCTTCGCCGGTCCCGGCCCAGATGACATTGGGATCAGACTTCGCCACCGCCAGCGAGCCAATCGATTGAACCGGCTGGTCATCGAAGATGGCCTGCCAGTGGACGCCGCCGTCGACGGTTTTATAGATTCCGCCCGAGGCAGCACCGACATAGTAAGTGTTGGGATCGCCCGGCACGCCCGCGACCGCGCTGAAACGGTTTCCCTCGGGCCCGATGAAGCGCCAGTGGAGTTGGCGATAAAGGTCGGCGCCCGGTCGCGCAACTTGTTGCGCGAAACCCGCAAACATCAGGGCTGCCACCAGCACTACCGCCAGGCCCGGCACGAAGTTCCTAGCCCTCGACATGTTGACCTCCTGAAAATGGAAAATGTGGACGCTCTCCATTATAGGGTCACGATCCCAGGATTGAACGGAAAGAAATGGACAAGGGCCGCACGAGCGGTTGGCAAAAACGGGGCGCCGACCTGACCTGTGTCTCAAATCAACTGGGGCATGCGAACCCGTCGATCACGTTGAGGATCTATTCGCACTGGGTGCCGGGGACGCGGCGGATTACGACGTCGGTGCTGGATACGGCATCGGCAAACAATCGGCAAATGTTGGAGAAAAACGGCAAGGAGAAAGAAGCGGAGACGACCGTAAGCCGTTGATTCTATTGGT
>JAFNAG010000282.1 GCA_017860135.1 Acidobacteriota bacterium
GCGAGCTTCTGGGATTTCTGTACGCCGAGTGCTGCATGCGCTCGAAGGCGATTCAACCGGAGAAGATCATCAAGATTCTGTAGGAGGAGGGAACTCGAGTATGGAGAGTATTAAAGACATGGTTAAAGAGAAATACGGGCAGGCGGCGCTCAAAGTCAAGGATCCGCAGGGGAGTTCATGCTGCCAATGTACGCCAGCTGGATCCTGCTGCCCAGATCCCATCACCAGCAACCTTTATGATCCCAATCAGATCGAATCGATCCCGGAGACGGCGGTCCGTGCTTCGCTGGGGTGCGGAAACCCGACTGCTCTGGCGGAACTGAAACCCGGCGAGGCCGTACTCGACCTGGGATCGGGCGGCGGCATCGATGTGCTGCTTTCGGCGAAGCGCGTCGGCCCCGCCGGGATGGCGTTCGGGCTTGACATGACCGATGAAATGCTAGCTCTGGCCGAGGAGAACAGGCGCAAGGCCGGTGTCGAAAATGTGCGATTCCTGAAGGGGGAAATCGAAAATATCCCGCTCCCCGACGACTCCGTGGACGTGATCATCTCGAACTGCGTGATCAACCTGTCAGCCGATAAGGACCGTGTGCTGTCGGAGGCCTTCCGGGTGCTGAGGCCGGGCGGCCGGCTCGCGGTGTCGGATGTGGTTACGCGGGGAGAGATTCACCCGGAAATACGGAAGAATATCCTGTTGTGGGTGGGATGCGTGGCCGGAGCGCTGGACGAAAACGAATACCGGCAGAAGCTGGAGTCATCGGGTTTCGAGCAGATCGACATCGAACCGACCCGCGTCTACAGCACGGAGGACGCGCTGTCTTTCCTGCTGGACAAGGGCATCGATCCCGAAACGATCGCCCCGCAGGTGGACGGCAAATTCATGAGCGCATTCATCCGCGCCGTCAAGCCTGGAATATAGGACTGCACCACTCGTCTCATGAGTCGGATTGCCGTGAATCGAAGAGGAATGGGACAGGAATTGCGCTGTGCGGATGGGGCCATGGAACAAGAGTGTGAGGTCGATGTGACAGGGGACAATCCGTGACCAACTGTCACGAGTGAGTGGAGTTATGTGGCGGGGATCCATCGACCTATGCCGGCCTGTATTGCATGTCCTCCGCGCCTAATGCGGGATTCCGCCGGGAATCGGCTCATTGCGGATAGCGGGTCGCCTGATTCCCAAGCGCCCTTGGAAATCCGCTTGACACTCGAAAGATCGCGGCGCAGTCTGATGCGCAGTGGCCGGCCGGCGGCGTCGACCCGGGGGCCCCTTCATCGAATCAGGGAGGCGGCATGTGCGCAGCAAGCGAGTCCAGCATCGCCGGACCGCTGGAAGAGACGATCACTCTGAAGCAGGCGAAGAAGCTCATCCAGTGCATGGCGCACGAGCATAGCTTCCTCCTCCTCGCGCCGCCCGGCGTAGGCAAGTCGGAGATGGTGTACCAGGCGGCACAGGAGTCCGGTCTGCCCTGCCGGTCACTGCTCGGCACGCAGATCGCGCCCGAGGACGTGAGCGGTGTGCCGCGCATCGTCGGAGAGCGCTCGGTGTTTTGTCCGCCGCGGCTGCTGCTGCCCGAGAAGCCGGAGCCCTTCTGTCTGTTCCTGGACGAGCTCCCCGCCTGCGCGCCGGATGTGCAGAAGGCGTTCTACTCGCTGCTGCTGGAACGCCGCATCGGCGAGTTCGCTCTGCCTCCCGGCACCTGGGTGGTCGCGGCCGGCAACCGCGTGCAGGACCGCGCCCTCGTCCGCACGCTGAGCTCCGCGCTGGTGAACCGGGTGACGATTCTCAACGTCCGCGTCGACGTGGACGAGTGGATGGCCTGGGCGCGGCGCGCAGGTGTGCGGGAAGAAATCCGCGTGTTCATCTCATTCATGCCCGAGGCGTTGATGCGGGGGGTGCCGCAGGAACCGGTGCCGTTCTCCACGCCGCGCAGCTGGACCTTGTTCGCCCGCGCGCTGGACCTCGCCGAGGTCTCCGGCGAGCTCACCCGCGAGGCACGTAGGGCGCTCGCCTTCGGCCGTCTTTCGGCCGAAGACGCTGCCGTGTTCTGCGCGCTCGCCGAAGAGGCGATCGGGGCGATACATCCGATCGAACAATATTTCGCGCACCCCGAGACGCTGCCGCGCGGTGACACCGCGCGCTGGTTCGTGCTGAACTCCATCCGCCAGCAGGTCAAGGAAGGCAAGCTTGACGGCATCAAACCCCGGGCGGTGAACCGGTTCATGCGGAGCCTGCCGCCCGAGCACCAGCTCACGCTCATCACGGATCTGGTCGACCGGTGGGGGTCCCTGGGCGCGGACAATGCGATGCTCGACCTCCTCAAGCAGGTGACAAAGCTATGAACACCCCGGTCCCCCAGGGCGAGCTGCTCGAGCGGATCCAGCGCGGCTTGCGGATGGTCACGGTGCCGTTCCCGCACCTTGCCGGGCTGGTCGCTGCCGCGCGCGTGACGCTCGACGACCGGCTGCCGACCATCGGCGTGTTCGCGTCCGGCCGGCTGACGGCGAACCCGGACTTCGTGCACCGCCTGAAGGACAATGAGCTGGTTTTCGTCCTTGCCCACGAGATGCTGCACCTCGCGCTGCGCACCCACGACCGCGCGAAGGGCTCCGACCACCTCGAGTTCAACTATGCGCACGACTACATCATCAACGACATCCTGCGCACGGAACTCGGCATGCCGGTGCCGGCGAACGGCCTTGACATGCCGGGCGCGCGCGAGAAGTCCGCGGAGGAGATCGTCCTCGACATGCGGCGCAACAAGCAGGGGCAGTCGAAGACAAGCGTCTGGAACGGCAGCCCGGCATCGGTGCAGCGCGTCTTCGGGCCGGGCGGGAGCGGCGGCGAGGGAACGGTGGCCGGCGACGTGCTCGACGCCGTGACGGAGGCCGAGTTGTATCCGGAGGAGGCGAAGGGGGCCGCCGCCCGTGCGAAGCAGGTCAAGGAGCTGGCGGCGAAGGCGCTTGGCCTGGCGCGCGCGATGGGCCTGGCGAAAGGTCTGCGCGGCACCGACCCGGGCGCCGCGAGCCAGACGGTCCTGGCGCTGCGCGGCCTCTACCGCACGCCGTGGGAGCTCGCGCTCCAACGCTGGATCGAGTCGGTGGCGCCGGGAGACCGGACCTTCAGCCGGGCATCGCGGCGCGGCGCCGAACGTACCGACGTGGTCCTGCCGGGCCGCCGCCGCGAAGGTTGGATCCTCAACGTCGTTCTCGACACCAGCGGCTCGATGACGGACGAGATCCCGCGCGTGCTCGGCACGCTTGCCGAGTTCTGTGACGCGGTCGCCGTGGACCAGGTCCGCCTCGTGCAGTGCGACGCCGCGGTCACCAGAGACGAACTCCTCGGCCCGCACGAACTCGCCGAGAGGCGCATCGAGGGGTACGGCGGGAGCGACCTCTCGCCCGCGCTGCGGCACCTCGCGGAAGACCAGCACGTGCGCGCTGTGGTCGTGGTTACCGACGGCGAAATCGCATACCCCGCAGAGCCGATGCCGTACCAGGTGCTCTGGCTCGTGCCGGGTCCGAAGGCGCCTGCCTTCAACCCGTCGTACGGCCGCGTCGTGTCGATGCTGCCCCGTTAGGAGCGACCATGAAAGTCATCCAGGAACTCGTTGCCTACTTCGAGCGCCGCGGGCGGCTGACGCGGATCGAGATCCGAAAGCTGCTCGATCAGGGGCTGCTCGCGGGGGACGCGCCGCCCAACATGCTCAACCTGTGCGATCAGGTGGGTGCCAGCTACTACTTCCGCGTTACGGGGGAGGCCGCCGGGTCGCTCTGGGGCACCGATATCTATACCGGAGACTCCGCGCTCGCCGTGGCGGCGGTCCACGCAGGTCTGGTCAAGATCGGCGAAACCGCCGTCGTCAGGGTCATCGTCGAGCAACCGCGCTCGCAGTACCAGGGCTCGGTCCGCAACGGCGTGACGAGCCACGAGTACGGTCAGTACGGGACGGCATACCGCCTGTCGGCTGTTTGATGCCCACCCCTATCACTTGTGGTTACTGGTTACTGGGTTACTGGGGTCGGACCGAGGCAACCTCAAAAGATTAAGGACCTTGGTCGAAAAAGGCCCTGAAAACGAGGGCCTAATCTCGATTTTCCACCTGCAAAATCGAATTTAAGTGGTGTGCACCATTCCAGCAGAATGCGGTCAGTCGAATGGAGCAGCCGCCCATAGCTCATCGGCTCGAACTGAGTGAACTCGAGCGGCGCAGCAGGGCAGCCACGGCTGGCAAATGAGTTAGAACGAAAAAACAGGGCCAATAGTGGCGCATAAGCCGCATTTTTGGCCCTCGGCAAGGACTATCCTATTTGATCAATGTGACTTCGGTCGGTCCGACACCGGGCCGGACACCGGGCCGCATCCATTTCCCTTGTGCTCCCGGATAGGAATGCTTATAAGACTCGATTGCAGGAAAGCAGCGCAGGCCAAATATTCGTTCGGAGCCGATTCGTCTGACTCGCCAGGGCCCAAAGAGTCTCGGTCAGGCTTGCCTTGTCAGAAGGGTGCGCTGCGCTCCACAGACTCCGTAGGGAAGGCAATGGAAGATGTCACATTTTAAATCACACATCCATGGATCTCCTGTTTTTCGATTTCCCGCAATGCTGTTCGTGATCGGCCTGGGAATGGCGTGGGATGTCGATCCCGCCCCGGCACCCGAGCATTCCATGAGTTTTGCAGCGTTTACAGATACTCACGTCGGCCAACGCACTCAAAACAACAAATGGGGCTACGCGGATTATCTGGATCTTCTCGCCGGCGATGTCATGGACAACACGCTCCCCTGCGAGTTTGTCGTCCATCTCGGGGACGGATCGAACGATAACACGGCGTTCGTCAATGGCGTTGGGCTTCCCAAGACCATGGATCCTTACAAGAACAATTTCAAGGCTTTCCTTGTGTCTCACCTGAACCTGCCCCTTCACTATGTCGGGGGCAACATCGACCTCAATGACTATAGTGACGGGCCGGACTTGCCGCAGAACGACAATGATCCCTTTGCGTTATTGAAGACCTATGTCAACGAAACGGAACTCAACACCTATCCCTATGCAATGATGCGCAACGGCATCCTTTTTCTCGCGTTGCCTGAGATGGAGTATGAAATGTGGACCCGTCCGGCGCTGTATGAATGGGTTCAATTTATGGCGACTTATTATCATAACGCGACGACAATTATTTTTTCCCATCAAGCCATCGAGGACACGACGCCGCATGACGGCGACCCGATGTCGACCTATCGGGGTCATCAGGATCAAGCCTGGTGGGCACGTCTCTTTCAGAATAATCCCCAAATCAAAATGTGGATACACGGACACAATCACATGCCCGGATGGTATGTAGGCAGCCAAAGCAGCGGGTCGAGCCGCCCGGTTCAAGACTTTGGCCACGAGATGGCCTTCTCGGCTCCCTATCCCCAGATGGATTGGGGCAACTACGTCGAAGAGGATACCATTGTCATCTATACGATTTCTGCTACCGGCGTTACGTCGAGAGCCTGGGAGAATAACGGAACCCGCGGACGCTGGGTCTCCGGAATGGATATGACCTGGAAGGTTCCCACAACTTACGACGCGAATGCCGAGGATTGGTACAGTTTCCCGGTTCTCATTCAGGACGGCGAATCCCAGGTTACGGACATGAAGGTCCTTTCTTCAAAAATCACTCTTCAATTGATAGGAAGCAGCCCCGTGGAACTTTTCTGCGATCCCCGCCTGGAAACGAAGGGATCTCACGTCAATGAGAACATCCTGGGATTCGACGATGATCCGACATCCAAAGTTACGGCAAACACGCCCGGTATGACCGTTCATGGGGCAACGACGCTGACTTTTCCTCCAAAGCATGAGTGGGACAGGTATTGTCATGATGGCCATGGCGGGCCGCCTTACCAGTATTTCTCCGTGGGAACCTCTCCCGCGGCGGCGCCGGGTGGCTCGTACACGATTACGATGACGGCAAGATCCAATTCCGGAAAGGGAAGGGTAAACGTGTCTGTGAGCTGCAGCGATTGGGGGACCAAATCCCAGTACAGCACGCTCCCCGGGAGTTCGAGCGTGGTGCTTTCGCATGACTTCGAGAAAAATTACGAAACCGTGTCCGGCACGTATACGGCTCCCAACGATCCAAATGCCTGGTTTATACAGGGGATTCTGGATTTTGCCGACTCGACGGATTATGACGTGTCTTACTTCAGCATTAAACGGACGAGCACAAGCGACACCACTGAAGACTTCCGGATGTTGTTGAGCGGAAAACCATACGATGTCGCCGGGAAACTCGGCCGATTTAAAACCAAACACTTCTCCGTCAATCCCGCAGAGCTGTCGGATCGTGATGGGATTATCAAATTCACCGCTTCGATCAAGGGCAACCATTACGGAATGGCCAATTTGATCTATCATGCCCCTCTCCTCATGGGCAGAAATGCACGATACAAAGTCAATAGCGTCA
>JAFNAG010000283.1 GCA_017860135.1 Acidobacteriota bacterium
ATATTCGTGTCAACCGCTGGATCGTAAATCCTTCTCCCTTGATAAGGCCGCGGACCACATACGCTATCCTTTACTGCGGTGTTATTTTGACCCGGGTTTTAAAGAAAGGCCCGATAACGATACACCGCATTGAAGGTGCGATTGCCGCCTATCTTCTTCTGGGTTTTGGATGGGCCACTACCTATGAGATCGTGGAATACCTCAATCCCGGTTCGTTCACAGGGATTCAGGCGGGACTGGCCGGTTTCTCGTCATGGATATACTTCAGCTTTGTTACCCTGGCAACCCTGGGGTATGGCGATATTGCACCGGTGCATCCAGTAGCCCGCGCCCTTGCCACTGCCGAGGCCATTACGGGCCAGCTCTACCTGGCCATCCTGGTTGCCCGTCTGGTCTCGCAGGAACTTACGTATCGGCAAAGCAAGGAATGAGAATAAAATTTCTGGAGAACGCATTCGCTTTTGCTATCGCCGGTGTAGGACTAAGAGGCGGCGCGTAGAAGTGAAGACCCTGGTCAACAAGGGCCTTTCCCTGAAGTAACGCGTATAGCTATAGCTTGATATAATTAACGCCGGACGGGCAATGCCCGATCCGGCGTTTAATTTTGTCCCGAGTATCCGGCCGCGTTCTCGGTCACGCGCCGGTTCTTTTCCGGAAAAAGAGGGTCCTTATCTTGCCCTCTCCCAACACCCGGCCTAACTCCCTGAAGGCGAAGAAGGGGATAAAGGCATCGAAAGTGACCTTCGATGCTGTGTGAAAGCGGCGAATACGAGGTTGAGATATGCTGATCCAGGGTCTTCCCGGGAAAAGATTCATCGACGGCGCCTTAAGGACTGCTGTGAAGAAAAGCTTCCCGTCCATTTAATTCGCCAGCAGCTGAGCGTGGAAGCGCGACAACATGCCCCCGGAGAGGTTCCGCGCCTTGAACCCGTTCTGCAAGAGTATGCGCGTCGCGTAGTAGGCACGCTGACCGGACCGGCAGATGACCAGTATCTCCCGGTCCTTCGGAAGCTCGCCGAGACGCCCTCTGAGCTGGCCCAGCGGGATGTTGACCGACCCCGGCTCCTCTTCCACGGCCAATTCGACAGACTCCCGCACGTCGAGGAGGAATCCCTCTCCGGCAGCATCCCAGTGGCTGATAGGCATATCGCCGCGGATGACGTCGGCCGCGATCATCCCCGCGAAATTCACAGGGTCTTTGGCGCTTCCGAACTGGGGCGCGTAACATAGTTCTGCCTCCTCGAGGTCATAAATGGTCGCGCCCATCTGGATTGCCAGGGCCAGCGCACTGATGCGCTTGTCCACGTTGTCCTCGCCGAGTCCCTGCGCACCGAGCAGGCGTCCGTCCGACTTCCGGAAAAGGACCTTCATTGCGATCGGTCTGGCGCCAGGATAGTATCCTGCGTGTGAATTCGGGTAAAGGTAGATCTTCTCAAAGTCCTGGTCCCCGATCCGGTTGAGCGTCTTTTCCGACGCCCCGGTCCAGGCCGCCGCAGCACCAAAGAGGCCGATGATAGAGGTGCCCTGGGTACCCCGGAAGCGGGAATCTCGCCCGGCGATGACGTCGGCAACGATACGGCCCTGCCGGTTCGCCGGCCCGGCAAGGGCGATAAGGCTCCATTGGCCGGTGACGAAGTCCCTGACCTCTATGGCATCACCCACGGCAAAGATGTCGGGGTCGCTCGTATGCATCTGATCGTCGACACGGATCCCGCCCCGTTCCCCGATCTCAAGGCCTGCCGTCTTCGCCAGCGCGGTATCGGGCCGCACACCGAGAGCTATGATAACTACGTCAGCCGGATAGCATTTTCCCGATGCCGTGAGGACTGAGATCGAATTGTTGTCCTCCTGCCGGAACCCCGCAACACCGTCGCTGAGGGCGAGGTGCATACCGTGATGTTCCAGGTAACCCTCCACAATACGCGCAAACTCCTTGTCGAGCGGCGCCAGAACTTGATCGAGCATCTCGACAAGGGTTACATCGAAGCCGCGGTGAATCAGGTTCTCCGCTGTTTCGAGGCCGATGAATCCGCCGCCAACGACGACGGCGCGCGTCTTGGGCCTCACCATCTGGTATCCCGAATAGGTGTTCATACCGGCCAGGAACTCCGACCCGCGCTCGACCCAGTCACGGATCGCCCTGGCGTCGGGCACTGTCCTCACCTGAAAGATACCCGGCAGGTCAATGCCGGGCAGGGGCGGACGGACAGAAAGAGCTCCGGGCGAAAGGACGAGCTTGTCGTAGGACTCGGTGGTGACCTGACCGGTGACAACGTTGGCGAGGTCGATGGTCTTCTTGTCCGCCGAGATCTTTATGGCCTCGCAATTCGACCTCACGTCGATGGCGAACTGCGAGCGGAATGTGTTTTCCGTTGCAACAAGGAGACTAGACTCATTTTTTATCACATTGCCGATATGGTAAGGTAACCCGCAATTCGCGTAGGAGACATAAGGTCCCCGTTCCACCATGACGATCTCGGCCTTTTCATCCAGCCTGCGCAGACGCGCCGCACACGATGCGCCGCCGGCCACTCCACCAACTATGATAACCTTCATAATATTTCCTCCTTTTGTCTGTCTAATATATCACATTGATCCGTAGCGTAATGCACGCTCATTACTTCAGGCCTTTCCATGGGAGGGTTCACTTTCTCCTTGCTGTGGTTTTCGAAAAAGCCCATCCGGGATGCTGTCAAAATAGTACAGTTTGGCCACTTCGATACGTTTGGCCAGAAAACTGCAGCTTATGAGTGCCAGGACGGTACCGGCCAGCGGCCCGATCCAATAGATCCACCAGCCCTGCCACTGTCCCGAAACCAGAGCCGGGCCAAGGCTTCTCGCCGGATTGGTGCTTGTGCCCGAGATCGGTGACTCCGGATAGACCATCACGGCGTAGAGAAGCGGGAAAAGGGCCGGGGTGTAGGGACGAAGCCGCCTGAATCCGAGAAACACACAGAGTCCTGCGATCAGGGCAAAAGTTGTGACTGCCTCTCCCAGGACAACGGTGTACGGCGCATAGCCCTCGCCGGGCAGTGTGGCGCCGTAGGCGACACTTGCGCCCATCGGGCCCCAGGCAAGAAGGGGCAGGGCACCCGCAGACATCCCTGCCAACTGTCCGAAGATATATACCAGGCCAACCCGTACATCGAGCTTGCGCATCAGGCAGAATGCCACCGTAACCACCGGGTTGATGTGCGCCCCGCTCACTTTCCCAACAGGGGACAGCGCAATGAGGGCGCCTGTCGTGCCAAAGAAAAAACCGGTAATGAACCGTCGAAGGCCCTCATCCGGGACGACTCCCAGGATTGGGCTGCCGGAGCCGAACATCACAGTTACCAGGGAAAGACCCAGGAACACCAGGAGTGCCGTACCGAAAAACTCGGAAATGAACAGTCTACGCGGGTTCAATTCTCCATCGCTCGGACATGTAGCCGTCGATCTCCTTGATACCGCGCTCGGTGTATTGGCCGTTGCGGCACATGTCCCATTCACCGACCGCGCAGTTCGAGCATGGCACAGGGTCCGGCCGGCGGACGATGCCCACCACCAGGTCACCCTTCACAAGTCCGCCCGTCGGACCCGGGTCGATGACGCGTCCGAGAGATTCGTGCCCCAAAACAAGGCGCTTTCTGCCCGGAGGGGCCCAACCGTACTTTCCCTCCGCCATCTCGAGGTCGCTCCCGCATACCCCGGCGGCTATGGTTTCGACGAGCACGGAACCATCACGAACGCCGGGCTCCGGTATATCCTCCAACTGGGTGCTTCCCGGTTTTCCGGGTTCCACTGTTATCGCTTTCATATGACAATCTCCTTCACTTGCTGGTTTTCTTTTTCGTTCCTCTCGGCATATTCCACTCCCGGGCGAAGGCCGCGTTCTTTCCCGACTCGAGCATCTGCGCAGCGTCAAAGCTCCTGAAGAGTCGAATGAGTGTGGCAACGAGCCCTGACCAGCCTGTCTGGTGGCTTGCGCCGATACCGGCTCCGTTGTCCCCGTGAAAATACTCATAGAAAAGGATGTGGTCACGCCAGTGTGGATCCGTCTGGAACTTCTCCGCGCCGCCGAATACCGGTCGCCGCCCTGTCCCATCGCGGAGAAAGATGCTGATGAGGCGGTTCGCGATCTCCTGCGCGACTTCGAAGAGGTCCATCTCCCTGCCCGAACCGGTGGGGCATTCCACCTTGAAAGACTCGCCGTAGAAGACGTAGAAGCTCAGAAGGGCCCGGATGATCATCATGTTGACGGGCATCCAGACCGGGCCGCGCCAGTTAGAGTTCCCACCGAACATTCCCGAGTCGGAATCGGCCGGCAGGTAATTGACGCGGTATTCGGTGCCGTTGACGTAAAACACATAGGGATGCTTGAGGTGGTAGCGCGAAAGGGCCCGGATGCCGTGGGCACCGAGAAACTCGTTCTCGTCCAGCATATACCCGAGGACGCGGCGGAGACGATCCGGAGTGACGAGCGCCATGATGCCGCGGTCACCCTGGCCCCTGCCGGCAAAGAAATCCTTTATCAGTTCCGGCATGCGGCGGCTTCGTTTCCTGAACAATTCCAGGACACGCGGCACCCGTTCGCGCTGCCAGGGCTCTATGATGCTTGTGGCACAAAGAGGCATGAGGCCCACAATGGAGCGGACTTTGAGACGCATCGCATTCCCGTCCGGAAGCTGGAGCACATCATAGAAAAAGCCGTCCTCCTCGTCCCACAGGCCGTCCTCTCCGACACGGCTTATGGCGTAGCTGATCCAGAGCACGTGATCCAGGAACTTCGCGGCGAGGTCTTCATAGCTGGGGTCGCGCGAGGCGAGTTCCATGGCCAGTTCCAGCATGTTCTGGCTGAAAAAGGCCATCCACGATGTGCCGTCGGCCTGCTCGAGATAGCCTCCCGTCGGCAATGGGGCCGACCGGTCGAAAACCCCGATGTTGTCGAGGCCGAGGAAGCCTCCCTCGAAAACGTTCTTTCCGTACCGGTCCTTGCGGTTGACCCACCACGTAAAGTTCGCCAAGAGCTTGCCGAAGGAGCGTTTGAGGAATTCCAGGTCGCCCTCTCCTCGCAGTGCCTGCTCCGTTCGGTAGAGGGCCAGCGTGGCCCAGGGATGCACCGGAGGGTTGACATCGCTGAAATTCCACTCGTAGGCCGGGATCTGGCCGCTTGGATGAAAGTACATCTGGTTCAGCATCAGCTCGAGCTGCTGTTTGGCAAAATCAATGTCCGCCTCGGAAAGAGCGACGGTGTGGAAGGCGAGGTCCCACGCAGCGTACCAGGGATATTCCCACTTGTCGGGCATCGATATCACATCGTCGTTTACCATGTGTGCCCATTCACGGTTTCTCGTCGGGCCCGTCGAAGTGGAAGAGAGACTCCCGCCGTGCTCCTTGATCCACGCGTAGGCATCGAACAAATAGTACTGTTTCGACCACAGCATGCCGCCCAGGGCCTGACGCATTACGCGGCTTTCGTCTTCCGTTGCCGAAGAGGGTGTGATAGCGCGATAGAACTCGTCCGCTTCCTGGAGGCGATCTTCGAAGACCCTGTCAAACCCGCTGAAGAGGTCTTTCGATCCTCCGGGGGCATGATCTATGAACCGAATGCGCACGACCGCCGCCCCTTTCGCACCCACATCGAGCGTGTAGTGGGCGGCAGCCCTTGTACCGGCACTGGCCGGGTTCAACGCATCCCTTCGCCCGAGGACCACGTAATCGTTGATGCCGTCCTTAACGTAGGGGCCGGAATTGGCTGCACCGAAGATCCGCTGGTTGTTGGTCTCGTTCTCGGTGAAGAGGAGGGGCACTTCTCCCTCGACGTACAGCCATCGTTCGCCGAGTTCGCCGTGAGACGCCATGACCGCAGTCATTCCCTTTTTCCCTCTGACTTCCCGCAGCAAAGGTTTTGGTGTGCCCGGCGACCATGTCCAGGTGTTGCGGAACCACAGCGCGGGCAGGACGTGTACCCTTGCGGCCTCAGGCCCCCTGTTCTCTATCGTGATGCGGACCAGTATGTCCTCGGGGGATGCCTTGGCATATTCGACGAAGACATCGAAGTAACGGTCCTCGGAGAAAATGCCGGTGTCGAGGAGTTCATACTCGGGTTCAAGGCGCGATCGATTGCGGTTGGTCTGAACGAGATCATCATAGGGATAGGCCCGCTGAGGGTACTTGTAGAGCCATTTCATGTAGGAATGCGTGGGCGTGGAGTCGAGGTAGAAGTAGTACTCCTTGACGTCCTCGCCATGATTGCCCTCGCTTCCCGTCAGGCCGAAAAGCCGTTCCTTGAGGATGGGGTCCTGACCGTTCCAGAGAGCGAGCGCGAAACAAAGCCGTTGTTTATCGTCGGAAAAGCCTGCCAGGCCGTCTTCGCCGGAACGATACGCCCGGGAACGGGAATGGTCATGAGGGAAGTAGTTCCACGCGTCACCGTTTTCGCTGTAGTCCTCTCGAACTGTTCCCCACTG
>JAFNAG010000284.1 GCA_017860135.1 Acidobacteriota bacterium
ATCTTCCATCCCAGGCGGCTTCCGGTGCGGTTCGGTCTGGTGGCAGGACGATTGCGGCAATTGGAACTTCGCGTTCACTTCTTTTTGAATGAATCGAACCAGGCCTTTACCTCGGCATCCAGGATCTTCAAGTCCGGCTTTCTTTGAGCGATGGCCAGGGATTCCTCCCACTCGCGATTCAGATCGCCCAGGCGGAGATTCGATCCGACACGGAGGAAAAGGGGAATCTGGTGGAGGTCCGCGTTCATGGTAATGGTCTGGCCGCCCCGAAACTCCCTGTCGGGGTGCCACATATCGCGCCACCGCTTTCCGGAAGGAAGGTAGACCTGCTGTTCACGCTTCCCCTTTTCCCAGATGGGCGAAACCAGTAGATCCGGGCCGTAGAGGTAGGTCTGCCAATTCGTCCAGGCCTCGGAAGCCGTAGGATCAGCCAGGAAGAGCGGCCGGACGATCGGCATGCCGGTCCGGTGCGCCGCCTGCGCCTGCTCGTACCCATAATCAGCCAGTTGCTGATGCAGCCGGGCATAGAGCCGCCATATCGCAATCAGGGTCGCGTCATATCGCGGCTCGCGGGGAAGACTCCAGAACGCGAGGTTGCGCGTCGGCCCGACTTCCATGATGGGCGTGAAGCAGCTGAACGCCAGCCAACGTGCGCAGACCTCCTGCTCCATTCTCTGGTCGTTGTAGCCACAGGTATCCGATCCCCAATTCGGGTAGCCCATCACAGCTGCACGCTGCACGCCGATGATCGAAGCCCGGAGTCCTTCCTGCGTACCGCCGATGTCTCCGCCCCAGAATACCGCGTATGCGGAACTGCCTGTATAAGCTGCCCGCGGCATGAGCACGAAATCCCGGCCGCGATATTTCTCCGCAATTTCAAAGGCGGCCTTGACGTACATGGGGGGATAGGCGTTACGGTTCTCGCGGATCGAACGCCCGTCGAACACCGTGTAAGGACCGCTCTCCGGGATGTTTTCCTCGGCGCGATCCAGCTTGAAGGCGGCCACGCCCAGCTTCAGGAGCTTTGCCATCCCTTCCTGCCAATACGCCCTGGCCGCAGGGTTGGTCATGTCGACCATGGGATAGTTGTTGCGCTGCGGCGGCTGGCCGGCCAGGGTATAACCCCTGGAAAGCGCTTCCTTCTCCATGTTGCCCTGGAAGAAGGGAGCGATCCACAGCAGCATCTGCATCCGCTGTTCGTTGAGCCATACGACCATTTCCCGGAAATTGGGCAGGCGGCTGGGATCGATCTCGAAGTCGTCATAGCCGAGCCGCCCAGGTCCCCAGGGGCGGTCGACCCAATAAACGCCGCACGGGATCCCGTACGCCTTCATCATGAGCACATCTTCCATGACCTGGGAGTTGAAGGGACCGGTGACCGGCGTGCCGTCATAGTACTCGGGCAACTGGGAATGTTCGTCCCGCCAGCGCCACGGAGTGAACATCCACCTGGGAGGCAGGAAGGGAGGACCGGCATCCAGAGCGTGCTCGCAGATGAGCATTGCCGGGTCCCTGTTGGTGTATATCTTCATTTCGAAGGACGGACCCTCGAACTCGATCTTTACCCGCGCCGGATCATCGGCGCAAAAATCAAAATGGCCAGGCCAGTTCCCCTTCATGAAAACCGCGTAGCCGCGCGACGAAAGGTAGAATGGCGCATACACCGAGAGCGTGGGCTTCAGGATCATATCAACTTTCTGGCCGCGCAGGTTCAGAGCTTCCTGTCGGCCCGGTGCCCACGAGGCCGATTGGGGCCCATCCACGACCCGTTCCATCAGGCCCGTGAAGTACTCCTCCTTGCCTGCGTCCACTGCCAACCCCCACTTGAGAATGCCGGCGTCAGGCTGAGCGCTCAGGCGGATGATGAAATTACTTCCCTCCGGTCTTGCTGAAGCTGTAACGGTGCGGCCGTCGGCCATCCTTGCCTGGCTTTGCCATTGCCTGTCGCGGATACTCTGGGATTTCGCGGTGAGTCCGGCCGGCAGGACGACCCGGCCCGCGGCAGTTTCGTAGAAAAGACCATCCAGCAAGAGCGAACGCGCGTCTGCGCTTTGTCCCCGTGCGGCGAGATTATCGGAACGCAGCACCAGCGACGCCTGATTCTCCCTCTGCCCCGAGGACGCCGCGGTAAGCGAGAAACAGGCTGGCGGCAGCATGACGCTCAAGACGATCAGACGGGGAATCCATGCATGTCTCCTCATATTTGTTCTCCCTATGGCAAGGCCAGGAGATGCTCCAAAAGGCAGGTGATGCCGCCAGGCGCAAAACCCGCTCTCACATTGCAACGAGCAATCGTCCGATATTCACTGAAGTCCATGGGAAAGCATCAACTCATTCTACTTCAAATTGACAAGCAAGCCAGACGATTGCGTACTGGCGGCCCGGGTGTCCATGTCAGAAATGCGCCAAAATTGCCGGAAATTGGTTTCCCATGCGCTAATCCTTTGATTTTCGCGCGCCAATCCGCGAAACTGAGTTTTCAATCACCATGATCGGGGTATTGAACCATATGAATCAACGCTATTTGTTATCCGTACCTTCGTGCTTCCTCATCCTTCTCCTCCACACTTCCCTTTTTTCAGCCCAGGAAAGCGCCGGAGGCGGTCTTTTCAAGGTCCAGTTCGGCTCGGGCGGGATCCTGAGCCTGAAGCGCGCGAACGACAGATACGACACCGAGTACATCGCCAGGAACCGGGTGCTGGGCCATGTGAACATCCGCTACAAAATGGGGGAAAACGAATGGCGCCAGTTCTCCACGGCCGACGGCAAGAATAAATTCCGCCAGCTGCCTGGGGATGCCACCGATCCGGCACCGCAGTACAACGTCATCTACAACGAATCCGGCTGGGATGATTATTATGCGGACCTGGAGTTGACGGAGAGATTCCGGGTGCAGGGGGATGCGCTCTACTGGACGATCCATTTTAAGAATCCCACCCATAAACCGTTGGAGATGGGGGATGTCGTCCTGCCTCTTCCGTTCAACATGGAAAAGCGCTGGGACAAGGAGATCAGCACCACCCAGCGCCTCGTCCAGCACGATTTCGTTTCGGGCCACGGGTCGTTCCTGTTCTGGATGCGTCCCAACACCGAGGGCCCGTATCTCGTCATGACTCCCGTGGCCGTTTGTCCGTTGTTCGAGCCCGCTGCTCTGGAGCGGAACTTTGCGCCGGCCAAATTCGAGTACTCCGATGGAGCGGGATTTTACATCCACTCCGCCTTCAGGGGCGAGGAGGACAGGAAGCGCGGCGGCAACTGGCGCCAGCCCCAGACGAGCCACGTCCTCTCCTCCAAGTTCACGCCGAACGACGAACTGACCTACACCTTCAAATTCCGCTGGGCCGAGGATTACGACGGCGTGCGCAACGTGCTCTATGAAGAGGGCCTTTTAGACATCCATGTGGTTCCCGGCATGACCGTCCCCCTTGGGCTCGAAGCAATGGTTTCCCTGCGCTCGCGCAGCAAGATTCACTCGGTGACATCGGAATTCCCCCCGCAGACCCAGATTGACTACCTCGGCGAAAAAGCCAAAGACACCCATGTGTACCGGATCAAATTCACGCGCCTGGGAGAGAACATGCTCACGGTCCATTTCGGCCGGGACCAGTCCATGATCCTCGAGTTCTTCGTCTCGGAGCCGCTCGAAACCCTGATCAAGAAGCGGTCCGCCTTCATCGTCGCCCGGCAGCAGCACCGGGATCCGTCCAAGTGGTACAACGGCCTGTTCTCCGACTGGGACGCGCGCAGCAAGATCCTGCGCGGCCCCGATGATACCGGCGGCATGCGTGACTACATGGTCGCAAGCGACGATCCCGGATTGTGCAAGGCGCCCTATGTCGCCGGCAAGAACGCGGAATTCCCCGATCCCAAGGAAATCGAAGCGGTCGAGTATTACCTGAAGAACTATGTCTGGGGGAAGCTCCAGATGACGGAGCAGGAGAAGTATCCCTACGCCGTCTACGGCATCGACAACTGGAAAATCAACCGCGAGAGCAAGCCGGCGGACCGCAACGGCTGGACCGAGCACCTCTGGCGCGTGTTCGACTACCCGCACGTCGTACACCTGTACTGGAACATGTACCGGATCGCGAAGCACTATCCGGAGCTGGTGCACTACCTGGACAAGGACGGCTACCTGCAGCGCGCGTTCGGCACGGCCATGGCGTACTATACGGTGCCCCTGAAGGTCGGGCAATGGTCCGCCTATCAGGTCGGCAATTACGACGAACTGGTGATCGCCGACGTGGTCGCGGAACTCGACGCCGTAGGGTGGAAAGACAAGGCGGATCAGTTGCGGCGCCAGTGGGAAGGCAAGGTCGAGCACTTCGTCAATGACCGGCCGAACCTGTTCTGGTCCGAAATGGTCTTCGATCCAACCGGGTTCGAATCGCACCATTCCTTTGCCCGCTATGCCGTGGAGGCGGTCAAAAACAAGTCTGCGACGCTCAAGGTCAAAGCGGCCGATGTCGCCTCCTTCATGGCGGAGTCGATCGGAGGCAACATCGCCACGCGCGGCTGGCTGGAAGCCGCCTATCACGAACTGGGTGTCCAGGGAGACATGCGTTACACGGCACAGATGGGAGGATGGGCGATCCTCGACTATGCGCTGCATTACTCCGGCGATCCTTTCCCCTACCTGCGCCTGGGATATGCTGCCTACCTGAGCTCCTGGGCGCTCATGAGCTCGGGGACCGAGGAGACCAACTACGGCTACTGGTATCCCGGGAAGGAAAATGACGGCGCCGCGGGGAGCGCCTTCATCCGAGCCGCGTACGGGTCCAACTGGGCCGGTATCCAGCAGGCGCGCGGCCCTTGGCCCTACAGCGGCGAAATCGAACTCGGCTACGGCGCCGCGTTACGCACGGCGGCCACTATCGTCGCCGATGATCCGCTGTTCGGACTGATCGCGTACGGCGGCCGGATCAAGAAGTCGGGCAACCGCCTCGAGGTCCAGCCCCTGGACGGCGTGCGCCGCCGCTTTCACTGGATCGGCGCAAACACGCGGTTCCACCTCGTGCTCGACCGCGACGGCTTTGCTGCAGACCAGCCGGTTACTGTCTCGGAGGACCTGAGCGAGGTTGCTTTCAACCTGGAAAACCGCGCCCCGAATCAGGCAAAACTGCATACAACGGAGATGCAGCTGTCGGGAATGCCGTCCGGATCCTATGAAATCACGCTGGATGGGAAGCCGCTCCGGCAGATATCCGGCGGGCCGTTGCATCAGCGCATCCCGCTGCCCGTTGCCTCGCCGGCCGTGAAGATCATGATCCGCGCAGTCCCCCAATCGTGATCCTATTTGGCGTGCGGCGACCGGTCGCCGTATTCCCAACGGCTTCCATGCGTGATTTTGCAGTCACATCTGTGTCACCGATCGATGTGTAAAATGAACCCTTACGAAGAGATGCTTCTCCTCCTCCCTTTTTCCCGTCAGCGCTCTTTCCAGAGGAGCACGTCCGCGGGTTGGAGAGGGAGCTTTCCCAGCAATATTTCCGCTCCCCTGGCTGCAGGGATTTCTGCCGGACGCGAGGAGTAGTTGACGCCGACCCAGAAGCCGTTACGCCAGTCCACGTAGACTCCCTCGGGATAACTTTCTGTGGAAATTCCGGCCCTCTGGTAGACGCGCCGGAGCAACTCCCTTTCCAGCCGGGCATCCTTGGTGTGAACGCCGATATAGGTGACGCTCCCCTTGCCGAGGCGGCGCCAGGTCGCAGCGCTCTGGCCGGCGTAAAACTGATTCGAGTATTCCGCCAGGCTTTCCGTCCCGGCCAGGGGCCTCAAGACATCCGCCCAGGCATTCCATGGGTAAAGCGCACCGTCAATGCTGACCTGGCCATTGCCGTCTTCCAGCAAAAGGTCGAAAAACGACACTTCGGCCCCGATCAGCGAATAGATCGGCCCGGCCCAGCGCGATTCCCAGAGCTGGCCGTTACGTTTCTTCTGGCCCGTGCGGCAGGTCAACACCAGGTTGCCGCCCTGCTCGGCGTAGCGCGTCCACTTACTCACCAGCTCGGCATCGATGAGCTGATAGGCCGGCGCCACGAGGACCGGATACGAGGAAAACGTGTCCGCTTCAGCCACAAAATCCACCGGCGCGCCCAGAGACTTCGCTCCTTCCAGGTAGCGCCACAGGTGAGCCCAGGTGTCCCAGAGGGGAGTCTGCTTCTGGTGTTCGAGGTTCCAGAGATTTTCGTGATTCCAGAGAATCGCGGTCCGGCGCGACATGTAGGAGGCGGGAGGCCTGGCGGCCGGATCAAATCCGGCCCGCAGGGCTTTGATCTCGCGCGCCACCTGCTGATATTCCAGGCCGCCTCGGGATGGGGTGGTTCCATCGGGCCCGATGATGCCGTAATGATACTGTTCGCTGCCGTACAGCGGCTGGCGGAAACGGTAGGTGCAGGCAAAAGAGCAGCCGCCTGCGAAAG
>JAFNAG010000285.1 GCA_017860135.1 Acidobacteriota bacterium
ATTCGCCGCAGGCGTCCCTGAGATGATCCTCGTGATGCCCAACGCGTTCACGACCTTCCAGGGCAGCATGTATTCCAATTCGGCGACAACGGGTGACTGGGAAGGCTATGTGACGCAGGATCTGGTTTCCTGTATCGACAGCCACTACCGCACGATTCCCGACCGGGCAAGCCGCGGCCTCACCGGCCATTCCATGGGCGGATACGGCACGGTTCGCATCGGCATGAAGAGTCCGGAAATTTTTTCCAGCTTCTACGCTATGAGCCCCTGCTGCATGGAGCCCAACATGAATCCCCAGCCTGAGATGTTTCAACAAATTGGGGGCATACAGACTCTGCAGGATGTCGAGAAGACAGATTTCGGGATCAAGGCCGTGCTCGCCTCGGCTGCCGCATGGTCGCCCAACCCCAAGAATCCCCCGTTCTTCCTCGATTTGCCGATAAAGGGCGGGCAGGCGCAGCCGGATGTCATCGCGAGATGGGCGGCGAACGCCCCCCTTGCGATGGTGCACCAATACCTGCCGAACCTGAAGAAATACAAGGCGATCGCTTTTGATGCGGGCGACAAAGACATGGGCATCAACGACACGGTCAAGAGCCTGAACCGGATTTTGCTCGACTACGGGATCGCCCATACATCGGAAATCTACGAGGGCGATCATGTCAACCGTATCGCCGCCCGCCTGGAAACGAAGGGTTTGCCGTTTTTCGCGTCCAGCCTGTCGTTTGAGGCAAAGAAGAGGAAATAGAGGAACGTTGGACGTTTGCACGTTGAAACGTTGAAACGTTCCCACGTTCACAGATGAGGTTATGGCTACACTGGGGGAAGTGCTTCAGCAATACACAGTCCCGGGGGACTTATTCGAAACGCTGGACGGCGGGCGGGTGCGATGCTTCGCCTGCGCACACCGCTGCACGATTGCGGACGGGGAAGCGGGATTCTGCCGTCTGCGCGTCAACCGCGCGGGCAAGCTCCACGTGCCTTTCGGATACGTGTCGGGCGCCCAATGCGACCCGGTGGAGAAAAAACCTTTCTTCCACGTGCGTCCCGGCGCTGCCGCTTACAGCTTCGGCATGCTGGGATGCAATTTCCACTGCAGTTTCTGCCAGAACTGGGTGACCTCGCAGGCGCTGCGCGAATCCATCGCGGTCTCTCCTCCCTTCCGGACGACGCCCGACGAACTCGTGCGGTCGGCTCTCGATCACGGGGCGGAGATCGTCGTCAGCACCTATAACGAACCGCTGATCACCGGCGAGTGGGCGGTGGCGGTGTTCCGGAAGGCCCGGGCTGCCGGTCTGCTGACGGCTTATGTTTCCAACGGATATGCAACCCGGGAATCGCTCGAATACCTGCGCCCCTGGCTGGACCTCTATAAAGTCGACCTGAAGAGCTTCGACGAAGGCCGTTACCGGCGCCTGGGAGGACAGCTGCAGCCGATCCTGGAGACCATACGCAGCCTGCACGAGATGGGATTATGGGTGGAGATCGTTACCCTGCTCATACCGGGATTCAACGATTCCGAGGAAGAACTGACCCGCCTGACGGAGTTTATCGGCGGAGTCTCTCCCGATATCCCGTGGCACGTTACCGCCTTCCACAAAGACTACAAAATGACCGGTCCGGAAAACACCGCCCCCGGGGATCTTGCCCGAGCCGCCGCAATCGGACGGAAAATCGGGCTGCGGTATATTTATGCGGGAAACCTGCCCGGAAGATCGGGGACCTCGGAGAACACCTACTGTCCCGGGTGCAGCCTACTGCTGGTGGAGCGCTACGGATACCGCATCCTCAGGAACCAGTTGACCCCCGAGGGCGTCTGTCCCTCGTGCAGGCTGGCTATCCCCGGCAGGTGGGCGGACCGCTCCGCTACTCGATGAGATAAAAAATATCCACGCCGTCCCGGCATCCCTCGAGCGCGCTGTTCAGCATGGAAATCAGCTCGCCGTCCGCGCCCTGCTCCCTCAGGTATACCAGCGTTTCGGGGTTGAGAAAGCATTCCTCGTCCTCGTCAAACTCTTCCTCGAGGTTTTCGATCAGGAAATCCAGTTGCTGTTCCGTTATCTTTCCCAGAACCTCACGCTCATAGGTGTCGCAGTTCTGCTTATAAAGCCGTATCGTGCTCATCCTGTTTCCCCAAAAATGAATCAACAATATCTATATATTTCCCCATAACATAAATCAATGCTGTAACGCCGACCGACGCTGACAAAAAATAAATATATATGTTGTCGGCGTATGTCAGCGTTCAAACCGGTTTGCCCATGCAGCATTTCTTATATTTGAGACCGCTGCCGCAGGGGCAGGGATCGTTGCGGCCGGGTGTTGCTGCGCGCGCCGTGCTTCGGGCCCGCGCGAGTTCGGCGATTTTGTCGAAGAACGGGCGGCTGTAAGTGAAAAATCTCTTGTAGCCGCGGCAGAGGTAATTCAATCCCGGTTCCCCTTCCGGTGTGATCAGGAAACGGTCCTTGGGGCAACCGCCGTTGCACATGTCCAGGACCTCGCACTCGCGGCAAAAGCGCGGCAGCGCATCCCGTTTGGCCGCGCCGAAGGATTTCTGCTCCGGGCTCTCGAGCATTTCCACCAACGGCTTCTCCCGCAGGTTGCCGAGGCGGTGCTTTTCGTCCACGAAGTGATCGCAGCAGTAGAAATCGCCGTTTCGCTCGACCACCGGAATGTCGCCGCAGGTTTCGCGGAAAATGCAGAGGGAATGATCCTGCCCCTGGGACGGCCGGGCCGCCTCCTCGAATATCTGAACGGCGATGCGGCCGATATCGTGACGGATCCATTGGCCCAGAATCGCGCACAGGAACTCCCCGTAAGCATCCGCCGGCACATTATGATCGGGCGAGCCTGCGGCATTTTTCTGCGGCCGGTTGACGATGGGAAGAAAGCTCAGATAGGGCGCGCCGATCTCTCTGAAATATCGGTAAACTTCCAACGGATGCTCCACGTTCCGGCTATGCACCGCGCACAGGATGTCGCAGGGGACGCCGTGCGCTTTCAGCTTTTCAAACGCGCGCACGGCCGCAGCGTGGGTGGGCCCGCCGCCGCGAGTGACGCGGCAGCCGTCGTGCAGTTCGGGCGGGCCGTCCAGGCTCAGGCCCACGCTGAATTTTTCCGCGGCCAGAAAACGGCACCACTCGTCGTCGAGCAGGGTGCCGTTTGTCTGAATGCCGTTAAAAATGCGCTTGCCGCGCGGCAGGTGCCGGCGCTGCAGAGCCACGATGCCGCAAAAATAATCCAGGCCCGCGAGGGTTGGCTCGCCGCCATGCCAGGAGAAAGAGATTACGGGGCCGGGCGACGCCTGGATATGCTGGATGACATAATGCTCCAGGATCGCCTGGGGCATGCGGAATCCTTCATCCGCTCCTCCGGCAGGCTGTTTGCCGGTGTAGTAGCAGTAACGGCAGTCCAGGTTGCAGAGCGGGCCCACGGGTTTGGCGAAAACCTGGAAATCACGGGATGCTGAGAATTTCCCGGAGCTCGCTTTCGATGCCCGGGGCGCAGACGATGCAGTGTTTCGCGTCAATTCGGTTGTCTCCCCCCTTTGTCAGAAACCGCGCCCCGCATTCCTGCGCGACGACCTGGACGGGGGCGTAGTCCCACTCCATGCCGCGTCCGCTCAACCAGATATCCGCTTTGCCTCTGGCCAGCATGATGACGTCGTAACAGCCGCCGTAGCAGCGGACGGTCCAGCATTTTTGCGTGAGCAGGCGCACGGCTTCCGGCGGCCAGGAGTTCCACGCCTCTTTGAATCCGCTCACCATGAGAATGGATTTGTCCAGGCTTGATACGCGGGACGCGCTTACACGCCCGCCATTCCAGAAACAGCCCTTGCCGTCGGCCGCGTGCAGCATTTCGGACAGGCAGGGACAATGAATCACACCCAGGACGACCTGCGAACCGACCTGCAGCGCCAGCTGCACCGACCAGAACGTATTGCGGCGGACGAAATCCCGCGTGCCGTCAATCGGGTCGATGATCCAGCGGCGGCCGGACCGGGAAGGCACGCGCGCGCCCTCCTCGCCCAGGATTCCGTCGTCGGGGAATTGTTCGTTCAGGGCTCCGCAGATGAGTTTTTCGCACTCGCGGTCCGCCACGGTCACAGGGGAAGCGTCGGATTTTTCTTCAGCCGGCACAGACCGGCCGAAATAGTACATGGCCTTTTCGCCCGCCTTCCGCGCCAGTTCAATCGCCGTATCCATCTCGCGTTCGTAAGCCATAGTCTCCCCACCAATATGACACAACAGCACACCTGAGGCCAAGCCGGAGTGAAATGCCGACGAACGCCGATTAAAATAGAGATTCATATTCGGCGTAGGTCAGCGTCCGGTCGGCGTACGTCAGCGTTAATGCGCTATTTTTTCATTTCGACGAGAGTGGAGCCGCCGCTGCCCTGGCCGGGCGGCGCAAGGCTGAAGCGCTCCACCTGGGGGTGGCCGGACAGGAATTGCCCGATCGCCTTGCGCAGGATGCCTTTGCCGTGCCCGTGAATAATGCGCAAATTTTCCGTGCCGGCAAGAAACGCCTGGTCCAGAAACTTGTCGACCCGGTCGATCGCCTCGTCCGCCGTCAGGCCGATCACGTTGAGTTCGGAAATCGCCGGTTCGTCCAGACCGTCGTCCGCCCGTACGGGACGCGCCGGCGGGGAAGGCACAGCCGCTGCACCGCGGATTTTGGTCAGGTCGTCGCGGCCGGCACGGTAGCGCAAGGCGCCGACGATCACGACGTACGTGCCGTCGCGGATGGTTTCCACCGTGCCATCCCGATCCAGGGACCGTATCCGGACCCGGTCTCCTTCCAGAATATCCTCCGTTCCCGTGTCGGCGGCGGCCTCGCTGGGTCCGGAATCCGCAGGATTGGCGGCGCGGCGCAGCGCCGCGGATTTCCTGCGCAATTCGGCTGCCTGGTTTTCAGCGCTCCTTTTGATCCTTGCGGCCTCGATCCTGTCTTTGACCGACCGCACCGCGCGTTCACTTTCGGCCTTGAACTCGGCGACCACGCGCGCAAGCGCCGCGTCGAACTCCGCACGGCGAGCCTGCTCGCGTTGGGCGAATTCGGCATCCAGTTTCGAATATTTTTCGGCGACGGCCGCACGCTCCTCTTCCAGCGAAGCCCGGAGGTTTTCCATCCCGTCCATGGTCTCCTTCAGCCGGCGCAGATATTCGCGCGCCTGGGCGTGGCTCGGCTCCACGAGCGCGGCCGCGGCCGACAGAATCTCCTCGGTCACATTCATCCTTCTCGCGATTTCCAGGCCGGAGGAGGCCCCGGCGATTCCGAGGATCAGCCGATAGGTCGGCCGGAGCGTCCGTTCGTCAAACTCGACCGAAGCGTTTCTCACCCCTTCCGTCTGCGAAGCCCACATCTTCAGCCTCGGGTAATGCGTGGAGGCGACGGTCATGGCGCCGGTCCGGCGGAAATAGTCCACGATGGCAACCGCCAGGGCGGCTCCCTCGTCGGGGTCCGTTCCGGTTCCCACTTCGTCGAGCAGTATGAGCGCCGCGGGCCGCACGCTTTGCGCCATCCCGCCGATGTTGCGCATGTGCGCCGTGAAGGTGGAAAGGTTGGCGGCGATGGACTGCTGGTCCCCTATGTCGGCGAATACCTGGTCGAAAACCGGCAGGACCGCTTCACGGGCGGGCACGTGAAATCCCATCTGCGCCATGAGCGAAACGAGCCCGAGCGTTTTGAGTACAACCGTTTTCCCGCCTGCGTTGGGCCCGCTGATGACCAGCACCCTGCAGTTCCCGTCAAGCTCGAGCGAAATCGGCACCGTGCTCCCGCCCGAGGCGCGCAACGAGTGCTCGAGCAGGATGTGACGGGCATCGCGCAGCGTCAATTCCTTCCCGTCCGAAATCTGCGGCGCCGTGCACTGGAATTCCAATGCGAAGCCGGCCTTGGCCTGCACGACGTCCAGTTCCGTCAGGACATCGATCGTCACGCGGATCGCGTCGAGGTTCTCCCTCAGGGATTGCGTAATCGAAAGCAGAATCCGGGACACCTCGATTTCTTCCTGCTCCCGGAGCCGCACGAGATCGTTGTTCTGATTGATGACCGTCATCGGTTCGACGAAGGTTGTCTGGCCGCTTGACGAGAGCCCGTGCACGACGCCGGGCACCTGGCTGCGCGAATCGGTCCGCACCGGAATGACGAAACGGCCGTTGCGGAAGGTGATGAGATCCTCCTGGACCGCCTGCGCCTGTGCCCGCAGGATGGATTCCAGCGCGCGGTGAATGCGCATCCTGCGGCTGGTGAGATCGCGGCGCAGATCGCGGAGTTCGGGGCTGGCGTTGTCGTCAATTTCTCCGTTGGGAAGGATTTTGCCGTGGATCGCCGCCAGCAGGAGTTTCAGGTCCGGGATGCGGGAAGCCGCGCCCAGAAGATGCGCATACAGCCCTCCCGATGC
>JAFNAG010000286.1 GCA_017860135.1 Acidobacteriota bacterium
GTTATCGCCGCGTGGGGCTGTAGCTCAGCTGGGAGAGTGCCTGACTGGCAGTCAGGAGGTCAGGGGTTCGATCCCCCTCAGCTCCACCAATAGAATCAACAGTTTACGGTCACTCCAGCGCTTTCCTCCTCTTCGTTTTTCGCCCACATTTGCCGAACATTTGCCGATTTCTCGTTGAGAATCTTTCAGAAGCTTTGAGGCCGGGGAACCAGGCAAGCTTCCCTAGTGGCACTTTGGGGGCCAGTAGAGATTTCACCTTTCCGAGTAGGCCGCTCTACGTTCTCGTGGCTGGGCATCAGCTAGCTTCCCACATCGCCGTTTCCGGGGATCTTCACCTTTTCCTGCCGTTCCGTTCAGTTGTAAGATGTTGCCAATGTTAGGCTACGGAGGGCGAGATAAAATGCGATTTCGTGGATTCTTCATGATCTTGAAACCACTGTTTTTCGCACTACTGATGATAGCAAATGCAGCTATCTTCCCGCAGTTTGCGTCGGCTCAACAATTAATTCCAGTCCGCGTCGTCAGCATGGATTCGCTCCATTCGCGTTAAATACTCTGTGGAGGGTATCCATCATGATCGATTCTTCCGACCGACAAGTGATCCGCAGCCTGGCTGCGCGCGTGGCGAAGATTGCCACGCTGCCAGTACAGGAAGAGAAGCGCCGCCTGTGGCGCAGGCTGAACGCGCTCAAGCCCGAGCGACCGATGGTGATGATCGACCAGGTATGCTGGAATGAGATGGAGATTGGTGACGAGCTCGCCCTGCGCACCACCGACCCCGACTGCCGCCACTACGAGGAAATCCTGCGCCAAATGCTCTTCCAGTGGGACCACTTCCGCGTCGACATGGTCATCGAGCCGTTCATCCGCGTACCGATGGCCATTTATTACACCAGTTTCGGCGTTGACGTGCAGGAGGAGATCGCCGTGCTCGACGCTACCAACTCGGTCGTCAGCCACCGCTACAACAACCAGTTCCACTCCATGGACGACCTGGAAAAGATCCAGACCCCACGGCTGATCCTCGACCCGGCCGAAACCGCCCGCCGGTTGGAAGTGGCGCACGAGCTGTTCGATGGGCTGCTGCAAATTCACCCGTGGGGGTTCGAAGTGCCCATGCAGATTTGGGACCCGATCAGCCAGTGGATGGGCGTGGAAGCGGCACTGTACGCGGTCATCGACCAGCCGGAGATGATGCACGCGGTGGTCAAGCGCATGGTCGACGGCTATCTTACCCTGATCGACCAGGCCGAGGCAGAGGGGCTGCTGGCCGGGCCGCAGAGCCTGATCCACTGCACCGGCGCGTGGACCGACGATTTGCCCGCCCCCGGCTACGACCCCCAGAAGCCGCGCGCCAAAGATATGTGGACCTTCGGCATGGCGCAGATGTTCTCCACTGTCTCGCCGCGCATGTTCAAGGAATACGAGGTCGACTACATTACCCCCCTCTGCGAGCGCTTTGGCCTGGTCTACTACGGCTGCTGCGATCCGCTCGACGGCAAGATGAAACAGGTGCGCCTGCTCCCCAACGTGCGGAAAGTTTCCATGAGCCCGTGGGCCAACCAGGAGCGCGGCGCCGCCGAGATTCATGACGACTACGTCTTCTCGCGCAAGCCCTCCCCCGCCTTCCTCGCCTGGGACGAATTTGACCCGGAGGCGGTGCGTGCCGACCTGAGCGCCACGCGCGACCTGTGCGTCCGATACAACTGTCCGCTGGAGATGATCTTGAAGGATATCAGCACGGTGAGGTACGAGCCGCAGCGGTTGTTCGAGTGGGCGAAGGTAGCGATGGAGGTGGTGGAAGGATAGGTTGTATGACGGACCTGGCCCCCGGCCTCTTGGCCCCTTTCCTAAAGGGAAGGGCTGACTTTGAATAGACAAAATGCCTGCAAGAAAACTCCCGAACTAAAACTATAGGCTTGGTGGATGGAAACCACCGAGCACAGATTCAATATGCGCGGCCACGGCCAGCACTACATCTTCGCGCCAAGGTCGCCCGATGATCTCAACCCCGATTGGCAGTCCCTCTGGCGAAGTGCCTCCTCGAACAACCGCACCAGGCCAACCGGTGATGCTGTAAACCTGCGTATAGGTAAACGCGCCGCGCTCAGCTTCTTTTTGCGCCGCGCCATGCGGGAGTGCAACATGTGCATTAACGGGACATAGAACCACGTCATAATCCTTCAGGAAGCCCAGCATTTCGCTTCGAAATGAGTCGACCTGCTCCAGAAATTCGCCATACTCGGTGAGCAGCATCGGCTTCGGTGGCTTCTCAGGCAGTTTGAGAAAGGGGCCTCGCTCCGTTGTTCCGGCAAGCTTGAGTAATCGGTCTACCAAGCCTGTATCCGACAATTCCCATTTCTTTAGCAGAGGGCAAAACTTTTCGATCCCTGTTGGCCGCTTCTCCTCAACAGCACAACCGATATCCGCACAAGCCTTGGCAGCGTTTCGGATAGTGGCCATGATTTCAGGAGTCGGCGTGACGATGCCGTTATCCGTGTGGAACGAGACCTTAAGACTTTAGAGATTTACTTCCCTCGGGTTGCCCAAAGGCATAGGGACAATTGCTGGATCGCGCCAATCCACACCGGCGATGATCGGAAGTGTCAGGATTAGGTCTTCCACGAACCTCGCCATCGGGCCGATCTGGGTGAAAGCGTCCTCAGCACCCGCGATGTAAGAAATGATGTGTCCGGTGCGGGGTACCCTTCCTGACGTGGGTCGGATCCCCACAGTCCCACAGAAATGCGATGGCAATCTAATACTCCCGCCCGTATCGCTTCCGATATCCAAGGCACTCCCACCTGAAGCAAGAATCGCTGCCGCTCCACCGCTACTCCCGCCAGGTGATTTCTCAATGTTGTATGGATTATTCGTTCGCCCATACACCAGATTGTCTGTTTCCCAGGCAAAGGTTAGTTCCGGAGTGTTGGTCTTGCCCAAGAGAATCGCGCCAGCGGCCTTAAGCCGGGCAACAACCGTTGCGTCTTCAGCGGGCACATAGTGCGCCCGTCCTTTCGTCCCACCTGTCGAGACTACGCCTTCGGTGTCGAATGAATCTTTAATCGTTATCGGCACGCCGTGGAGAGAACCTTTGACCTCCCCACGCGCCAGAGAAGCGTCCGCCCGCTCGGCATCGGCCAGTGCATCCTCCGCACGCAACTGCACGACGGCATTGATCTTCGGGTTTACCGCTTGGATCCGTGCCAGGTATGCCTTGACTACCTCTTCCGATGAGATTCTCTTTTCCAGGATCGCACGAGCAATCGCAGTCGCGGACCAATAGATCATCTCGCCAGAATTGTGTTCGATTGCCTTCGGATATAATGAATCCGTTGAGTCAGACGGACGGTTGCAGGCGGAGGGCAGCACGATAAGGGCACTTGAAGCCAACATCAGAAGCTTGCGGCGGGAAACCCAAGCAGCTTCACTCTCAGGCGGCCAATCATCAATCCTCATCTACACTCTCCTTTAAGGATAGGAGGTTTTAGCTGCCTCTTCGCAAGTCAGGCTTCTGAATCGGCCGCCGACTTGCCTCCCTGCTCGCCCTCTGTCATGTGCTGATAACAGGTTATATGTCGACTGAAATGTCCGGGCCTGGGCTACGGCCGCATTTTACACCCCGGTCGCGTCGCTGGATAAAGGCTCTTCGACACACCCCTACTTATTGGAAGCCCTCAACAGCCGACGAGACCCGCGCCTCGCCGGCAGTTTGGATCCGGAGCCCGGCATCTCAATGATGTTTTCAGAACGCAACTCCTGGGAGTCATTGTCGTCGCTGGAAGGTTAGACACCCAAGGACTATGGTGGTACAACTCGATTTTGAGGTAGGCTGAGCCGCATTCACTACAGGGTCTTGCCTATCATTGTCCAAGTGCGGTGTCGGCAGACTGGCGACCGTGAAGACGTCACATCCAATGGAAGGAGTACCGGAATGAAAAGACTCTTGATGTTGCTGGCCCTTTCGGCTGGAACATGCAGCCTCTGCTGGGCGCAGGCAGGAGACGACTCCCGCCCCGCGCCATCGAATCTGCCCGGAGCCGAATTTCCACGGATCCACTCCGATCTGAGAATCACATTCCGTGCAAGTGCACCGGGGGCACAAAGTGTGCAGGTGATTCCGGGCGGAAACGACAACGGACTGGGTAAAGGCCCCTACGAGATGGTGCGCGACGAAAAAGGAGTCTGGACGGTAACCACGCCGCCTGCAATCCCCGGGTTTCACTACTACTGGCTGAGGGTGGACGGGTTCGCCTCCAACGACCCGTCCAGCCGGACGTTCTTCGGCTGGAGCAAGGAGTGCAGCGGTATCGAAGTGCCAGACAAGACGCAGGATTTCTATGATGTGAAGGATGTGCCGCACGGCGAGTTGAGGGTCCGCTGGTATTACTCCAGGGTCACGGCCTCGTGGCGCCGGGCTATTGTGTACACCCCGCCGAACTACGACAGGGGTTCAGATACCCGCTACCCAGTCCTCTATCTTCAGCACGGTATGGGCGAGAGCGAACGAGGCTGGACTGAGCAGGGCCGCGCGAATTTCATCCTGGACAACCTTCTCGCGGACAAAAAGGCGCAACCGATGGTCATCGTGATGGAAAACGGCATGAACGCAGCAAAGCCCGGTACCCCTCCCACCGCAACGCACCGGCAGAATGAAGCCTTCGAGGAAGTGGTAGTTAACGACCTGATTCCGATGATCGACGCCGCATATCGGACGATTCCCGACAAAGAACACAGGGCCATCGCCGGGCTGTCGATGGGCGCCGGCCAGGCTGTCCAGATCGGTTTGAGCCACACAGACAGATTTTCGTATATCGGTTCCTTCAGCGGTATAGGCATCCGCAACTTCGATCCCAAGACCTCCTATGGCGGCGTCTTCAGCGACCCAGCGGCATTCAACAGGAATGTACGCGTGCTCTGGTTTGGCGCCGGCACCGCCGAAGCAAGCTGGGCGACATCGGGGAAGGTGCTTGTAGAGGCCATGAACAAAGCGGGGATCGAGGCCGTCTGGTTCGAAGTGCCTGGCACGTCACACGAGTGGCAGACGTGGCGCGTGTGCCTTCACAACTTCGCTCCCAGGCTATTCCGGAAGTAATAATCGGTGTCAGGCTAGGGCACCTGCGACAGACATGCGCCGCAACACACCAATGCGGTAATCACGGCTGAGATGGCTTTTCCCACAGCTCCTCCTGACTCAGTTTCCCGTATCGCCGTGTCTTGGGAGCTTGACTCAGGATCCCTCGTCCGGATAGCGACTACCCGGACGAGTTCTACGAATCCAACTACCCATGGCTCGGCTCGCCGAATATAATGGCGGCAAATTCACGGCTTGGTTATTGCAGGGCCCGAAGTGCCGGTGGAGGAATTCTCCATGATCGGCAAAACCATCTCGCACTACCGGATCATTGAAAAGTTAGGCCAGGGAGGAATGGGTGAGGTCTACCGGGCTCACGACGAGCAGCTTGACCGCGATGTGGCCGTAAAGGTGCTACCCCCCGACAGCTTTCGCGATCCTGCATCCCGCGCACGGTTGCTGCGCGAGGCTCGCACCGCTTCCAAGCTGAACCACCCCCACATCTGTACTATCCATGAAGTGGGGGAATCGGAGGAGCAAGCCTTTATCGCCATGGAATTGGTGGAGGGCCAGACCTTGAGCGCGCTCCTGGCAGGTGGGGCGTTGCCGGTCGGGCAGGTGCTGCGCTACGGGCTTCATTTGGCGGATGCTCTGGCGCACGCGCATGAGCGCGGCGTGGTGCACCGGGACCTGAAGAGCGCGAACGTAGTCGTTACACCCGAGGGCCGCGCTAAAGTGCTGGACTTCGGGCTAGCGAGACGCCTGAGCCAGGATGACTTGGCGGACGCTACCACCCAACCTCAGGACTCCACGACCTTGTCGGGCAAGATCGTTGGCACCCTAGCCTACATGGCGCCGGAGCAGTTACGTGGCTATCCCGCCGATGCGCGCAGCGACATTTGGGCCCTCGGTGTGGTGCTCTACGAGATGGCGGCGGGGGCGCGGCCGTTTCAGGGGCAGACGGGCTTCGAGGTGAGCTCGGCGATTTTGAGCCAGGCCCCCCCACCGCTGCCACCTGGGCCGGGGGGTGCCCCGCCTTCCCAGTTGCGGTCCGTGGTCAAGCGCTGCCTCGAGAAGGACCCCAGTCAGCGCTACCAGAGGGCCAGCGAAGTGCGGGCTGCGTTGGAAGCCGTTCAGTCAGGTGCCGCCTTCCCGGGCCGGTCCGCATGGAAGTCTGCCCTGCTGCGTCGCCGCTGGCTGGCGATTGCGGCCGTGCTGATAGTGCTGGCCCTAGCCGTGCCGCTATTCTGGAGGATGCTGCAGACCCGGCCCGCTGCCGAACCGAAGCGCCTGGCGGTGATTCCGTTTGCTTTCAAAGGAACCAACCCCTCAGCGACATCCGCCAGCGAAGAGTGGTGAGCGCCGAGGAGGCCAGGGCGACGTTTGGCGTGACGCTTGCAGTCACTGGAACGGCCATTTCGGACGAAACCGGGCTGCGCCTCCTGTTGCAGCTGGTGGACGCTAGCACTCCCAACCGGCCCCGTCAGCTGGATTCACGCGATCTTCGGGGTGTCGCGGCTCTCGAGACGGACTGCCTTATCAAAATCGCCGAGATGCTCGATGTGCAGCTCCATCCTCGCGACTTCAGCCTGCTGGCGGCAGGTGGAACCAAGCTAGTGGATGCCTCCACGCTCTATCTGGAAGGGCGTGGCAATCTCCTTCACTACGACATGCCAGGCAAGATCGACCGGGCCGTCGAACTGTTCAGGAACTCTATCGCCGAAGATCCGAGTTACGTCCTGGCTCACGCCGCTCTGGCCGAGGCTTACTGGCGCCAGTACGATGCGACCAAGGACGTTACCTGGCTGGACCAGGCCGAGCGGAGCAGTAGCCGGGCATTAGCGCTCAGTCAAGAGCTTCCTGCCGTGCACATCAGCCGGGGCTTGATCGATGCCGGGCGCGGGAAATACGAGGCGGCCGTCGCCGATTATCTCCATGCGCTCGAGATCGACCCACTCAGCTATGAAGCCCTCCAGGGGCTCGCGGGCACCTACGAGCGCCTGAACAAGCCGGATCTGGCCGAAGAAACCTTCAAGAAAGCCATCCAACTGCGCCCAGACCTTTGGACCTGCTACAACCTCCTCGGCGCATTCTATGTCAGGCACGGACGGTACCAGGACGCCGCAGCCCAGTATCAAACAGTGGTCGAAATGGCACCCGAAAGCATATGGGGGTACAACAATCTCGGTGCCGCAAACTTGTACCTGGGACGTCGATCCGAGGCGGCCGCGCTGTTCGAGAAGGCTGACAGCATCAGGCCGGACTATAGCGCGCGCTCCAACCTCGGGCGGTTGTATTTCGACGAGGGGAGGTTTGCGGAAGCGGCGCAGATGTTTGCGCGGGCGCTCGAAATTAACCCGCGCAGCCGGGCACTCATGGGCAATCTGGCCTCTGCCTACTATTGGTCCGGGCAGCGTGAAAAGGCTCGGGAAGCCTACCGCTCGGCCGTGGAAATGACGCAGGCCGAACTCAGAGTGAACCCGAACGAGGCACACAATCTATCGCAGCTTGCCATCTACCACGCGATGCTTGGCGAGCGCAGCCTCGCGCTGTCCGAACTCGCCAAGGCGGTGAAGTTAGCCCCGGCCGAAACCAATGTTCTTTACAATGCCGCCCAAACCTACGAGGACCTCGGGGAGCGCGACAAGGCGCTCGATTGGCTCGGGAAGGCGCTCAGGGCAGGCTACTCCAAGGAACTCGTCGAGCGTTCGCCGGGCATGAAGGAATTGCGCGGGGACCCGCGCTACGCGCGCTTGATCGAGGATCTAATCCCTAAGAAATGAGACAGCGCAGTCAGTTGCTTCTGGTCCGAAGCTGTGAAGTAGTCGCACACCACAACCACGCGGCCGTTCTGGGCGAGGGAGCCACCATAGTCCCTGCCGCCATCGGTAGCGTCAAACCTGCCGTTGCCGGTCACGAAACACACATTTACTTCTTTGTCAGCGGCAGGACCCTCATCGCTCTGCCAGATGCCGTCTTGTGAGAGCCCCAACTCCCATTGCTCGGCCTCCGGTACAGCGGCGAGGCTGCCCCCCCGAAGTAGCGTTGTGTGCCCTCAGGAATTCCCTCGTGTGGTGAAATGCTGAGCTCCTCGAATGCCGTATCTGGCTCGCGATGCCGAATTGATCAAAAAGAGCGCGGCGAAATGAGCTATCGAAGGGCGGATCAGACGACCTATAATGGCAGCAATTTCAGGTCGTTCTGATTGCAGTGCGTGAAGTGCCATTGGAGGCGTCCTCCATGATCGGCAAGACGCTGGGCCACTACTGCATCCTTGAAAAGATCGGCCAGGGAGGCATGGGAGAGGTATTCCTGGCCGAAGACACATCGCTCCACCGCAAGGTGGCCCTGAAGTTCCTTCCCCGCGCGCTGCAGCAGGACCCTATCGCCCACAAGCGGTTCATCCGGGAAGCACGTTCGGCGGCGGCGCTCGATCACCCCTACATCTGCCACATAAAC
>JAFNAG010000287.1 GCA_017860135.1 Acidobacteriota bacterium
CGGATTCCGACCTTCCCGGCACGGGATGACAGCACAGTCACTAGCGGCCGATGATGGGAATGCGCGGGTCGGGATTGGGCGAGGCATCATGCATCCGTGCATACCGGGGGTCAACGCTCGCCGCCAACGACCGCACAGGGCCGGCCAGCACGGCCTGATAATAAACATTGCATCCCGGAGGCGCCGCAACCAGATGATATCCCTCCCGAAGCAGCGCCAGGTCTCCGTCATGGATTGTAACGGTGACGTCCCGGGCGCCGTCACTTTTATACACGCGCAGCAGCGCAAAACCGTCGGGATGGTCCATGCGGAAGTAATAGAGTTCGTCCAGGTCGGACTCGTGCGGAGGATCGTTGAGTTCATGCTTATGCGGCGGGAAACTCGACCAGTTGCCTCCCGGTGTATACACCTCGTTCACCATCAGCTTGTCCGCCGCGAACTCGGGACGAATGATCCTGACGATCTGACGGGTGGTGTCTCCGCTGCCGCGTATCTCACAGCCCAGGTCCGGCGGAGTGAACAGGTGGGGTTCCCCTTTCAACCGGGAGCGGACGCGACTCTCCGTGAACTCGGCAAGAGTCTCGGCATGCAGTTCGAACGAGGCGCCGCGAGGAAGATACACGCAATACGGGTAGCCTGAAAATACATGCTCGCGCCTTCCGATCGGCCGGGGACCTTCGCCCCAATCGATCGTGGCTTTCCCGCCGAGCAGGACGATTGCGACCTCGTCATCGCCCGTGCTTTCGCGCCAGACTTCGCCTTTTTCCAGGCGACAGACGGAGAAGCCGAGAGTGTCCCAGCCCGCATGCTCCGGCGTGACCGAGATCAGAATGCCGGACTGGTCAGCAGGAATGGCCGCCGGCCTGATGACGAAATCATAGGCTTTGTCGAGCTTCATTGCGCTTTCTCGCTCTGTTGCCCGCCAGGCTTGGAGCTGGCGGCGCACGTGACGGAGATCTCCTGCTTCTCCCAAACCTGCAATCGGGCCTTTTCTCGTCCCGTTCTGGCCTCTTTGGACCCCGCGACCGCCGCGGATTCACGCCCGGGCCCGATATGCCTCCTTGCGGTTGGCAAGTGTTCCTCCTGCTTCAGTGCATCGCGGAGGCTATTTTCCGGGGTGTATCAACGATGAGGCCGCAAGTCTCTATATGGGACGGTCTCCGGCTTTGATTTTGAGCTGCGATCGGACATCCACACCCGGAAGCATCCGGCTCGGGTCACGAGTCACGACCACGTCGATAAGACTGGGGCCGGACTTTTCCTGAATCCCCTCCCGCAGGGCGCCGGCAAGATCGTTCGGATCCTCCACCCGGAGGCTGTGACAACCCATTTCCCTGGCAATATTGGCGTAGTTCATCTCCTTGAAATCCGCGGATTGATAGCGGCCCTGGAAGAGGGCATGCTGGAGACCCTTCACATAGCCGTGCGCCGCATTGTTCACGACCACGAGGGTCAGCGGGATCTTTTCCCGGATGGCGGTCTCCAGGTCTCCCAGGGTCATATTGAGTCCTCCATCGCCGGTCATGGCCACGACCGGCGCGTCCCCGGCCGCAAGCTGAGCTCCGATCGCTCCGGGTAACCCGTAGCCGATGGAAGCGTTGCCCCGGTTGGCCACGAAGGTCCTTCCCGCCGCGGGAGTGTCGTACAGAAGCCCTGCCCAGTGGGCGGCAAAGCCTCCGTCGGCCAGCAGAATGCCGTTGTGCGGCATGGCGTGCGTAAGCTCATGACACACCCTCGCAAGATTGACGGGTTTCTCGTTGCTGGTGAGCCGTTCGAGATTCCTGGTTTTCCACTCCAGCTTCTTCTCCTGGATTTCGGAGAAATAGGGCTTTCTTTTTTCCCTCTGGCGGGAAGCATCGTCCCGGAGTTCCTCCAGTAAATCATCAATGGCGGCCTGGCAGTCCGCCCAGAGCCCGATTTCCACTCGCTGATGCCTCCCGATCTCCTCGGCGGCGATGTCGATGTGAATCACCGTAGCATCCCGGGGGATCAGAGTGTAGCGGATGGTGGCAATCTCGCCGAATTTGAATCCCAGGGCAATGAGCAGGTCGGAGCTGCGGATGAAATGATTCGCCACCCGGTCATAGCGCCCGAAGAGGTTCAGGCAGAGAGGATGGGCGCACGGCAGTGCCCCTTTGCCGGTCAAGGTGTGTGCCACGGGGATATTGAAAGTCTCGGTGAATTCGAGCAACGGGCGGTACGCCCGGGACAAGTGAATTCCGCCTCCTGCCAGGAGTACGGGCCTCTCCGCCTTCCGGATCAGGGCCGCGGCCTTTTTCAGCTCGGCCTGGTCCGGCCGGATTCTCCGCGCCGGAATCGTCAGTGTGGAGGGATCGACATAGAATTCGTCCCGCGGATAATCCCATTCGTTGTGGGCGATATCTTCGGGGATATTGAGGACTACGGGGCCGGGGCGGCCGGAGGTGGCCGCAGCAAACGCCCGGCGCATGAGCTCGGGAATGCGATGCCCCCGTTCGACGCGGATCAGCTCCTTCGCAATCGGCGAGAGGATCTCGGCCTGACGCGTCTCCTGGGTCATGTTCTTGCCTGAATGGTCCCGGTTGGAATCTCCGATGAATGCCACCAGCGGAATCCCCGCGGTGGCTGCCTCCACCAGAGGGGTCGTGAGGTTGGTGGCTCCGGGGCCCAGCGTTGCGTCGCAGAATCCGGCCCGGCCGGAAATTCGGGCATAGCCATCAGCGGCAAACGCGCCGGTGCGTTCATCGTCTACCACGATATGCCGGGGCTGGCGATTGCCGGCACGGGCAATGGCATCGTAGAAAGGAAGGAGTTGGAAGCCGCCGATGCCGAATACGTACTGCGCCTGGTACAGGCGCAGCATCTCGGTCAGGGCTTCACCCCCTGTCATGCGGAATACCCCCTTGCCTTCCATATGCATCCCCCTTTCACTCCAGAATCCACGGGGAGACCCACGCCCGCCAGAGGACGCCGCCATACGCATCAGCAGTCAGGGCTTGAGACGCGGCGAGTTTGTTCCAGCCAGACTATTCCAGCTTTCTGGCCCGGAGGAGTGCCGACTTGGTTTCCGGGTCGAGTATTCTGTCGAACTCGATCCCTTCGATTTCCTGGATAACTATATCCATGGTTGAAAAGGTCGGGTTCTCGCCTGGGAACAGGTGCCCGCCCCAAACCCGACCACTGGTATCCGCCACCACTCCGTGCATGTGGATTAGAGGCTCCCCCTGCCGGGGAACCCCCACTTTTCCCTGGGCGGAAAGGAACGTGATCGGGCCGTCGAGGAGGCGAGGAGGCGAACGCTTGTCTCCCCTCGGGCCCTCCAGGGTCCGCTCTTCCCACCGGATTGCGGTTTTCGAGAGGCTGCCGAAACACACAGAGACTATTCCCGCCCTGATCTGGTATTTTCTGGCAACTGCCACGATTCCGTCGAGAAGGTCGGAGCCGGCCAGAAGGCGGGCGTTGATGATCCGTCCCGGTTTCCCTTCGAAATCTTCGAAGCGGATTTCCTGGCAGGTCTTCCAGTAATCGATCAGTTGATTGGCCATTACCTTTACTTGCTCTCCCTGCCTCCGGCAATGCCCGGATTTCTCGTCGGGAATAAGAAATCGACACGGCGATGAAGGCCTAAATTATAAAGATCGCACGGAGGGAAAACAATTCATACCGCAAAACCATCCCCTCGCTGCACCTTCGGGCCCGGAAGTGTGTGAAGAACCGCGCCGATTTCCCTCACATCCCGAACGGCTGCAGATGGCTTTCGATAGATCATCTCCGATCTGATCGCAGGAAGGCCGCCGGCTGGTGATCGCTTGATTACCGGAGGGGCATCTCGCACGATGGGGCCCGGGCAAGAACCGCCGCGATGGTTCATAACGGAGACAATCATGACCGAGACACATGGAATTTCGAGAAGGAAATTTCTGCGACGGGGAGCCACGGGCTTTGGCTCGCTGGCCCTGTCGCCTGCTCTGGTCCGACTGCTTCCTGATCGGCCACGACCTGACCTGGTTCCAGTCTCTCGGCTGCCCGACATTCTCCGTCTCGAGCATCAAGATCGGCGGAACCAAGTAATTGTCATCAGAGCGTCTTGTGAGTCCCGTCGCAGAAGGGGGGATTCCCGGTGTGTTTGCACTGGCAGAGCCAAACCTCTCTGGATTCGGCGGCCTGCCACTTCACCGGCCGGAACTCGGTTGTTCTGTGGGAACCGTCGCAAAACGGCTGATTCTGCGACAGGCCGCAGCGGCACCAGGCATAGCTCTTTCCGGCCTCGAGTTGCACAAGCGCCGGCTGTTTTTCAGCGATCTTGGGTTCTGACATGAGGTCTCCTTGCAGTGCAGCTCTCGATGGAGCGGCGCTGATCGACGTACGCGCCGTGCGGATCACTCTATTATTTTAATGCAACCACGAAAAACACGAAACAAACGAAAGCCGTTTCGTGTTTTTCGTTTTTTCCGCATCAAATCCGGTATTACTTTTTGGTCACATTAACATAGTACAAGTCGGTGGCCACTTCAAAATCATCCTCGTTCGGTGCAGATCTCATCGTTTGCCATTCCGTCGTCGGCCGGATGATCTGCCAGTCTCCTTTTTTCCCGACCTTCACAGGCATGGCAAAGCCCTTCTCGTCGGCGTTCCAGCGGAAGGAAACCGTGCCGTCGTCCTGGAATTGGAGTTCGAGCGCCGGGATGCGGGTGTGCCTGAGGTACTGGTCGAAAATGGGCGTGAGGTTCCTGCCGGTCTTTTCGTTGAAGAACCTCACCACATCCTCCGTGCCGATATTCCTGTACTTGAAGCGCCCGTAGAAATCGCGGAGGAGGTTCCACCAGCGTGCGTCGTCGTCGATCACGCTGCGAAGGGTGTGGAGGAAAAGCGCGCCTTTGAAATACATGTCCTGCGGCGGAGTGGCGTGGACGCCGGGCTGGGTGATGATCGGCTGCTGGTTCCTGATTTTGGACTTGTAGCCGTTGATATACTTCACGGCATCTTCATAACCGAACATATGTTCGACATACACGACCTCCATATAGGTGCCCCAGCCTTCGTGGATCCACTCATCGCAGACGTCGGACGCGGTGACGCTGTTGCCGAACCATTCGTGTGCGCTCTCGTGGATGATGATGAAGTCGAATTTCAGGCTGACTCCGACACCGGTCCAGTCCCTTTCGAGGTAGCCATTCGCGAAGCGGTTTCCGTAGGTAACGGCGCTCTGATGTTCCATTCCCGAATAAGGGACCTCGATCAGTTTGTATCCGTCTTTCCTGAACGGGTATGCCCCGAAGTATTTCTCGAAACATTCCATCATGGACTTCGCCTGGACAAACTGCCTCTTGGCTTTCTCCAGGTTTTCAGGCAGGCAATAGAAATCGAGTGTCTGTCCGTCGACCGTGTCGCTGAAATGGACGTAATTTCCTATGTTCAGCGACACGCAGTAGCTGTTGATCGGGTATTGGATCAGCCAGTCCCACCGGGTGTATCCGTCTCCGAGATCGGTTTTGCCGAGGAACTTGCCGTTGGAAACGTCGACCAGGCTGCCGGGGATCGCGACGCTGAGACGCATGTTTTCGACTTCGTCGCGCTGCTGGTCCTTGTTCGGCCACCAGACGCTTGCCCCGGGCCCCTGGCAGGCGGTCGTGATCCAATCCCGGCCGTACGGATCCTTCCGGAAGGTGATGCCGCCGAACCGGCCGGTTTCGGCCGGGCTTCCGGAGTAGTGGAATTCGATCGTCTGCACGGAGTTCTTCTTGAGAGGACTGGGGAAGTCCACGAACACGGCGTTGAATTCCCGTTCGTATTTCAGCGGTGTCGTGCCCAGCAGGATCCGGTCAACGTTTAAACTGGCCACCAGGTCGAGCTGGATGCGCGAATCAGCCCGGAGCATTCTGAAGCGGATCGTGTTTTTACCGCTGATGAATTTCCTCCCCGGATCCACGCGGATGTCGAGGTCGTAGGAGAGCAGGTCGTTGTTGTCCCGATACGGCCCATAGGCGCCTCGAAGGATGTCAGCCCGGGTGACGGTTCGTTGGGGCGCCTGAGCCGCCGCCAGCGCAGCGAAGCAAAGCAGGAAGGAGACAAAACGCGTAGTCAATATTTGTAGGGGCATCGGCAGCTTCCTCGCGAATGCGCACATGGGCATCCATCAGCACGTGGTCGGGAGTCAGCGTACCATAACAGAGGGGCCACGGGATCGTTTTAGTGAGCGCGGGCTAAAGTGGATGTCCAACGGTTGATTTTGCTGCCAGCCGGGATTGGCCTGCGGCCGACTGGGAGCGCGGGCGTCCCGCCCGCAAAGCCCAGATTTTCCTCCTTCCCCTAAGTGCATGAATTCACAAATACGGTGATGTATCGCAGCCGCAAGGGTGGAGTGCAGAGAATTTGTCATTTATCATTGATCATTTGCCATTTGTCATTG
>JAFNAG010000288.1 GCA_017860135.1 Acidobacteriota bacterium
GGCTTGCGCCCTGGGCTGTCCTGCCGGACCCCTGCGGGGTCCCTTTCAGTTCCCGGACCCGGTGTGTTTCCTGACAGCCGGCAAAACCATCCACCCACAATGTCAAGTGTGTCCCGCAGCCAGCGCATTGCGAGGCAAGCCAAAGCCACTTCCCCCCGGCGTGGTGGGTTACTTAATCCGGGCGGTCACGTCGAGCCGGATCCAGGTATTCCAGTCGGTGGAGTGAGAATCGCGCACTCCGATAATGTGATACACGCCCTTCCGCGTTGCGGAATCGACGAAAACGCGTTCGACGTGCTCCGCGCTCAGATACCAGTTGCGGACAGGCGGCATCGGTTTCCCATCCACCGTGAAAAGCAGATCGACGACTCTGGCCTTAAGCCCGAAAAACCGGTATTCCACCGTATCCTCTCCCGCAACGGCCTCCACCGGCGTGATCTCCAGCCGCACGCCGGCTGATTGGACGAACCGGGGGGTGGTGGAGGATTCAGGGGGCTCCCTCGATTCCGGGCCCTTTGGTGCGGAGGCTGCCCGCGACGCCTGAAGCGATGACGCCGCCTGGGCACGCTCCGCCGCTTCGGCTGTTGGTGGCGCAGCGGCCGTGGCCTTCGGTTTGGGTGCTGCGGCGACCCTGCAAAGATACCCGGCGGCGTAAAACGGGGAGATAAGTTCCCGGCACGATCCTTCCTCCAACTGGAAACCGTAATAGGGGAGTGTGCGCCTCGCCAGGTCCGTTTCCTCGGCTCCGGAAAGATATACGAGAGTCCGGCTTGTGCCGTAAGGAGCCAGCATTTCCGTGATTTTCTGTTCCAGGTTTGCGTTACGGCCCGGATAGAGGAAATTCGAGGATACCCGGACGAAGCGAGTGCCATCGGGGAAACTCGGCACGACAAAGGAGGTTGCTTCCTCTCCCAGCATCAAGACGGCGCTCTTGTCCAGTTCCTCGACGCGGGGAATGCGGACTTTCCAGAAGCCGTCTTTGAACGGCTGTCTCCCGTAGTCGATTCGCATGACGCTCCCGGCGATAGCCAGATTCAGTATTACGGAGAGCGCCAGGGTGACAGTCCTGCTCCGAAACCAGGCGTTGAGCGCCAATGCCAGGAATGTCGGGACGAGCAGCTCCAGGACGGCCACGTAGCGATAGATGGAGAAAACCTGCTGCCAGGCAATATAGGAAATGGCAAGAAACAGGGAGAGGAAGAGGAGCGAACCGTCGGACGCATGCGAAGCGGCATAATCCGGATCACCCCGGCGGGGCCGTATCCTGCGGTAGAAAGCCGTTCCCGCCAACAAGACCACGGCGGCGTACCCCAACGCCAGACGTATGTCGCGGAATTGGGCTTCACTGGCCAGCTGGTTTTTGCGGGTGAAATAAAACGGGTAGAACAGCGTTTCCCGCCAGTTCCGGGGCAGGAATCTCGCGTCCATCGTGTTTTCCAGGTCGTAATAGGGAGACCGGAAGACGTTGTTCATATACGGGAACAGCGGATTCTGATATTCCCGGTAGAGGTGGAGGCCCCAGATTCCGTAGGCTGCACAAAAGCCGACTGCCAGCCCTGCGCAAAAAACCAGCGTGAGCCTGATTCGACGGCGCGTCGCACGCAAGGCAAACGGCATGGCGACGGCGATCGCCACAACATGAATAATGACAGTTAGTTTGAGCGCGAAAGCGACTCCGATGATCACCCCGGAGGCGGCGAGCATGCGAGCGCACTTCTGGGCCTCCGTGCCGCCGTTGCTGCGGCACCGGAATACCAGGAGCAATCCCGCCAACACCAGGATGCTCACAAGCGTATCGCCGAAGGTGGCCCCGAGCTCCATGATTCCGATAGTCCCATAGTAGCCGGCGGCCGCATTCCCCAGCCCGATCAAATACCTGTAGGGCCGTTTCCAGCGACGGAACAACACTTGGCAAATCAGAAACAGCAGGTAGAAATTAAGCCCCTGCAAGGCACCTACCAGGGCGGCAGCGGCCTTGGCCGGCAGGTACTCCAGCATGAGATATGTTGAGGCATGCAGCAGGGGATTGAAGAAGCTCTGTACCTGGGCAGGAGCGAAGTCGTAGCCGAGGGGCTTGTTGAGAAACGCGTAACCGCTGTAGTAGTGGTAGTTCTTGACGTCCCAGCTGATGTCCTGGCCGAGCCTGAGAGCGATGCCGGCGGATATCGCCAGCGACAGGAACAGGACGATCCAGCGGAAGGCGGCGGGTTTCTCCCCTTCCGGCGCGTCTGCTTCCGCAGTCACAAGCACCCTGCGCGCTGCGCTTTTCAGTTGAGCCAGCTTGATTTCCAGGTCTTGTCGGACTGCGCTCCTGGCCTGGCGGATGACTTGTTGCAGTTGAGCCAGCTTCATATCGAATCCCAATGGTGCTGCGATCCGGAATCGGCGGAAGAATGGAATATAGCGCATGTTTCCGGAATGCAACAGGCGAAAGGCGCAGCAGCGCGCGACTCGGACAGCAGGACGGATGCGACTGCAAATCCCGCATGGGTGGAGCAGGAAAACCCGGAGCGTAAGCTCGTGAGCCGCATGGGCACGGGATCAGCTCTCCAAGGGAAGTTGACTGGAAACATGCCCAATCGTCGCCGCTTCGGGGCTCGCCGCCGTGCAAGCCGGAGGAGTCGAATTCTGAGCTTGGCAGGATGGGGCGGAATCAGTAGTATTGCGATGCCGTGAAACAAGAACCCGAAATTGCCGTCCTGATTCCGTGCCATAACGAAGAGGTCACCATCGGGAAAGTGATCGAGGATTTCCGTGCACAGCTTCCCGATGCGACGGTCTATGTGTTCGACAACTGCTCTACCGATCGCACTGCCGCGGTTGCCCGAGAGCACGGCGTCCGGATCATCACCGAACCGCGCAGGGGAAAAGGCTACGTGGTCGATTCGATGTTCGACAGGGTGAAGGCGGACCTGTATGTGTTGGTTGATGGCGACGACACCTACTCCGCTGGACATGTACACGAACTGCTCGAACCCGTCCGCACCGGGTCGGCGGACATGGCAGTCGGTGCCCGCCTCGCTGAATTTGCCGATAAGAGTTTCCGGCCGCTGCACGTATTCGGCAACCGACTGGTAGTCGGCCTGATCAACCGGATTTTTCACACGCGGCTCACCGACATCATGAGCGGATATCGCGCGTTCCATCGCAGGGTGGTCCAGCGCATCCCTGTGGTCTCCTCCGGTTTCGAAGTCGAAACCGAAATGACCATTCAAATGCTCTACTACCGATTGAAGATCATCGAGATCCCTCTGCCCTACCGCAGCAGACCCGGCGGCAGCGTCTCGAAACTGCGCACTCTCCCCGATGGCCTGCGGGTGCTCTGGAAGATCTTCAGCCTGTTCCGCAACTTCAAGCCCCTGACGTTCTTTGGGGGAATCGGCCTGTTTGTTTTCCTGCTCGGGATTAGCGCCGGAATCCCTCCCATCTATGGTTTCATCGAAAGCGGATATACCGAGGTGCGGCGCTTCCCGCTGGCCATTCTGGCCACGGGCCTGGTCCTGCTCTCTGCAATCCTGGTTCTGCTCGGGCTGATTCTCCACGCCGTCAACTGGCGGATCAAAGAGCTCCACAACGTCCTGACCCGCTCCGGAAACGGCATACAACGAGATTGATTTCCTGGCAGGATTGTCTAAAATTACATTTCGCGCTTGCATTCGGCGGATCACCTGCCGAATATTAGTGCGGACTTTTCAGGAACCATCGCGGCAAAGGCCCGTCCGCCCGAATCGTCCCAAGCAGGTCGTGCGTGCCGCCGGGAGAGTACCCGAACTGTTAGAAAACAAAACTACTTTTGGAGGACCAGAAAATGTCTTACATGATCAACGAGGAATGCATCAACTGCGGCGCTTGCGAACCCGAGTGCCCCAACAAGGCGATCTATGCCGGCGGCGAAGAGTATGAACTGAACGGCGAGATGCATCCTGCCCTGTCCGAGGAGTTCTATTACATCGTTTCTGAAAAGTGCACCGAGTGCGTGGGATTTCATGATGAAAAGCAGTGCGTTTCCGTGTGCCCGGTAGATGCCTGCGTGCCCGATCCGAATCATGTGGAAGCCCAGGGGCAGCTCCTGGATAAAGCAAAAGCTCTGCATCCGGACAAGACCTTCTAGTTTTTCTAGCTGCTTCAATTCACCTCCAGGGGACTATCAGCCGGGCGGCTGGTAGTCCCCGTTTTTCTGCCCGCAATCCAATCCTGCTCGTTGCCCTTCGACGTGCGGGGCTCGTCTTATCGCATCCGTGCAGCGGCGCCGGAATCAGCGCAGGAGATGCTGGCGACATGAAGACCGCCGCGCGGTCGGCAAAAGCCGGTCGGCGCCGCAACCGTCGGGGAGGGGATATGCCTCCGACGCGCCCGGCGAACGCCTGGCGGTTGCAGCACTTGACGGCTGGCGCCTCCCCTCAAGCTGTACCTGAAGATTCTGAATCCGCAACACCGTAAGTAACCGGCACCTCGATGTCGGGCCTCAGAGCTGCGTATACGGAGCAGCAGGTCTCACGTGAAAGCCGGATAGCACGGTCCGCGTCCGACAGGGTGATGTTCCAGGGCAGGAATCGTGCGATAATAGGCAGGGCCTGAGGTGACGGCGGACACTGTTGCCCTGGCGCTCTCATCGTAGGATGGGGGATGGACTGCAAAAGAGCGAGGCCGATATGAAAAACACACTTGTGTCGCGTAGAAACGTTTCACTGATCTTGTTTGTACTGATCTTTCCGGTTCTGGCAAGCCCAGCCTTTGCATCGGTCCGCTTCGACGTTGTAGGCTCCCCGACCGAGGTCATCAACACGGGGCGGGCGGAGGTGCTCGGTTCCATCAGCCTGATTGTGCGCGGAAGCGGTAATAGCACCGGTACTTCCACCGGCGGAGCAACCCAGATCGGATTCCTGTTCAGCCGGCCCGCGCTTCAGATCGACAACACTGTCGGATCGGGCATCCTGCTCTTTTTCAGCCCGGGTTTCGCGCCTGCCGCACCTGCGCTCACCGGAATTGAAAACCGGGTGATCGGCGGGGAGTGCATGGGCTTTTTCACGCTCAATCTGCTGCCGGGCGCGGTGCTCTCCGATGGAGACTACATCCGGATCGAAGGAATCCGGGGGAGAATCGACGCCAGCGCAGCCGTCGTACCTGATGCAGACTTGTTCGTGGACCTGCAATCGATCAACGACCCCGCGGCAACGAGCTTATCCCCGGATCGCGTCCGGGTGGCGAAGTCCTTCCAGGCAATGACTGCGGAAATCGTTTCCGGCGGCTTCGGGTTGCGGATACGCGTCACCGAAGGCTTCGCGCGCGCCTTCGTGGACATGGACGCGAACGACGACGGGATCAACAGCAATGACCGCACGGACAGCGCTTCCGAGGCGCTGGGAGCACCCACCAATTCCACACAGGTGCATATCCGCCTGGACGATGTCCCGGGAGGGGTTGCCGGGGTGATCTGGCCAGTTGCCGTGCCGGCCTACCCGGTCACCGGGGCTTTGCTCCGCCTGGTGGAAAGCGAGTTTGAAACGGGGACCTCCGAAGCAGTGTATAGTTTTGAAGCCCTGGATCAAACAGGGGGCAGCGACATCGCCATGGAGTCTTTTACGATCGTTCCCTCCTTCGATTTTGCGGTCGGTGACTGCAACGCCGAAATGCCCGGCGTCAGGGTGAGCCTGGCTCCGGCAGTTCCGCGCTCCTCCGCTTGTGACGTCCCTTCGGCGGATGAGGCCCGGCCGCGATTTCTCGAATCTGATGCGTTAATGGTCGACCGCCTCGATCCCTCTTCTGCAATCGTGGGCGGCCCCGCTTTCGTGCTGAAGGTGCGGGGTGCAGGATTTGTCGCAGCTTCCACCGTTCGATGGGATGGGATCGATGTACCCACTCTGTATCTGAGCGGCACGCAACTGGAGGCGACCATACCCGAAGACCGGCTGCTCCGTGCGGGGGCCGTCACGGTCACCGTGGCGAATCCGGCGGATGCAGGCGGATCCGTTTCCAATCCTTCCATCTTCACAATCTCCCCACACGCCCTTTCACTCTACTTCCCGCGCCTTGAGGGAACAGAGCCGGGCGGCGGCGGTTCGACCGGCATCGCCCTGGTCAATTTGAGTGGGAGAACCGCCACGCTGACTTTGACTGCCTTCGGGGCGAAGGGAACCCCGATTGCCGGCAGCGGCATCCAGAATCCGGCCGTGCTGACTCTGACCGCCTGGCAGCAGCTGTCGCTGGTCGGCAGCGAGATTTTCGGCGCAGGACTGCAGAATGCAGGGACGCCGGCATGGGTCCGGCTCGAGGGAGACGTTCCCCGGGTTCCGGGATTCTTCCTTGCGTTTAACGAAAGCCTCACGAGCCTCGATGGAACGGATACTTCCGGCACTGCGCTGACCTCGTTCGTGCTGCCGGAGGCTG
>JAFNAG010000289.1 GCA_017860135.1 Acidobacteriota bacterium
AAACTGCCACGAATTCCACGAATTATCACGAAAGCGGCGTGGTATGGCTCGCACCAAAGGAGATAATCCTCCGTGAGAATTCGTGGCTTTATTTGCAGACCCTTAATTATAACGAGCCGGCAGAAACAGTTACAGCGTTTCCTTGGGTTTAAGTATGGATTCAGGCAAACCATAAGATATCCTGATTCCTGAATCCGCATCCACTCATGAACTACTACAACTACTTCACGGAAATCGAAGAGCACTTCGTCCGGCGCCGCGGCAAACATCTGTACGTTTCTCCGCTCGACTGGAGCCTGATCGCAACCTGGCGCGACTCGGGTGTTCCGCTCCACGTCGCCCTGCGCGGCATCGACATGGCGATGGACAGTTTCTTCGCCAGGCAACCGCACAGAGCCTCCAAGGTCAGTACGCTCTTCTACTGCCACGCAAGTGTGATGGAAGAATACGCGCGGCATCTCGAAGCGCATGTGGGACAGTCTCCGCAGGCGGAATCCGGAAATGAGGCCCCCGCCCCCGGCGGGGAGCAGGCCGTCGAGCCGGAAGGGCCCGGGAAGGAGGAGATCCTCAGGTTCTTCGAGACGAGAATTATTGAAATAAAAGCGCTGGGCGCGAAACAATATGTTTCGGAGGAGGTGCGCGAGGGAATCGACCGGATCCTCGGCAGGCTCGATGAAATCATGGGCGGTCTGGCGCCGGAGAAGCAGATCGACTTCGAGTCGCTCGACCGGGATCTCGCCATCCTCGACGAAACGCTGGTCGGGATCCTGCGCGCTGCCGTCACTCCCGAGATGACGGAAAACTGGGAGAAGGAAGCCAGGAAAGACCTGAAGATCTACAGGAAGAAGCTTCCCCCGGAGACCTATGCAAAAATTGTTGCTAATTACATGCGCACGCGGATACACCGCCATTTTGCCGTCGGGGAACTGAGCCTGTTTCACATGTAGGCTGCTCCGCCCCGGGGTGGGATTCCGGAGATGAAACCGATCGATCGCCAGGCGCCTGCAGGCGCGCTGTTCGAATTGGATATCGAAAAGCTCGTCTATGGCGGTGACGGTCTCGGGCGTCACGAAGGCAAAGTTGTGTTCGTCCCGTACACGGTCCCTGGAGATCGAGTGGAGGTGCGCCCTGTCGAGCGCAGAAGGAGTTACACGCGGGCGTCGTTGGTGCGGATGGTGCGGCCCGGCCCGGGGCGGGTCCTGCCTCCCTGCCCTCACTTTGGCCGTTGCGGCGGCTGCCAGTGGCAGCACATGGAGTACGAGCTGCAGTGTGCGGCAAAGAGGATGATCCTCGAGGAGGTGTTTCACCACCACTTTCCCGAAACTCGAGAACTTCGGATTTCGATGAAAGCATGCCCGGCTCCGTTCGGATATCGCTCCCGCGCACGTGTGCAGCTGCGGGGCAACAGCGCGAAGGCCATTGCAGGATTCTACCGTTTCCGCTCCCGCGACGTGGAAGACGTGGAGGCCTGCCCGCTGCTCCGCCCGGCCCTGAATGAGGCGTTGCGCTCGATCCGCGGAGACCAGGTCGATGGCCGGTTCGGTCCGGATGCCACGGAGATAGACCTGGCTTGCACCGAAGACGGAAACTGGGCATGTGCAGAAGCAGGCAGGCCATCCGAGACCATTCTGCTGAGGCAGGTCGGTGAGTACACATATGCGCTGACAGCATCCGTCTTCTTCCAGGCAAACGGCTTCCTCCTGTCTGACCTTGTTGAGGCCGCGCTGGGGGCGGCGGCGGGCGGAGAGGCGGCGCTCGATCTCTTCTCCGGCGTGGGATTGTTCTCGCTGCCAATGGCAGCGCGCTTCCGCGGGGTCATTGCAGTGGAAGGAAACACGGAAGCTTCCCGGCTCTGTGCCCGAAACGCCTCCGGCGCCGGACTGGACAACATCGATGCGGTGTGCGCCGATGTGCTGCAATGGAGCGAGGCTGTGGGTTCCGTGGCCGCCCCTGCGTTTGATTGTGTACTGCTGGATCCTCCGCGCACCGGGGCGGGGCCGGCGGTGATGCGCAGGCTGCTGGAGTGGGCTCCGGAAAACATCGTGTACGTTTCGTGCGATCCTCAAACGCAGGTCCGGGACCTTTCCGTTCTCTCTGCGCGCGATTATCGGATCGATTCCATCGACGGCCTGGACATGTTCCCCCAGACGTATCACATGGAGACCGTTGTGCGCCTGAAGCGACGCTGATCCCCAGGACAGTTTCCGGCAGATTGGCCCCGCCGGATGGAAATGCGCAAAGCCCGGGTATCCATTCGAGAATGCTGCGAGGGCTCGCCCTTCGTTCCCCTGGCGCTCTGCCTCGCCGCAGGCATCGCGTCGGCCGGACTGGTGGAGACCTACTCGTTTGCCGCACTCGGCACCGCGGCGGCTGCTGTCATCTGCACGGCAGGGGCCGCTCTCGCCCGCAACCGCACGAATATCTGTTTCCTATTCGGGTTGCTCGCGGTTGTGCTGGGCGGCCTGCTGCTGCGGCTCGCAGAGCGGGACGGCTATGCCGGCGAGGATGTCCGGGCGATGGTCGCCACAGGGGAGCTGCCGCTCTCCGAACCGATTCTGATCGACGGCTGCGTGCTCGAGGACGGCGCAAGGCGCGGCGCGGATATCGTGACCACTGTTGCACTGCGGGGCCTGCGCCGGCAGGAGGCCTGGGCTGCATGCACGGGCAAGATCGAGTTGCATGTGGCGGCGCTCGACGACCCGCAGCTTCCGCGCGCGGAGGTGAGAGCCGGCGACAGGGTGCGGGCCTGGGTGAGCTGCGACCGGCCCCGCAACTTCGAGAATCCCGGATCGGGCGACAGGGTGGGGTTCCTGGCGCGGCGCGGCATCTTTCTTCTGGCCCGCGCCAGGTCGCCCCGGCTGATCGAGGTGCTGCCCGCAGACTGCGGGACACCCTGGGAGCGGGCTGCCGCAGCGGTGCGGCGCTGGATGCGGGAACGGCTTCGCGATTTCGGCACGCAGGTCGACCCCCAACAGGCCGCGGTCCTCTCGAGCATATTGCTCGGGGACTCCACGGATCTTGGATCCGCCGTGCGCAACGACTTCCAGAATGCCGGAACCTATCATGTCCTTGTGGTGTCCGGACTTCACGTCAGTTGGATTGCCTGGGTCCTGACGAGACTGTTCCGCATGACGGGCATGCCGCCTTCCCTGGTGCCGGTGCCGGCCACAATCGGGATCATGTTCTACGCATGCATGGTCGGATTCCAGGCCAGCATCTCGCGGGCCCTGTGGATGTTCGCGCTGGTGCTGGCAGGGCACTGCGTGTTCCGAAGGGCATCGCCCGCGAACACGGTGTTCGCATGCGGCTTCCTGCTGCTCTGCGCCAGGCCCTCCTGGCTCCTGGACATCGGATTCCAGCTGTCCTTCCTGGCGGTATGCGCCATCGTCCTGATGGGGCTGCCGTTCCTGCAGCACGTCGTGCAGCCGTTGTTCGATCCGCTCCGGCATGCGGGCGACCAGGAGAGGTTGTACCTCCAGGCGGATCCCTGGCATGCGCGCGGCCGCCGCCTTCGTTTCTCCTGTGAAATGCTCGTCGAAGCCTGCGCGGACCGGTGCTTCTCAGGCCTGGGAGGACCCGGTGTAACGGCTTGCCGGGCGGCGGCGGCCTGCGGCCTGGCAGCCGCCGGCATGATCGTAGTCTCGCTGGCGGTGCAGACCTGGCTTGAGCCTATCCTGGCGTACTACTTCAACCGGCTGAGCTGGGTCGGGCCAGCCGCCAATCTGGCGATCGTCCCCCTTGCGTCCCTGGTACTCGCCGCCGGCATGGCAGCCGAGGTTTGGGCCGGACTGGCACACTCGGCGTCGCTTTTCCGAATCGCGGGATTTGCGGCCTCGGCACTGCTGGCCGCAAACCGCTGGTTCACCGACCTGCCGGGCGCCTGGCAGCGATGTCCGACACCCGCGGGTATCTGGGTGCTTGCGGGAGTCATTCTGATTCTTCTCTGGTGCCTGCTTCGCCCGCTCCGGTTTTGGATTCCTTGCCTCCTGGTCGGTCTCGAACTCCTGTGCCTGTCGCTTGTGGAATCCGGGATCCTGCCCGCATCGCGGGTGCCATTCAGACCGGCGGATTCGCGAGGGGCGCCCATTTCCCGTTTGCCGGCGCTTCGCATTTTTTTTCTCGATGTCGGCCAGGGAGACTCCATCGGCGTCCAGTTTCCGGACGGCCGCGTCTGGGTGATTGACGCGGGCGGACTCCATCCGGGGCAACCGGGACCACCGGATGAGGACGCTTTCGACATAGGGGAGGCGGTGGTTTCCAGATTCTACTGGTCGCGCTGGGTCGTCGCCCTGGATCGCGTTATTCTCACTCACCCGCACCGGGATCATGCCGGCGGTATTCCCGCGCTTCTACGGAACTTTCCCGCCGGCAGGCTGGACTATGCGGAAGGCGCGGAGGATCCTTCCAGGGCAGAAATCCTGCGGCAGGCGCGTGCGGCAGGAGTTCCAGTCCACGCGGCAGTTGCCGGAGAAAAATGCGAAGTTGCAGGAGTCTCAGTGCGCGTCCTGAATCCGCCGAGGGGGCGGCCCTTCCGTTCGATCAACGACGGTTCGCTGGCCATCCGTCTCGAGTTCGGCCGCTTCTCCGCCCTGCTGGCAGGAGACATGGAGGGGCCCGCGGAAACCGCCGCTGCGATGCCCAGCCTTCTGCTGAAAGTCGGGCATCACGGCAGCCGCAATGCTACTCTCGATCCGTTCCTCGAGCAGGTGCGGCCGCGGTGGGCGGTGATTTCCGTGGGGAGAAAAAACCCGTTTGGAAATCCTTCCACCGAGACGCTCCAGCGTCTGCTCCGTCATCGGGCGAGGATACTCGTCACGGCGGACCTCGGCGCCATCAGCTTCGAAACGGACGGGTCCCGGTACAGGATCAGCAGTCACACGCTGGGAATTCTCGAGCAGGGTGTCCTGTGACGGCGACGCGCTCCGGATCAGACCTTGTAAGAAAGCACGGCCTGCATGTATTGGGATCGTTCGAAAGCGGAAGGATCCGCGCAGTTCTTCTGGCTCATGCTGCCGCGCATTTGGTCCAGGGATTCGTATTCGTGCTCCTGCAGCCACTCCACCATTCCCTTTTCCACCTCGCGGAGGTGTCCGATGCCCCGCTGAATCAGCGCAGAGCAGAGCTGGGCGACGCTGGCGCCTGCCATGGTCACCTTCAGTACATCCTGGGCGCTGTGAATGCCGCTGGTCGCAGCGAGATCCGCCTTGATACGCCCATGCAGGATGGCAACCCAGCGCAACGGCAGGCGAAGCGCTTGTGCCGTGCTTAACAGGACATTGGGCCGGACCTCCAGTGTTTCCAGATCGATGTCCGGCTGGTAGAACCGGTTGAATAGAACCAGGGCATCCGCGCCCGCTGCATCGAAACGCCGGGCCATTCCGGCCAGATTGCTGAAAAACGGGCTCAGTTTGAGCGCGACGGGGATCGTGACGGCAAACTTGACCGCTTTGAGAATATCAATGTAATTCTGTTCGATTTCGCCTGACGAGAGCGCCGGATCGGTAGGGATCGAGTAAATATTCAACTCCAGCGCGTCGGCGCCGGCCTCTTCCATCCGTTTTGCATAGCTGACCCAGCCGCCGATCGATGCCCCGTTCAGGCTGGCGATGACCGGAATCCCGACGGCCGCCTTGGACTTGCGGATCTTTTCCAGGTAACCCTCCGGCCCCACGCGGAATTCCCCCGGCGCAGGGAAATAGCTCAGCGATTCGGCAAAGCTCTCAGTGCCGTGTTCGAGGTGGTGTACGAGAGCTTCCTGCTCGCGCCTGATCTGCTCTTCGAAAAGGGAAGACAGGACAACCGCCGACGCGCCGGCGTCCTCCATCCGCTTGATGTTGTCCAGGCTGTCCGAAAGAGGCGAAGCGGACGGCACAAGCGGGGTTCGCAGTTTCATTCCGAGGTATTGCGTGCTCAGATCCATGATTTCTCCTTAATCAGGTCACCTGCTCATGTATGTATCAATAACTGCCGCCAGCACGAAGGATGAATTATACAGATTGCGGGGGAATTCGTCTCGCACAATTCACAGCGCGGCCGATGGCCGCAACCAGGTATGCGACCACTCCTGGAGCACAATCGGAATCGGAATCGGTATCGCCATCGCTATCGCAATCGACGCCGGCATCATCGCGCTGCCGGCATCAATACTGAGGCGCCCGATTATGCACAATTTTCGATTGCGATTGCGACTGCGATTGCGATCCCGATGCCGATACCGACCGTTATTCCGTCGTGCTGAAAAATCCTTTCCTTATTGGCAAGGATTCTCAGGTGAGTAGTACAGGCATGTTTGGGAGACCGGAGTCGGAAGTCACGAGTCAGGAGAAAGGCTTGACACACATCAGGGCCGGACTGGTGAATTTGGCCGGAAGCGGTTTGATTCC
>JAFNAG010000290.1 GCA_017860135.1 Acidobacteriota bacterium
TGTGATAATTCGTGGAATTCGTGGCAGTCTTCTTCGGGCCGGCTAGACAATTACCAAAAGAGAATCTGTCAATTGTCAATTGTCATTTGGGAGCTCGGCAGGTTGGCTCTGCGCTCGGGTTCTTCAACCGCGCCGAGCGCGATCAGGACCGCACGGGCCGAAGGTTTGCGGCGGCCAGATGACAAATGACCATTGACCATTGATACATTCTTTTGTCGTTGATCGTTGCGCGACCTGAGTTTTGCGAGGATTGAGTCTCATTTCCGATTGCACCCGTCTCGAGCACCGACGTCAGGTGCAGGGAGTCGCGAATGAGGGAAGCGCAGCTTCGCCGGGGAGAATCCGCCGGTTCAGGCTGTACTCACAATCTCCCGGAATTCCTCGAGGGTCACCAAGCGTTTCTCCCGAAGGGACCTGGCTTTGACTTCCGCGAGCCAGGCGGTCATCTGCTCCTGGCTGGCCTCGATCCCCATTCTTTCGAGGAAGAGCGCGATGCTGTCCAGCCCGCTTCCTTTGCCGAGCACGGCCCGGGGAGGCGTGTTGCCGACCAGTTCCGGGCGGAACGGCACCAGTTCGGTCGGGTGCTCGGTCCCGCAGTTTCTCAGCCAGCTCACGATGATACCGCTCTCGATGTCGAAAAGGTTTTCACCGACAACACAGCGATTGGCAGGTATGCGCACGCCGGCCAGGCGCTGCACCAGGCGCGAGACCTCGACGAATTTTTCCGTTTTGAGCCCGAGGTTGACATCGTACATCGTCATCATGGCCAGGGCGAGTTCCTCATATGCGCAGTTTCCCGCGCGCTCGCCGATCCCGGTGACCGAAGTGTGAGCCACCTGGCATCCCGCCGCCATGGCCATCAGGGTGTTGGCCACTCCCATGCCGAAGTCATCGTGGAAGTGCACCTCGAAGGGTGTGTCGGGAAAGACCTGGCGCATGCGCCTCACAAGATACGGCACGGTGTGCGGAGCCAGGCCGCCAAAGGTATCCACGATGGTGAGGGCATCCATGTGACCTTCGGCCGCCACACGCTTCAGCATGGGGAGCACCCATTCCAGAGGTGCACGCGAAAAGTCGATCGGGAAAAACGACACGTACAGGCCGTGATCCCCGGCAAAACGGGTTGCCTCGACGGAAGTCTCTATGGCACGGGCGGGGTCCCAGCGGTAGGCGCGCTCGATGATGTGCGTCGAACTCGGCACCTCCATGACAATTCCCTTGACGCCGGCATCGACGGACCGCTTGACATCGTCAACCATGCAGCGGGCGAAACCGAAGACCTCCGTTTTGGACTTCTCGAGTCGTTTTGCGATCTCGCGCACGGCCAACTCATCGGACTTCGATACGACCGGCATGCCGGCTTCAAGGCGATGTACGCCGGCCTCTGCGAGAGTTTCCGCGATCCGGATCTTATCATCCCGGGTGAACACGATACCCGCCTGCTGCTCGCCGTCCCGCAATGTGACATCGTGCAACCTTGGCTGCGGATCGAAGGCGATGGCCGCCCGCACTTCCTCGTCGAAATTCCAGGGACTGGTAAACCACATGTCGGTCTGCCACGGCTTGCTCATAACCTCGCACCTCCCGCGCGGGAACGGACGCCGATCATCGGCGTCTCGACGCATGATAATGAAGACTTCTCGAGGCGGCTACCGTTTTCATTCGCAAATCTACCCGGGAATCACGTTTCCACCTTGCGGGATCCCTGGAAGTTGTCGTAGCCTAAAATTGCGGAGCCGGCCGCACCGATCACCGGCACTCCACCGGCTCTGCAGAATGGGGTCATGGAAACTGGATGGAATCGAATCCCAGCCGGATCAGCGCCAGGAGGAATCATGCCTCGAATATTGATTTTGTGGGTATTGCTTCTGCCGGTGTGCAGCCGGTCCCAGGTTGATTTGCCCGGGGGGCCGAATGCGATTCCCACCGCACGGCAGCGGGCCTGGCAGGATCTCGGCCTGGGAATGTTCGTCCACTTCGCACCGAATACATGGCAGGACAGGGAGTATGACGACCTTTCCACGCCGCTGCAGGACATCAATCCCGCCAGACTCGACACGGATCAATGGGCGGACACAGCAGCAAGGATGGGAGCGAAATACATCGTGTTCGTCGCCAAGCATGCGGGCGGCTTCTGCATGTGGCAGACCGGCACGACGGACTACAGCATCAGGAGCACTCCGTGGCGCGGCGGGAAGGGGGACATCGTGGCCGATCTCGCGGCCTCCTGCCGCAAGCGCGGGATCAAACTGGGGCTCTATCTCTCGCCGCAGGATGCCAGACATGGCGCCGGCAACGGCGGGCGCTGCAAAACGGCGGAGGCACAGGAGGCTTACAACGATCTTTACCGGCGGCAATTGACCGAGCTGCTGTCGAATTACGGCGAGATCACGGAAATCTGGTTCGACGGCAGCGTGGCGGTTCCGGTCGGTGACATTCTCAGGAGATTCGCACCCGGCGCCATGATCTTTCAGGGCCCGCATGCCACGATCCGCTGGGTGGGGAACGAGCAGGGATTCGCGCCATACCCCGCATGGAACGCTCTGCCGGCGCGCGACGCCCGGACCGGGATCGCCACCGCAATGCACGGGGATCCGGACGGTGACGTATGGATGCCCAACGAAGTGGATGTATCGCTGCGGCGCCCCAACTGGTTCTGGAGCACCAAGAATCACATTAGAATCATGACCCTCGACCAGCTGATGGAAATCTACTATCGCTCCGTGGGGAGGGGAGCCAACCTTCTGCTCAACCTGACGCCGGACCGCAGCGGACTGATCCCGGAGGCGGATATCGCCCGGGTCGAAGAATTCGGCCGCGAAGTCCGGCGCCGCTTCGGGCGCAGCCTGGCGGAGACTCACGGATCCGGCAAGACGCTGGAGCTCAAGCTCAAGGCGCCGGCCAGGATCGACCACGTCATTCTCCAGGAGGACATCCGCCGCGGTGAGCGCATCCGGGAATACGTGGTCGAAGGGAAGACGCAAGAGAAATGGATGCGGCTGGGCGGCGGCTCGGCCATCGGCCAGATGAGAGTCCAGCCGGTCGAGCCGACCGCAGTCGAAGGACTCCGGCTCCGCATCACGCAGGCGGCCGGCACTCCGCAGATACGACGCCTGGCGGCGTTCGCCACGGGCAGTCCGCCGCCGAAGACCTGGGACGACCCGCCCCGGGTCTGGGCCGATGACGCGGCAGGCCGCTGGGCGAACGGACAGGTCGACCTTGACCTCACCAGGCGAATCGACGCGGCGACCCAGTACAGGCTCCGGTTCGTCCCGGAAGGAGGAGGCCCCGCAGGCATTTCGGAAGCTGAAGTGCTGCTGGACGGCGTCGCCCAACCCGATCTTTTGCGCCCGGAGAACGGCCGTTCCGATTCGCTCCTCCTGACGATTCCCGCAACCGGCCACAAGGTGCAATTGCGGGCGAGGATGCAGGTCGCAGGGTCGGGCACGGTCCTGATCCAGAAACGCTGAGACGCGTGTCTCCGCATGGTACTATGGAATTCCGTCTCGCAGCAGATCGGAGTCTTCATGCAAAAAGCACTCGGCAGCCTTTTTGAGGGACATTTCGGAGAACCGGTCCGCAGTGTCGTTACCCTGAAAGGGGACGGCTCCTGCCGGCAGCTCTTCCGGCTGAAGGGAGATTCCCGCACAGCCATAGGGGCCATCGGGCCGGATCACAAGGAGAACCGCGCATTCCTCGAATTCTCGCGGCATTTCCGCCTCTGCGGCCTGCCGGTGCCCGAGATCTTTGCCGAGGATCCGGAAAAGGGACTTTATCTCGAGGAGGATCTCGGGGATACCACCCTCTTCGATTTTATCTCGGCGCACCGCACCCGGGAAGACTTCCCCAAGGAGGTCGTGGAGAACTACCGCCGGGTGATACGGACCTTGCCGAGTTTCCAGGTCGAAGGGGGCAGAACGCTGGAATACCGCTTCTGTTACCCGAGAGCCTGCTTTGACAAACAGTCGATGAAGTGGGACCTGAACTACTTCAAGTACTACTTCCTGCGGCTCGCACAGATCCCTTTTGACGAGCAGGCACTGGAAGACGACTTCGAGCATCTGGCGGAGTTCCTGTTGGGGGCCGCACGCAACTATTTTCTATACCGCGACTTCCAGTCCCGCAACGTCATGCTCAGGAACGGCGAGCCCTGGTTCATCGACTACCAGGGAGGCCGCCGCGGCGCACTGCAATACGACGTGGCTTCCATGCTTTTCGACGCCAAGGCGGATATCCCCTTCCCCGTGCGTGACCTCCTGCTGGACGAGTACCTGGCGGCGCTGGCAAAACTCATTCCCGTGCGGCGCGCGGAGTTCATGCGCCATTATCACGGCTACGTTTACATCCGCATTGTGCAGGCCCTGGGATCCTACGGATTGCGCGGCTTCTACGAAAGGAAAACTCATTTTCTGCAGAGCATCCCCTATGCCATCCGGAATCTCGAGCACCTGATGCGCACTGCCGAACTGCCGGTGGAATTGCCCGCGCTGATCAAGGTGTTCCAGCACATGGTGGGATCCTCCTACCTGCGCCAGTTCGGCGGCGCAGAACTGAAGCTGACCGTGCGCGTTCTGAGCTTCTCGTACCGGAGGGGAATTCCCGCGGACGAGACCGGCCACGGCGGCGGGTTCGTTTTTGATTGCCGCGCCCTTCCCAATCCGGGCAAGGAGGAGCGCTTTGCGAGACTTACCGGCCGGGACATCGAGGTCGCAGCGTTTCTCGAATCGTCATCGGAAGTGAGGCGTTTCCTGGAGCACGTGTTTTTGCTCGTGGAACAAAGCACCGAGAGTTACAGGAGCCGGAACTTCACCGACCTCATGGTCGCTTTCGGCTGTACCGGAGGCCAGCACCGCTCGGTCTATTGCGCGGAAATGCTCGCACGCCGCCTGCGAGAACAGGGTGTGCAGGTCGAGTTGTGCCACGCGGAACTGTCGGCAGGTTCAAACCGGGAATCGACTCCATGAAAGCCATGATCCTCGCCGCCGGCGTTGGGAGCCGTCTCAGACCCCTGACCGATTCAGTCCCCAAGGCGCTCGTGGAAGTCGGCGGAAAGACGATGCTGGAACACGTGATGCAGCGGCTGAAGCAGGCCGGCGTAACCGAAATCCTTGTGAACCTGCATCACCTGCCGCATGCCATCATGCAATTCCTCGGCACAAGGGGGGTCCCGGGCCTGCGCCTGGAATTCTCCCTGGAGCCGGAGATTCTCGACACAGGGGGAGGTCTCAAGAAGGCTGCCTGGTTTTTCGGTGACGGCAAACCGTTCTTCCTTCATAACGTGGATGTGTACTCGGACCTGGACCTGCCGGGAATGTACCGCGCCCACGATTCGGGAAAGCACCTGGCCACGCTGTCGGTTCGGAAGCGCGCCAGCGACAGGATCCTCCTGTTCTCGCCGGAGGGATTGCTTTGCGGGCGCGAAGTGGTCTCCGAAGGGCGCCGCGAGTGGGCAGCGACTCCCGTTGCGGATGCCGAACGCCTGGCCTTCGACGGCGTGCACGTGATCTCGCCTGCGCTGCTCCCCATGCTTCGCGAGGAGGGCGCGTTTCCCATTATGAGCGCATACCTGCGCCTGGCGGGCCAGGGGGAGAAGATCGCGGCTTTCCGCAGCGACACATCGTACTGGAAAGACATCGGCCGCCCGGATTCATTGCAGGAACTGCGACGCGACCTGGCCTCACGACTGTAATCAACCGCGCCTCGAAGGCGTGGCCTTGGCGTGCCCCGCACAGCGCTGGCTGTTGCCCACACGTGACACTGTACTACTAACCTGAAAATCCTTCCCAAAAAGGAAAGGATTTTTCAGCACCATGGAAAAACGGGGTCGGCATCGGCACCGGGGTCGCAGTCGCAATCGCTATCGAAAACAGTGCATGATCAGACGCCTCTGTGTTGATGTCGGCAGCGCAATGACGCCGAAATCGATCCCGATAGCGATTCCGATACCGATTGTGCCGTTTCCAGGGGTCGTCGCTTTGCCTGGTTGCGGCCATCGGCTGCTCTATGAAACCCTGATGAGGCGCAGAGGGACGGCAGCCAGCAGCCACCCACGATCTGTGCCGTTTATCAGATGTTTCGCTGGCCTGCCAAGGTGAGATGCGGATACTGGACGCAGATGACCCTGAAAGGGTCGCGCAGGACAGCCCAGGGCGCAAGCCCTGGGAAAAAGCACACATCTTCGCAAACGGAGAAACACCCAAGCTCCGACCCTGAAAGGGTCGCGCAGCAAAGGCCAGGGCGCGAGCCCTTAGCAGGGCCGGAGCCAGAGAAGGACTGGATGGCCGGTGAATGTGAGGCCCGCCACAAGAGGCGAGGCCACCGCAGATTCCCGGGAGACGCAGTC
>JAFNAG010000291.1 GCA_017860135.1 Acidobacteriota bacterium
GCCCCTTTCTGTCGTTGTGCCTCGAGCACGTACCGACGCTTGGGCCTTCGGGTCAACGTCGCCCGCCAGATCGGGGCCTCTTCATAGAATCTCCTTTCTTCGATCGCGATTAGTACACGATCAACAGAAATGGATGTCGTGGGTAGCCAGTCGGCACCACGTGCCCATTACAGGCCGGCGCTCGTGAAGCAGCGCTCCGGTATTGGGTTGCGGCCTGGATGCTCGGCGGGGCGACCATGGCACGAGCCTGTTTTCAGACGGATGCCAGCAGGCGATTACCTGCCAGGAATCGCCTGCGCGATTTCGTCGACAATGGCTTCGAAATCTTCCATGCGCTCCTCAACAATCCGCACAAGTACGCGCTTGATGCCGAGTTGATTGGCTCGCTCCAAACCCTTGCGTACATCGTCAGCAGACCCCGGCATGTGAGAGACGGTGATGTCGGGACCCGATGCACCACGCCCGGCCTCCCGCCATAACCTGCGAAGTTCATCAAGTTCGGCGGGAAATGCCTCACTATAAAGCCCCGACATCTGGGGAATCCAGCCATCAGCCCATTTGACGATTCTCTGAAAATTACGCGTCGTACCATTGGCACCCAACAATACCGGCGGCCCCCCAGGCCTCGCAGGCTTTGGCCAGGACCATGACTTCTGAATTTGCACATAGTCGCCCGTATATTCGGCTTCCTCGTCTGTCCATAGCCGCCGCATCGCCTCAAGTTTCTCGATCAACATGGGAACCCGCTCGTTGGGCGGCTTGTGGGTGATGTTTTCAAATTCCTCTCGATGCCAGCCCCAGCCAACACCTAAGACAAAACGCCCACCACTCAGTTGATCCAGGGTGGCAATTGCCTTGGCCAAGACGATAGGCTCATGCTGGGCAGGCAGTGCGACAAAGGTTCCCACTTCCAGATCAGTCGTGGCGGCCGCTGCAGCAAGCGTCACATAGGGGTCGGGGATGCGTTTGACCCAATCCCGCGGGACGCCGGACGGAGAAACACTCTTCGAATCAACGGGGATGTGGGTATGCTCACTGACAAAAATCGAGGAATAGCCTCGTTCGGAAACCATCCTGGCAACTTCCCCAATCTGAATCGTTCGAGCGGTAATTTCTACTGCAATGCCAAGTGTGGCCATCGTTTGATTGGTTGTCATTGCATATTTCCTAGCCGTTGATAGCGTGATAAATCAGATCGCGCTTCTCCACAAAGATCACTTCACATCCAAAGTTGCACAAAATGAACATCAGGTTTCCTCTTAATTGATGCCAACATGACCGTGAGGGACATTCGAGTATGAGCGCTCTGCTTCTGGATCGCGGATTGGCAGGAAAGGTGGCGCTGATCGCCGGTGGCGGCGGGATTGGGGAAGCGGCGGCACGTCGCCTTGCAGCCGAGGGGTGCTGCGTGATGCTCGGCGACATCGTCGCCGATGCGGCAGAGGCCGCGGCCGCTGCAATCCGCGCCGATGGCGGGGACTGCAGCGCGTTCGCCTACGACCAGTCGGACGACGCTTCTGTCCGCGCGCTCGTCAATGCCACGATCGAGGCCTACGGCACCCTCGATTTCCTGTTCGTCAACGCCTCGGACATGGCTGCTCTGCGCATAGACACCGACGTACTCGACATCGACATGGGCGTGTTCGATCGGACCATGGCAGTCAATATGCGTGGTGCTGTTATGTGTACCCGCGTCGCCCTGCCTCATATAATCCACAACCGAGGCGCAATCGTCTATACCAGTTCCGATGCCGCCCATGTCGGGGAGAACCAGCGTTTTTCCTACGCTATGGCGAAGTCGGCGATCAACGCACTGGCCCGCCACGTGGCTAGCCGTTGGGGCCCCGAAGGCGTGCGCGCCAATGCGATCCTGCCAGGATTGGTGATGACTCCCCGGATCCGGGCGCGAATGGACGAGGACATGCAGGCTAATATTTTGGCGGGAAGCAAAAGCCACCGCTTGGGTGAAAGTGCTGACATCGCTGCCATGGTCGCTATGCTCTTCTCGCGCGATGGCGAGTGGATCAATGGCCAGACGATCTCGGTCAATGGCGGTGGAACAATGCGACCCTGATATGGTTCGTATGTCAGAACGAAACATCCTACATCCCGCCTTTACTCGCTGAAACAGGCTGAATTTCTGGCGATACTCTCCTCTATCACCTGCTAAATCACTCAAATCTTTCCCATCACCAAAGCTGGTCGGTGTAGGTATCGGTCCCGACCATCGTGCGGAAGAAGGGCGCCACCAAATGAGTAATGGCGAGGGCATCGGAAGCGATGCGGTCCGTGTAGGTATGGAACCGGCCGATCACGTCGCGCACGTTGCCGCGCACGAAGAACAGCTGGCACAACCGCTCCGGGCCACCAGCATGGCTGCCGAGGTCCATTGGGGCGTCCTTCGGGTCGTTCTCGCCGGCCGACGGGGTCCACGAGGAGGCGATCTCGATCGACGACCCCGCCATGAGGTCCGCCATCAGCGGCGCAAGCACGGCGTGCAGGTCGGCGGCGGTGCACTTGGTGGCATCGAACCACGCCGCGACGATGCCGTCGTAGCAAGCGTCGAGCGCGAGATCGACCGGAACAGGATCGGGGTCGCGGTACGCAGCGCCGAGGTGATCGAACAGGCTCGTGTGGATGTGACGGCGTTCGGAGAAGCCTCGCCCCCCCCCGTAGAGTTTGCGCACCTGCACACCCGCCCAGTCAAAATGGTCGTCATGGTGGCCCTTTTCCACCCAGTAGATGGACACATACGAGCCCGCGTCCGTGGGCCGGGCGATCGTTTCGTCTCCTTTCGGCCAACGGAGGTTCTTCAACTCGCGGGTGGCCACCCAGCGGCTGCCGGCGAAGAGGTACGGCCCGATCATGCAGCCGGCGTAGAAATGGTCTCGTTCGTACCAGCGGTTGTAGGCGCGCTCGTAACCTGGGGATGGGTCGACCAGCGTCAGCAGCATGCTGCCGACCTTTACGGGATAGTCGGCCACTCCGCCGACTTCGAGGGGGTAATTTTTCGCCATCAATTTACTTGTCATATTCCACTCCTAACGCGGGCCGATGGCAGCTAAAAAAGGCACTCCATTGAATCAACAAGCCATGAATTGGCCGCCGTTGGCGTCCAGCTGCGCGCCGGTGATGCCGCTCGCGTAGTCGGACACGAGAAACAACGCGGCACGCGCGCATTCTTCATCCTTGACGATACGACGCAGGGGAATGTTGGCGGTGATGCGTGCAATGATCGCTTCTTCCGGAACCTTCTCTGCGGCGGCGGCCTGCTTGACGTAGGTTTGGACCGGCACGCCCCACATCCAGCCGGGCAGCAAGGTGTTGACGCGGATGTTGCTGGGGCCGAGATCAAGCGCCAGATACTTTGCGGCTACCATAAGAGCACCCTTCGAGGCGGCGTAGGCGGCCTCGGAGGAGCTCCTCGCCTGGCGCGTCGACATCGTGTTGATCATGACGATGGCTCCGCCGCCGCCCTGCTTCATCGCCGGGATCGTTTCCTGCGTCAGGTTCAGGGTGCCGATCAGGTTGGTGTCGACGGTCTTGCTCAAAACGTCGAGGTCGCTTTCGGCGATGCTGCTGAAGTTGCCGTGGAAGTAAGCGCTATTGATCAGGCCGTCGACGCGGCCGAAGCGCGCCATCGTCGTTCCCGCAAGGCGCTTGCATTGGCCACGATCGAGGATGTCGGTGGGTTGCTTGAGCACTTCGCAGTTCGGTGCGACTTCGCGCATGCGATGCTCGGCCTCGTCGAGGTTGGCCTGGGTGCGAGCGGCAACTGCTATTCGTGCCCCTTCACGCGCCGCCTCGATGGCAAGTTTGATGCCGAGCCCGGGACCGATGCCCGACACGATGATGACCTTGTCCTTGACAATCATTCCCTTTGTCCGTTCCAGACAGCCTATTTTTGTTTGGCCGGAGCAAACGCTATGAACACATTCCCCGCCATCCCCGAACCAAAAGACGAATATCCCGTGGTCTGATACGCAAATCCGTTGGCCAGCGTCACACCCGCGTAGCTGATCGATCCGCCACGTCCCACCATTCCATTCAAGCCAGTGAAATCGCGTACGGCATCAAAATCCCATATGACGCTTCCGGACGCGGCGTTAAAGGCGCGCAAGTGACCATCGAGCGATCCCTCGAACACCACGCCTGGCATCGCAGTGATCGGTGCCGTCATGCCGGTGAAACAGCCCTTGGGACGATCCTTGCAGGCCTCCGGCGGATTTGCCGTTCGCCACAGCAGCGTTCCTGTCGCCACATCCACGGCATTGATCGATCCATCGGCGCGATTATTTGGCAAATCCAGATCCTGAATGGCCGCGTAGACGCGCTGTCCATCTGTCGCGAGTCCCCACAAGATTCCACCGGTCATGCCGCCCTTGCCCAAGCGCCGCTCCCAGAGCAGCTTGCCGCGCCGCTGCGGGTCAAGTGCATAGAGCACGCCGGATTTTTGCCCAACGAGGAGAAGGTCATGTCCGCCTGCCCTTCGTACCAGCATGGGAGGGGCGCCAATGTCCACATCATCGCCGTTGCTTTCCGGACAATTGCCGCTTCCCTTGATCACGCACGCGGCGTTGAAGGCGTCGCTGGGAGTCAAGGTGGTATGCCAGCGAAGCGCTCCGGTGCGCCGATCGAAGGCCAGAACCGCGTCTGCGGTGCTGGTTACCGGGTCGGAATAGTTGTTCCCGGTGCCCGCATAAATGAGCCCGCGCTTCTTATCCACTGTCAGCGGCGACCAGATCGCCGCGCCGGACGGTCCACGCCGCTCGACGCCATGTTCATTTACGCCCTGCTTTGTCGGTGCCTTGTTTATGGTGTAGGTTTTCCAGACCTGCTTTCCCGTGGCCAGGTTCATGGCGACGACGCTGCCACGAAACGTACAGCACACATAGGATGGGCCAGCAGCAGCCGATTCTTCATGCGACGACACACCCACATACAGAAGTCCATCATAGGCTGTCGGCGCGCCGGTAATCCGCGCATTCGGGTGCTCGTCCGCCTTTTGCTTCCAGCGGAGCGCCCCGGTCAACCCGTCCAACGAGTAGACCGTGCCCGATCCGTCGCCAAAATAGATCGACTTGCCCTCGATCAGCAGAGCGGTACGCACCAGCGTCTCGGCCTTGTACGTCCAGTGCACACAACCCGTCTGGCGATCCAGCGCGTAGATGGTCCCGTCCCGTCCTGCCAGGAAAAGCCATTCGCCGGTCACGGTGACCTGATTGGCCAGTGTCGAGGTGTTCGGAAGCACCAATGTCCAGCGCGGTTCCAGCCGCGCCACGTCCTCTGCCGTCAGGCCGGCCATGCTTGCGCTTTGGAAGCGGGTGTTTTCCACGTCCGTCGACCACCCGCCCCACGCAGTATGCTCATCTCGGCCCGGAAACGCCGGCACGGCACCCTCGCACTTGGGCGCTGGCGGCGTAGCGGCCGCCTTTTCGAGGCCGCCCAGGGATTCCGCGATCCCCCGGCGCTCCGCCTCCGTCAGTCCGGCCGCCTGATCCTTCATCGAGCCGGAGGTGATCGTCTGATAGATGGCCTCGGCTCCCAGCTTGGACAACGCTTCTTTGTCCGACGCGCGTCGCGATGGCCCATGGCAGAACAGGCAACGGCTTTCGAATAGCGCCAGGATGCTGACTTCTTTTGCCGCATCTGAGCTTGCTGCCGGAAGGTCTGCAAGAACGCTGGTGCTCCCTAGGAGAAGCACTGCGACTCCAGCCCAGATCCAAGCAAGCAGACATTCATTGCGATGAGGAAACATAGCCTTTCTCCTTCCTAGTGAGGCGTTCTTGTTCAACAATAGGCGACGACACCGCTGTTGTTGACTTCGATGACAGACCCATGCTCTCGCGCCCCGCACGTCATACGAAACCGCTACGACGCTGCGAAGTGATAGGTCACTCCAAGCCCGAAGGTGCGGGGATCACCATAGGTGTTCACCATGTACCCGAGTCCCGCACCGAAATCCTTCCCATCGATCCGATACTTCCGGTCGAACAGGTTGCGGCCAAATAGCGCAACATCGAGATCGCCCTTCTGGAGCGGGATGCTCGCGAACTGAACCCGCCCGTTCACCAGCGCATAGCTCCACGACCCCAGCACCGCGTCCGCAAACGGTGATTGGCCACCGAGGTGCATGGCATCCTGCCAAAACGTATCGAGGTGCGCCGAGAATGTCCCGGCCCGACCCGGCGGTGCGGTGTAGGTGAGCCCCACCGAAAAGGTATGCTCGGGGGCATAGTTCACCTGCTGCTGGTTACTGACGTCATCAAGGATGGGCTTGCCACTCTCGTCCAGAACCGGCTTGCCAGTCACCGGATCAATCCGTTGCGAG
>JAFNAG010000292.1 GCA_017860135.1 Acidobacteriota bacterium
TGCAGGCTTTGGGTACCGCAGATGAAGCGGACCGACGCGAGGCCGAACCCGTATTCGTCGAGCGCGCGCCGCGCCGCCTCGAGGATTGTAGGATGATTTGCCAGGCCGAGGTAATTGTTGGCGCAGAAATTCAGCACCGTGCGCGGCTCACTCCCCGCCGGGAACGAAACCCGAAGGCTCGGTTTCTGATCCGAGAGAATCGTCCGCTCTTCCTTGTACAGGCCCGAGTCTTTGATCTTCACCAGTTCCTGCGCGAAGTCGTACTTGATCCTTTGATACATATGGTCTCTCCCTGACACTCGAGTGGTTTTTCATTATTCCCCTTCCTGTGGGCGGCGTCGAGACCATCGGCGATCTGAGTGGACCTGATCAGGGTTCGATGTTCAGCTTGCGCATGAGCGTGTGAAACCGCGGATCGGATCGGAGCGGATCCAGAAACTGGTAGGTCTTGAGCGGATGAATCCACTCGTCGTTCCGGTCAGCGGCTCGTTCCATCCATGCGATCGCACGAAGACGCTCCAGCATCAGTGTGGCTTCATCCCTGTGTCCGCCCAAGCCCAATGCCAACCCGAGCCATCCCAGCATGAGAGGAAACTCATCGGAAAGCTCGGCCGCACGGCGAAATGCGGCCACACTATCTTCGAATCGTTGCATGCCCAGATAAACCAGCCCGAGCATCATGTATGCCATGTGGTGCCCAGGTTCGAGTTCGACGAGTTGCCGTGCCTGCTCGAGCCCGCGCTCGTACTGACGGCCAAGGAAGAGCTCTAACGCTAACCAGCAGTGCACCTCCAGTGAGAGCGGGTCCAATTCGAGGGCACATTCCAGCTCTGCGACGCTTTCTTCAATGTGTCCGAGCACACCCAGGACTGTCGCGTGCCTCACCCGAACTATTGGTGAATTCGGATTCAGGTCTCGCGCGTTCGCCATCTGCTTCTCGGCTTCCAGCCAGTTATAGGAATAGGCGTCTTCGTAATGGCATTTCTGGGGATGATAAGCGACGTGGCAGCGCGATTCGGCCAAAGTGGAATCGAGTTCGAAAGCTCGCATCCCGTAGAACCACCGATAGGGCTCCGCTTCATCGGGGGGCAAAAATCCCCAAAAGCCAAGGTATCCATAGAGATTGGCGAGGCCGTCGCAGGCCAGTGCGAAGCAAGGATCGCGAGCGAGCGCCGCTTCGAGGTGCTGTTTCGCTTTCGCCACGCTCTCCGGCGTCCATTTCCACATCTCATAGCGGCCTTTGATGTACTCGTTGTAGGCTGCGAGATTCTCTGTCGGCTTCCTTGGGACCTGCTCTGCGCGAACTTTGTCCGCAATGGACGGGATGTGCGCGGCTATGTCTTGCGCGATGGAGCTTTGCACGCGGAAAATATCCCGCATCTCCGCCTCATATCTATTGGCGGAGAGGTGCGTCTGATCGCTGGTCTGAATGAGCTGCACGCTGATTGCCACCTGGTCTTCGGTGCGGTGGAGCGCACCTTCCACGACGTAGTCCACGTCCAACGCGCGGCCTATTTGGGCCACGTCCTTGTGGCTGCCCTTGTAACGCATGGCCGTGGTGCGGGCAATCACGGCCAACTGCTCCGGCGCCAGACTCGCCAGTGCGGTGATGGTCTCATCGGTCATGGCATCACTGAAGTACTCCTGCGCCGGATCGCCGCTCGCATTCACGAACGGAAGCACCACCAGCCTGGGCCTGCGTGCCGGTCCTGGTTCCGCTGCGGAAGGCAGCGGGGACACATTGCCGACAAACCGATACCCCCGCTTGGGCAGCGTTTCGATGAAGCGGGGATGCTCGGCCGAGTCGCCCAACGCCGTGCGCAGGCGGGCAATGGCGATGTTCAGGCTGTTATCGAAGTCGACAAACACCTCGTCGCGCCAAAGCCGCCGGCGCAGTTCATCGCGGGTGACCACTTGCCCGGGCCGCTCCAGCAGCAGGGCGAGCACCTGGAAAGGCTGTTCACGGAGGCCAATCCTGACACCGCGCTTGCGGAGGTGTCCGGCGGCCAGATCAACCTCGAAGCAGTCGAAGCGTAGGACGTCCGACATTGTCCGGCTCCAATCACGCATGGGGCTAAGGCTACAATTGTGAAAAGCGCAGTTAATTGTATTGCATGAGCGAGATGCGCGGAAAGGAAAATTAAAGGGCGAATACATCCGGCGGCTATTGGCTTTCTACTTGAAGGTCGACGATCATGTCGCCAAAGGTGCCAAAGAAAACCTATATCGAGGTGCAATATGAAAATGCGAACGCTGATCGTAATGTTTGCATTGATAGTCACGCTGCTTGTGCCCTTGAGCGCCGGACAGTTCGCGAAAGTTGCGCTGCCCGTCGACCTGCAAGGTGAACTGGAAGGCGTTCCTTACCGGATCCTCGTTCCCGAAGATTGGAACGGCACACTGCTCGTTTACGCTCACGGATACAACGAAGGTCAGAAACCACCACTGCTGGCGCCGCTGACCGCGGACGTGGATGATTTGTTTGGCCGTGGTTTCGCGCTGGCGGCTTCGCGTTTCGCCGGTTCGGGATGGAACGTCAAGGAGGGAATGCAAAATACCGTTGCCCTGACTGCAGCCTTTCGCGGCATGGTGGGGCGTCCGCAACGGACAATCATCTGGGGCAGGTCGATGGGTGGCCTGATGACGCTCGGTCTGATCGAAAAATTTCCCGGCCACTATGACGGCGCGGTCGCATTGTGCGCTCCTGCTTCTGGTACGCCGCGACGGTTCGACCAGGCGCTCGACATCGCATTAGCCTATGACGTCGCCTTCGGATGGCCACCGGCGTGGGGGACGCCGGGCGACCTCCGCGACGATCTCGACTTCAAGAACGAAGTGTATCCTCACATTATGCAGCGAATGACCTCCGCTGCAAAGGGTGGCTGGGAATTCATCCGCCGGGTGAACAGAATCCCACCCGACACTTATTACGTGGGATTGAATCGAGTCATGCCTGTATATTTTGCCACCGGCGTTCGCGCCGAGTTGGAGAGTCGCGCCGGCGGGCCAGTCGCCGAAAACATTGGCCGCGTGTACACGCTCACCGTCGAGGATAAGTTGGAGCTGGCCGGAATGGGCATTGACGCCGACGCGCTGCTCGAGCGGATGAATGCGATGACCATATTCACTGCCGATCCCAACGCGCGCAATTACGTTGAGCATTACGTCAATCCCTCCGGCCGAATCAATCGGCCTGTTCTCACCCTGCACACCACTGGCGACGCGCTCGCCACGCCCAATAACGAGAGCGCATATCGCGCCACCGTCGAAGAACAGGGCAATGGTGGCCTGTTGATGCAGCAATTCGTGTCGGGTGGCGCGCATTGTACGTTCACGTCGGAGCAAAACATCGCCGCCATTGACGCCATGAAATATTGGCTCGACACCCGAAATCACCCGGATCCGCTTATTTTCTTTAATCCCGCACTGGGATTTGATCTGAGCTACGTCCCGCTGCCATGGCCGTGGTGAAGGTGGCAAGCGCACCCGTGCAGCCCTCCGCATTGCCAAGCAGAGGGCGTGGATTGCACTGCTGGCGGCAGTCCGGCGCGAATCGAGCCTGATCGTCTGGCGATGTCGTTTTGGCGCCGAGGTCGCCCCCTCTTTGCCAGACTCGGTAAACTGATTTCCAGGCTGGAGTCGCTCGGTATCGAGTATGATGCGATTTCGCCACCGATGCCTGTATTGCCGGCGCAGTGCCGCGATGATATTCTTGTGAAATGAAACGATCTCGAACAAAAAAGGGCCGCATTTCGGACGTGAGGAATGAAGACTTCGTACCGGGATCACCTCGCAGCCGCTTCAGCCTCGTCTGGCCACTGACCGAAGAAATCGCATCTCTGAGCAAACATTACGATGTTAAACGAAGACTACAAAGAGATGTTGCAGTGCTTGGCCGACGAGAACGCTAGGTTTCTCGTTGTGGGCGCCTATGCGATGGCTGTTCACGGTTATCCGCGCGCGACAATGGATATTGACATATGGGTTATGCCATCGCGGGACAATGCGGAAGCCGTGCTGCGCGCATTGCGCCGGTTTGGCGCTCCGGTGCGCGGCCTGACCATTGAGGATCTCCAGAAGGACGATACCATCTTCCAGATCGGAGTTGCCCCGAGGAGAATTGACATCATCACCGGCGCATCCGGACTCCGGTTCGAGGAGGCGTTTGCGCGCTCCACCAGCATCCGTATCGAGGGCCTTCAGGTCCGCATCCTTTCAATCGATGACCTCATCCAGAACAAGAGGGCGTCAGGACGAACCAAGGATCTGGTGGACGCCGAGGCTCTGGAATCCCTGAAGTCCTTGGAAAAGGCACAATCCCGAGCACGAAGCACAAAGGCAAGACTGGATGAAGCGCCAACTACAAACTGTCCAGGCGATGATGGATGATTATAGGCGATCAACTCAAATGTGTGTGTGCCAGGTCCCTGCGTCACCGAGGCTATACAATTGAAGCTATGCTGCGCCGCTCCCGTTCCCGCAGTGGTCCAATCTATAACCGCATGACTACTATGGGCATCGGTACCATCGATACGAATTGCGGCCACACTATCTTCGAATCTGTGCACACCCAGATAAACCAGCCCAGAGCCTATTATTAAAAATCCAGTGCATCGGCCCGGCAGTGGTGGTTGCGGTTGATCGTCTGATAATGAGTGTTCGAGAACGAGCAGGTTTTTCAAAGGCGGGGCCACCATTCCAAGCGGTCCCACTTTTCCGGAGCAGACACGAATATAATTGCCGCCTTGCCGGACTGCGCGCTTACACCGAGCATTACGACAATCCCTCGGGCCGAGCCGGAGGCGTGACGGCGCCGCCTCCGGCCAGAGGATCCCGTGATTTGCCAGGAAGGCTATTCCACAATCACGATATCGACGATCCCTTCATGTTCTCCTTTGGCATTGTCCTGGCAGGTGATGGCCACCCTCGCCCCATACGTGAGATCCGCGAGTTTATCCAGAGCATGACCCCATACCACTGAGACGAACTCCTCGCCATTCTCGTCACTCAGTGTTATGGAATGCCCTTCCACATCCACGGAGACAACCGTGTAGGTTGCCTCGTGGTAGCTCCTGGCATTGGCATCCGCCGGTTCCTTCGCCAACTCGAGGTCAACAACTCCCTCGTGGTTTCCGTCGTCACTGTCCCGGCAGGTGACCATTACCTTCATCCCCGGGGAAAACTCGTTCAGTTTGTCAACGGCCTTCCCCATAACCGGAGCGGTATTGGTAACACCGCTCTCATCCTTAAGGGTGATGGTTTTGGCCTTCGAGTCCACAGAAACTACCTTGTAGGTGCCCTTGTGGAGTTTTTCCAGCCAATTGCGCGCCTGAAGGCTGTTCGGCAGCAGCATCGTGCCGCTAAGCAGCAGTCCGGCAAACATGAGCGCAAAGCGCCTCATTTTCTTACCCTCCTTTCCATCGATCCGATGGTCGAAGCCGGACGGAGTACCCGAGCGCATCCGCCGGCATAAGAAAAAGAGTACCACCTGGTCCCGCCTTGTGCAAAAGGCTGCTGGAAGCAGGGGTGGAGGCATCTCTAAATGTAATCAATACCTGGTAATACAGTACTTCTACTCCAGGGGCGATCGGGGCCGGAACATGGAGTTTGCAGGTGGAGAGGGGTACGGACAGGCGCCGTTCTTTTTACTTCTTCATGAACGCTTCGATCTCGGCGATGGTCCGGGGAAGTCCCGGAGTGAGATTCTCGCAGCCCGTCTCGGTGATGACGACCGTATCCTCCACGCGAACACCCAAATCTTCTCCGGGGAAGACGGCGTAGATATCACACGCGAACACCATGCCCGGCCGGAGCGGACCGCGCGGCCCGGCGCTGACATCGTGGACGGCCATCCCTACATTGTGGCTGATGCCTGTCTGCATCGTCCGGATCTTGAACAGGTCCTTTGAAATGTCAAAGCCCTGCTTTTTCAGGATCTCGAGAACCTTGGGCTGGACATCCCTGGCCTCGATGCCGGGCCGGTACACCTGCTTGCAGGCCTCCTGGATCGCCAGGGCGGCTTCGTAGATCTCGCGCTGGCGGGGGGTAAACTTCCCGTCGGCCGGGTAGGAGGCCGAGATGTCGACGACGTAGTAGTCGAGAGCCGGTCCGGCATCGACGACAATGAAGTCGCCTGCCTCGAGGATGCGATCGTGGCGGTAGTAGTGAAGATATGGGTGATTTTCGGCCGAACTTATGATCACGTTGTAAGCAAGGTCGCGAGCTCCGGCGTTCTTGCATGCAAACTCGAAGGCCGCCGACATCTCGTATTCGGGAGCCCCGACCCGCGTGGCCCGCATCATAGCCTTGTGGGCTTCTACGCCGAGCCGGCCGACTTTGCGCATCTGCTCGATTTCGGCCGCCGACTTGATCGAACGCAGTTCCCAGATGAATGGCGCCGCATCCTTGACCGTGGCTTGCGGGAACCGCTCGCGGAGGTTTTTTGCGAACTGCAGTTCGCGCGTGAGGCGGCCGTCCCACAGATTGAGGGTCATCGCGTTCTGCACGATGTTGAACTTTTCAGCCGAACATTCGCGGGCCAGTTCCTCCGGCTTGAACGACGTGTATAGGACGGCGCCGGAACCGGCCAGGCGGGACAAAGCCGGCGTGAACTGATCGACGGGAGAGACGCGCTCGATGCCGGTGACGGCCGC
>JAFNAG010000079.1 GCA_017860135.1 Acidobacteriota bacterium
GTGCAATCGGGAGTGGGACTCGATCCTCGGTGGAATTCGGACAAAAGGATGCGTCGCGCAACGATTAACGACAAAAGAACTTATCAATTGTCAATGGTCCTTTGTCATTTGCCCGCTGCAAGCCTTTGGCTTGTGCTGTCCTGGCCGAGGCGCTGAGAATACGCGCAAGCTCGCGATTCTCCGTGACGAGGCTCCAAACTGATCCAGACAGAAATGACAAACAACCATTGACAAATTACATTTGATGAATTCTATCAGTTGAGCCCCACTTCCGATTGCACCTGCAAGGGGGCAGGGGGGCAGCGACTTGCAATCCCTGCCATCCGTCTATACACTCATATGTCGGCGCGATTACTGCAGGCGGAACAACCCTCGGTGTCGAAAACGACGAATGCCTGAGAGCCGCCGGATCGCTGTCGAGTGCGAAACAGTATACATAACGACACCGAAACAGATTGTAATATCGTTCCTGATGCCGGGGGTCGCGCAAACCGTTGAACGGGACCTGCCAGAGCCAGGCCGTCCAGTCGCAGCGGTTCAGGGGCAGGCCGGCGGAAGGAACATGAGACAGAGCATGCAAAAAAGGCGAGGTCGCCATCCCGTACGCTTTTGCCGGGCTATCCTGGCGTGCTTTGTGGCGGCGCTCGCCGCGCACCCGCAAGCAGCACCGGCGAAGGCCGGCAAACCTGTTGCCCTGGACAGCCTGTTCCGCTGCGGAACGAGTCCCCAGCGCGACCGTGATGCGGTGGCGCGCAGCAGGTATCGGGACAGCCAGATGCGCCGGAGGCCGGACCGGGAGCGCCTCCTTCTGTCGCAGGCAGCGGCTGCGCTGCAGCCGGACCGCAGCGCCATCGCAATCCTGGAGGACGACGGCACGCTGACCGCACGGCCCAACTTTTTTGATCTGAAAGGGAAAGCGGTCCGGTTCGTACCTGCAACCGAAGGGCGTTATCAGGTCGTCAGCCGGGATGCTGTCTTTTCCGCCGGCGAAGGTGTGAAGCTGCTCCTCACGGATGACGATTCCGCCGCCGTGCCGCTGTTTCCCCCTTTCTCGTTCTACGGCAAGTCCTACTCTTCGGTGATCGTGAACTCCGACGGCAACCTGACTTTCGGCCAGCCCGACGCAGCCACATCGGCCCGCGACCTGGGCCGGTTCGCCTGGGGCCCCCCCCGCATCGGCCCGTTTTTTTCCGACCTCGACCCGGCCGCCGGTTCCCTCTTCCACCGCCGGGAGCCGGACGGGATCGTGTTTGTCTGGGACCGTGTTCCCGCTTTCGACACGGCCCAGTACAACAGCTTCAGCGTGAAGCTCTTCGACGACGGGGCCATCGAGTTTGCTTTCGGCTCCGCGGTCAACACTCCCGATGCGATCGTCGGCATCTCTCCCGGGCTGAGCGACGAGGGGGTTGCTGCCATCGATTTTTCAGCGCCGGCGCCGGAGTTGCTCGAGGGAACTATCGCCGAGGTGTTCACCCTGTACGAGCAACTGTCGGAAACATCGATCGCGCGCAAGTTCTATCTGAACCATCCCGATGAGTTCGATCAGATCGTGGTGTTCCTCGGCTTCCCGTACGACCTTCCCGGGAACGCCTTCTCCTACGAACTTACGGTGATCAACCAGGTGGGGGGAATCGGGATGGATTTTGTGGACGACAGCGCGGATTACAGCAGCGCCGGACGGCTGAAAAGCTTCGTGATGATGGGGAGCCTCGATGCCTTCCCCGCGGATCCCAACCAGGAGTTCATGCGCACGTATAACAGCCTGCAGGTCGTGACGCATGAGGTGGCGCACCGCTGGCTGGCATTCCCGTATCTCAGGGAGGGTGGGTTCAACACGCTGTCGCTCCTCCATTCGAGCGATCAGGCGCACTGGAGCTTTTTCTTCAATGCCGATGCTTCCCTCATGGAGGGGAATCAGATTCTGGACTTGGGCGCCGGGCTGGGCAATCAGCGCTTCAGGACATCCGAGGTCACAAACCGCCTCAGCGAACTCGACCGGTACCTGATGGGGTTCCTGCCTGCCGCCGGAGTTTCTCCGATGTTTTATGTGAAGAATCCCACCGGCACAACCCGCACTTCAAACAGCCTGCCGAGCCACGGCGCCACAGCGTTCGGCGGCACCCGGCACGACTTCACGGTTGACGACGTCGCCGGTGCGAACGGGCAGCGCCTGCCGTCCTATTATCAGTCCCAGAAAGTCCACCGCATTGCCTTCGTGCTGGTTACCAAGCCCGGGGCCCCGGTGACCGAACAGGCGATGAAACTGCAGCAACTTCACGACGCATGGGTCCCCTACTTCAACCAGTTGACGGGCGGTGAGGCCTGGGCGGCGACCAATCTGCAGAGTGAAGCGTCGACTACTCCGTCGAAAATCCACTTCCCTTACAATGAGGGGGACAGCGCGCGCTACACGGGTTTTGCCCTGGCAAACTATGGCACGGCAGCGGCAGATGTCCTGTTCCGCTATTTTGACAACTCGGGGAGCGAAATGTCCACGCCCTCCGGCATCCTGAATCCCAGAATGATCACGATTCCTCCGGGACGCCAGATCGCCATGCTGGGAAGCCAGATCCTCGGCCTCTCGGCGAAGGATACGCAGAACGGCTGGATGATGGCTGAGTCGACCAGCAGCCTGGTGAGCGGGTTCTTCCTCTCGGGAGATCTCGAGGAAAACTACCTGGACGGCGCCGTTGCCGGCAACGGGGCCGCTACCTCACTCTGCTTCACCCGCGCTCACGGCACTTCAGCCGTTTTCAGGAATGTGATTGACGTAATCAATCCGGACGCCGCCGCGACTGCCCGCCTCTCTTTCAAGCTTTTCAGGCAGGATGGCCAGCAGCAGGGCGCGGCCGTGGAAAGAGAACTCCGCCCGCAAGGACGGCTGGCAGAGGCCCTCTCCTCGCTGTTCCCGGGAACCGATGCGGGCTTTGCCGGTTATGTTCTGCTCTCCAGCGACGTGGGGGTCATCGGGTACGAGACATTCGAAGGGAGCACGACGACATACGCGCTGCCGGCTCAGCCGCCGTCCACCGCCACCAGGCTGTACTCGGTACAGTTTGCTTCCGGACCGGGAGGGCCGGTGCGCTACTTCACCGACATGAGCCTCGTCAATGCCTCCGCCGAACCCCGGCGTCTGCAGGTAACCCTCGTGGGGAACGACGGAAGGACGGTTTTCGCAAAACCGGTGGAATACATGCTCCCGCCCGGCGCGCAGAAGCTCGTGCGTGGAGAAGCCATCTTCGGCCTGCCGGATGCCGCCACAGCCGCCACGCTCACTGAAGGGACTGTTGTGATCACAGCCGATGGACCAGGCATCCTCGGAGACGTCACGTTCGGAGATGCTCTTGCCGGCCGGTTCATGGCGGGGCTTCCACTCGACGGGACCCCCGGCGACAGCTTCATCCTCTCCCAGGTGGCAGTGGGGGATCCGGGCAGCGGCACCGACTATTTCACGGGCCTCGGCATACACAATCCCAATTCGGGGACGGTCCTCGTGACAATCGATGTCTACTCCGAAACGGGCATCCGGACGGGGACGGCGACATTTCCCATGGAGCCGGCCACGAGGCTCTCCAAGATGCTCCACGAACTCATTCCGGGATTCGCTGGGCAATTGCGCGGCTATATCCGCATCTCCACTGCCGGCGGGCCGGTCATCACATTCGAACTTTTCGGGGACACCTCCGTCAATTTCCTGGCGGCGGTCCCGCCGCAGAGCATCATCCGGTAATCCGGCTGGCGCATTTCAGAGAGGCTTGACCTTGGAAAGCGGACCATGGCAATCCGGCGAGGTGAGGGAGCTGGAACTTCCCTCGGAAGTCATGCGGTCGATGGTCGACCAGGCGATGGACCGCATCGTGAAGCACATCGAGTCTCTGCCGGGGCAGCCGGTTTCCGACGTATCGGGAGGGGAGGCGCTGGCGCGCTCGCTGGTGGAAGCGATGCCGGAGCAAGGCACACCGTTCGCCGATCTGCTCGATCTGTTGTTTGAACGCCTGATTCCGAAAACTTTCAATACAGCGTCTCCCGGCTACATCGCTTACATCCCGGGAGGCGGCCTGTTTCACGCTGCGGTGGCGGATCTGATCGCCGACGCCGTCAACCGGTACACGGGCGTATGGATGGCGGCGCCCGCGCTCGCGCAACTCGAGGCCAATGTGCTGCGCTGGTTCGCGGACATCATCGGGTATCCGCCCCAGGCCCGCGGGATCCTGACCACGGGAGGCTCCATGGCGAACTCGACCGCCCTGGTCACCGCACGGCGGAGCCGCCTCCCCGAGAATTTCCTGTCGGGGGCCATCTACCTGTCGGACCAGGTGCACCACTCGGTGATCAAAGCAGCCCTGCTGGCGGGATTTCCCGAGAGGAACCTCCGGTTGATCCCGGTGTCGCCGGATTTCCGCATCCGGACAGATCTGTTGCACGAGAAGATCGTTGCCGACCGCAGGGATGGACTCACGCCGTTCCTCATCGTCGCAAGTGCCGGGACCACCAATACGGGAGCGGTGGACGATCTTGAAGGCCTGGCAGACCTCGCCGCCGTGGAGAAGCTCTGGCTGCACGTGGATGCGGCGTACGGCGGTTTTTTTATGCTCACCGAGCGCGGCAGAAAGGCGATGCGCGGGCTCGACCGCGCCGATTCAGTGACGCTCGATCCGCACAAGGCGTTGTTCCTGCCCTATGGGACAGGGTCGCTGCTGGTGCGCGATGGGGAAACGCTCCGGCGCTCCCATACCGTTCATGCGGAGTACCTGCCGCCGATGCAGGAGGATCCGGACCTCGTCGACTTCTGCCTCTACTCCCCCGAATTGTCCCGCAGTTTCCGCGGCCTCAGGGTGTGGCTGCCGTTCAAACTCCACGGCGTCGGGCCCTTCCGGCGCATCCTCGACGAGAAACTGGATCTTGCGGAATGGGCGGCGGCGGAGTTGCGCAAAATCCCCGGCATGGAAATCGTCGCAAACCCGCAGCTCTCGCTCGTCGCATTCCGGCTCGCACGCAAAGGCCTGTCGGAACACAAGGTCAATGACCTGAACGAGCGCCTGCTGGAGAAGGTGAATGCGCGCCAGCGAGTTTTTTTGACCGCCACGTCGCTCGCAGGAAGATTTGTCCTGCGGATCTGCGTGCTGTCTTTCCGCACCCACCTGGACCGGATGCAGGCAGCCCTCGAGGATATCCGGTCCGCGACGGACAGCCTGTGATCGAGCCCTGCAAGGCGATGCTCCGGCCCTTCTGCACACAAGGGGCAATACGCGGGGGAAAAACCAGCCCGATCAGGCAATTCATACGATAGCGAGTCCCGAGGACAACCAGGCTCTCTGCAGCTCAGCTTTGTGCGGCTGGAATTCTGGCGAACCCTAAGGGCTCGCGCAAAAATAACTTCACATTCCGCCACAGCATGGAAACCGAAGGATGTGCTGAACTATGGGCTTAGGAATTCAGATATCGGAGAGACCGCAGCCCGGGGCGTGGCGGCGAGGGGCCGTCTGCGTTGTTGGCGCTCCTCGACGATGTCACCACATCGCCTGCGTCGCGCCGCCTGGCATCCGGCCCCTCGGCGCACACGCCAAAGTGTACATGTAATTCTGCTGCGGGCCCTAAGCTTCTTCTTCCTCGAAGGAATCTTCGAATTCCTCTACTTCGTCGGCATCGAGGCCGAAGACGCGACCCCCGGCACGTTCGCGCCGGGGTCCCTTTTTGGCGGGGCCCTCGAATCGGGTGTTGCGACCTCCCGGCTTCGCGTGACGCCGTCCTTCGTCGCGCCCTCTCCGCTCCCGGCGCATTCCCGAGTCTGCGGGGCCCGGAGAGTCGAACGCATCCGGAAGGCGGGGAACCCGGGGCCTGACCGCCGCCGGGGAATACGGCCGCGAATCCTTGGCGCGAGCTTCGCTGACAGCCAGGTTTCTCCCGCGGAAAAGCTGTTCGTTGAACCGGCGCAGAGCCTCCGCGGCCTGCGCTTCATCGCCGAATTCCACGAAGGCGAAGCCGCGTTTCTTGCCGCTTTCCCTGTCCACGGGCAGAAAAACGTACGAGAGGGGTCCGATGGGGGAGAAAAGTTCTCTGAGTTCAGCCTCGGTTACATCAAAAGGAAGGTTGCCTACAAACAGACGAGCCGACATCTATTCCTCAAAAGATTGTTGACGATCGGAATGGGCCGCCGGGACTGCAGCCATCTGCGGTCCAGCCGAGTCCACCTGGAAATCCGTACTATGCAAATGCATCGCCTTTGCTCACCTCATGGTGCGGCAGCAGGCGCCGTAAGTCAAGCAAATGAAAGCAGAATGCTACAACCTTGGCATCCGGCGCCAAATGGGTTACGATCACGCCGGAGCCCGTTTCACGCTATGGATCTGCCGTTGTTTTTCAAGCTGGATCAGCTTCCCTGTCTCATGATTGGCGGGGGAAGTGTGGCGGCGCGCAAGCTGGACATGCTTCTCGCGACCTCCTGCGCCCTTACTGTGATCGCCCCGGCGCTCGACGATCGCATTCGCGAGGCAGTCCGGAACGGCAGGATCCGATGGCATCCGCGAACTTACGGGCGGGGAGACTGCAGAGGTTATCGGCTGGTGATCGCGGCGACCCCGCACAAGGAAGTCAACCGTGCGGTTTCCTCCGAAGCACAGGAACTGGGAATTCCCGTGAATGTGGTGGACGCACCCGAACTGTGCACGGTGACCTTCGGCGCAGTCTGGAAGGAGGGGCCGCTGACTGTCTGCGTGGGAACCGGCGGGGCTGCGCCATTCATGGCGGGGCTGATCCGTGACCGTGTCGCCGCGGCCGCCGGGGGAATGGCTGCCTGGGTGAATGTCGCGGCCAGGTTCCGTACCGTCGTGCGCAAAGCGGTGCCAGATGCCGCACAGAGAGAACACCTGTATCATCGCTTTGCATCGCTCGCACAGACCGGCACTCCCGCGAATCCTCCCGACAGCGACGCCCTCGCGGACTGGCTCGACTGGCTGGAACACACCGGACGCTGACGGCTTTGCAACACGCCGATTGGAATCCGGCGGCAGCCGCCAAAAGCAGCCGCAGATTCCACAGCGCGGCCGATGGCCGCAACCAGGCAGAGCGACGACTCCTGGAGATGGCACAATCGGTATCGGAATCGGTATCGGGATCGCAATCGCAATCGCTATCGGGATCGGTTCCGGCATTATTGCGCTTCCGAGATCAACACAGAGGCGTCCGATCATGCACTGTTTTCGATAGCGACTGCGATTGCAATCCCGATGCCGATACCGACCGTTATTTCATGGTTCTGAAAAATCCTTTCCTTTTTGGCAAGGATTTTCAGGTGAGCAGTACAGATTGCACAGATGAGACAATTTGTGAAATCTGTGGGATCTGTGGCTCCTTTTCCACCATCGTGTCGGCACCCGCGGGAATTTCGTAGCCGGATGCGGGCAATAGGTGGATAATTCTCCTCCTGATGCCGAACGCTGTCAGCACCGACCCACGTGGGGAATACGTCCGCCGGATGGAACTGCGGCGCGCTTCAGCAGCGCAACAGGATCGCCTTGACGTGCGCGTGAGCATCCTGCGCCTGATCGTGTTTCTTGCCGCCCTCGTCATCTCCTGGCTGTCTTTTGGATCCGGGCTGTTCTCCGGGTGGTGGCTCCTTCTTCCGGCAGCGGCGTTTCTCGTCCTTCTGCAACTGCACGAGCGCATCCGGGTGGCGCGAGGCCGGTTCGAGCGGGCAGCGGCCTACTACAGCCGGGGGATCGACCGTATCGAAGGCCGTTGGCGGGACTGCGGCGAGCCCGGTAATCGCTTTCTGGACGAGGATCATCCCTACGCCGGGGACCTGGATATTTTCGGCACAGGCTCGCTCTTCCAGCTGATCTGCGGCGCGCGCACCCGGGCGGGCGAGGAAACTCTGGCCTCCTGGCTCCGGGCGCCGGCTTCGGCCGGGGTGATTCTCGCAAGGCAGGAGGCGATAGAAGAACTGCGCGCCGGGCTGGATCTGCGGGAGGATCTGGCGGTCATCGGCGCAGAGGGGCTTGCAGGAGTGAATCCGGGCCCGCTGTCCGACTGGGGCACCGCACCGCCCTTGCTTGTTTCGCGGCGGATGCGGATCGCCGCCGCGCTGCTCTCCACGGCAACCACGCTCTCGCTGGCATCCTGGCTGGTGCGGGACTCGGGAATGTACGTCTTTCTTCTGCTTGCCGCCCTACAGGGTGTTTTCTCGTTTTCCGTGCGCCGCGGGATTCAGCAGGTTCTGGAGGCGGTGGAGAGGCCGGGCCAGGACCTGGAGCTTCTTTCCATGGTCTTGCGCCGCCTGGAACTGGAGCGGTTCCAGTCTTCCCGGCTGGCCGCACTCGGCCTCGAGCTGACTGCGGGAGGCACACTCCCCTCCAGGCAGATTGCCGGCCTGAACCGGCGGATCACAATGCAGAAGCAGCTGTTTCGGCCGATTGCCGCACTGCTGCTCTGGGACATCCAGATGGCGTATGCCATCGAATCCTGGCGCATCGGATCGGGCCGCCTGGTAGCGCGCTGGCTCGCGGTTTGCGGCGAAATGGAAGCCCTCTGTTCACTGGCCGGCTACGCGTACGAGCATCCGCTGGATCCCTTTCCGGAGATCGCCGCCACAGGGCCGCATTTTGAAGCGGAAGGAATGGGGCACCCGCTCATCCACGAGGACCACTGCGTGCGAAACGACATACGGCTTTCCCCGGATCTGCTCGTTCTCGTGGTGAGCGGATCCAACATGTCCGGGAAGAGCACCCTGTTGCGCACGGTCGGCACCAATGCCGTGCTTGGCCTTGCAGGATCGCCCGTCCGCGCCCGGCGACTCAAACTCTCTCCACTCGTCGTGGGCGCCTCCGTGCAGCGGAAGGATTCGCTGCACGCCGGGACTTCGCGCTTCTATGCAGAGATTACGCGCCTGCGGCACATCGTCGATCTCACGGCCGGCGGGACGCCCCTCCTGTTTCTCCTGGACGAACTGCTGCACGGAACCAACTCGCGGGACCGGGGCATCGGCGCCGAGGCGTTCATCAGGGACCTGGTGCGCCGGGGAGCCTTCGGACTGCTGACAACGCATGACCTCGCTCTGGCCCATATCGCGGACGTCCTTGCCCCGCGCGCGGAGAACGTCCACTTCGAGGACGCGATCGAGAACGGCAAGCTGGTGTTCGACTACCGCCTGCGCCCGGGCATCGTGCGCAGGAGCAATGCTCTCGAGCTCATGCGCTCCATCGGCCTTGAGGTCTGAAGACCCGGAAACGCATGCGATCACCGCTCGACAGGCAGGCGGGCGTGTCCCCACTCTGGAACTCATCCATACGGCAATCTGTTTTTCGTGACGCGGATGAATGCCGGAGAACGCGCCTGAGCTCGTTCCCACACCGCTCCCACAGAATTCCAGGCGGCGTCCGCAGGCGGTGTTATGCTGCATCCTCAAAAATGTGCGCGGCGGGATCCAAAAGCGGCTGCTGATTCGTATCATGATCCGCGGGAGTTTTGTACTTGCCCCGCCGGCGGCAGGTTTTCTATCCTTATGGGGAGTGAATGGCCTGCAGGGTGCGGTGCAACCAATATCGGGAGGGGAGAAACCATGAGTCTCTGGGACAAGGTTCGCGGCGAGTTCATCGATATCGTGCAGTGGATCGACGACACGAACGACACGCTGGTGTACCGGTTCGAGCGTTACAACAACCAGATCAAGTACGGGGCGCAGCTCACCGTCCGGGAAGGCCAGTCCGCTGTGTTCGTGAATGAAGGCAGGATCGCGGATATCTTCCAGCCTGGGATGTACTCCCTGGAAACCAAAAACCTCCCGATCCTCTCCACACTCCAGGGCTGGAAATACGGCTTCAACAGCCCGTTCCTTGCAGAAGTGTATTTCTGCTCGACGCGGCAGTTCACGGACCTGAAGTGGGGGACTATGAATCCGATCATGCTGCGCGACCCGGAGTTCGGCCCGACACGGCTGCGCGCATTCGGCACATACGTGATCCGGGTGAAAGATCCCGGAGTGTTGATCCGCGAGATCGTCGGCACCGACGGCCATTTCACCGTCGACGAAGTGGTGAACCAGCTGCGCGACCTGATCGTTTCGCGCCTGCCCGACATACTCGGGCAGAACAAGATTCCGGTGCTCGACCTGGCGGCGAACTACAGCGAGCTCGGCAAGTTCCTCACGCAGCGCATCGACCCCGAGTTCGAAAGCTACGGCCTCGAACTGACCAAGCTGCTGGTGGAGAACATATCCCTTCCCCCGGCTGTCGAGGAAGCGCTCGACAAGCGCACCAGCATGGGAATCGTGGGCAACCTGGCCGCATACACGCAGTTTAACATCGCCAATTCCATTCCCGATGCGGCCAAGAATCCCGGCGGCCTGGCAGCGGCGGGGGCGGGCTTGGGAATGGGGGTCGCGATGGCGGGCCCGATTGCCCAGGCGATGTCATCCCAGCCTCCCCCGGTACCCGGAGCCGCCCCCCCACTTCCGGCAGCGATTACCTACTTCGTGGCCGCTGGCGGCCGGCAGACTGGCCCCTTCGACCTTCAGGCGCTTGCGGCGCAGGCCTCAGCCGGGACCCTTACCCGGGAGACTCTGGTCTGGGCCCAGGGCATGGCACAATGGGCCCCGGCCGGACAGATCCCGTCCCTGGCGCAGGTTTTCTCGGCCGTGCCGCCTCCCCTTCCTCCAAACGCGTGACCGGGTCATGCACTGTGCGCATTTCCGCCTCCTGCCCCGGACGGGGCAGGCCGGCGGCATCCCGGGAGGTGACTTCTGACCGCTGAAGATAGGAAGGAGATTGCAGGTCAGGCCCCGGTTCAGGAGAAGAAGCAGTTTCCCTGCAAGCAGTGCGGTGCCAAACTCGACTTTGCTCCGGGATCCGCGGTTCTCCAATGCCCTTATTGCGGCTCCCGGACGGCGATTCCCCAGTCCGAGGAAGGGATCCGGGAACTGGATTTCCGGGCATTCCTGGAACAAGTTTCCAGGCAACAGGAACTGCCGCAAGAGCAGAACGTAAAGTGCGGAGCGTGCGGTGCGGAAACGACTCTGCCGCCGGAGACATCGGCAGGCCTGTGCCCGTTCTGCGGTGCCAACCTGGTGACCGCCTCCGCCACGTCCCGGTGGATCCCACCCAAGGCTCTTCTCCCCTTCCGGGTCACCCTGAAAGAAGGCACTGAGGCCTTCCGCCGCTGGATTCGCGGGCTGTGGTTCGCGCCCGACGACCTGAAGGAGTATGCACAGGCGGAGGGCAGGCTTGCCGGGGTATATGTCCCGTACTGGACTTACGATTCCGACACCACCAGCTTCTACAGAGGATCGCGCGGCGACGATTATTACACGTCCGAAAACTACACCGCACGGGTGAACGGCAGATCCGTCACGCGGACGCGCCAGGTCCGCAGGACGCGATGGCGCCCTGCCAGCGGCACGGTCTGGAACCACTTCGACGACGTGCTGGTGTTGGCCGGCAATTCCCTCCCCCGTGCCTATGCCGAACGCCTGGAACCCTGGGATCTGGGCAACCTGGTTGCTTACAGAAACGAGTATCTGAGCGGGTTCCGGGCCGAGAGGTATCAGGTGAATCTGGCCGCGGGGTATGAAATGGCACGCCAGATCATGGACACGAGGATTCGCGACAGCATCCGCCGCGACATCGGCGGCGACCACCAGCGCATCGACACCGTGAAGAGCAGCTATGAAAACATCACCTTCAAGCACATCCTCTTGCCGGTATGGATGAGCGCATTCCGCTACCGGGACAAAGTCTACCGGATTCTGATCAATGCGCGGACCGGCGAACTCCAGGGGGAGCGCCCTTACAGTGCCTGGAAGATCGCCGGGGCCGTGCTCGCAGCACTGGTAATCATCGCGATCATCGCCATCTTCGCCTCGCTCGATCAATAGACAACACCGGCCTTGAGATTCGTGGGCGCGGGCTTCAGCCAAGTGAGCGTGGGCTTCAGCCCGCGCGCTTTAGATCGAGTAATCTCAAATCCCATCATTTTACGCATCCCCGGAACATCCCACGTCCGCGGCAAAAAACCATTATGCGGCGGCTCGGGATTCGTACTATAAATGTGCGCGCACCGCGCCCGGCAAACTGGCACATGCGCTTCGGGAGTTTCTTTCGCCTATGATTTCAAACACTTCGGAACACCAAGCGAACTCATCGTCCAGGTATCTTCCCGTGCTGCTGCTCCTCTTTTTCGGCAGCGGCTGCGCCGCGCTGATTTACGAAATCGTATGGTTCCAGTTGCTGCAGCTGGTGATCGGCTCCTCGGCGGTCTCGATGGGAGTGTTGCTCGGGACGTTCATGGGGGGCATGTGTGCGGGCAGCCTCGCATTGCCGCGTCTTGTTTCCGCCAGCCGGCATCCTTTCCGGGTTTATGCGCTGCTGGAGCTCGGCATCGGTGTCCTGGGCATCCTGGTGCTGGCGGGAATGCCCCTGTTGAGCGGCGTATACCTGTTCGGTGCGCGTTATGGTTTTCTGGAGATCCTGTTCCGCGGCTTGATCTGTGCGATCTGCCTGCTGCCGCCGACCCTGCTGATGGGGGCAACACTCCCGGCAATCGCCAGGTGGGTGGAAGCCTCGCCGGCCGGAGTCTCGTGGCTGGGTTTCTTTTATGGAGGGAATACCGCCGGCGCCGTTTTCGGCTGCCTCCTGGCAGGTTTCTACCTGCTAAGGGTTCACAACACGATCATCGCCACAATGGTCGCCGTGGCCATCAATCTGGCCGTGGCTGCGATCGCGTTGCTCCTGTCGAACCGGGCGGCACACACGGCGCCCGCAGCGCAGCGGGGCAAGAAGCCTGTGACGGGCATCCCGGGCCCCTGGCCGGTCTACCTGACCATCGGCTTGTCGGGCCTGACCGCCCTGGCAGCCGAAGTAGTATGGACGCGCCTTCTGACTCTGATCCTCGGCGCCACAGTCTACACGTTTTCCATCATCCTGGCAGTCTTCCTGCTCGGGCTGGGGATCGGGAGCAGCATCGGCGCATATCTGGCGCGCAAGCTCGCGCAGCCGCGCCTGGCCCTGGGCTGGTGCCAAATGCTTCTGGCTCTGTCCATCGCGTGGACGGTGCTGATGATCGCGCGGTCGTTTCCCTATTGGCCGGTGAACCCTTCCCTCTCCGACAATCCATGGATCAACATGCAGATGGACGTCGCGCGCTGTCTGTGGGCGATCCTGCCAGCGGCCTGTTTCTGGGGCGCCAGCTTCCCGCTTGCGCTGGCCTCGACTGCATCCCGCGGGCAGGACTCGGGGCGTCTGGTCGGCGCCGTGTATGCCGCCAACACGATTGGGGCGATCGTGGGGGCGCTCGGTTTCAGCCTATTCGTGATCCCCGCCATGGGCACGCAGCAGGCGCAGCGGCTCCTCATTGCCCTTGCGGCCACCGCCGGACTCCTGATGCTCGCCTGGCCGGCTGCAGCGCAGGAATCTTCCAGGGCGGATGCCAGGGAGCCGGCGCCCCAGACAGCGAGCACGCTCTGGGTGGTGCTGTTCACGGCGGTAGCCGCCGTTCTCATCCTGACCGTTGCCGCCGTCCCTCCCGGAGTAGTGGCGTACGGGAGGTTTTTCCCGACGTACACGAGCATGCCGGAATTCCTCTACCTGGGGGAAGGCATGAACGCGTCGGTTGCGGTATCCCAATTGGCAAACGGGGTACGCAACTTCCACGTGAGCGGAAAAGTGGAGGCGTCCACCGAGCCACAGGACATGCGGCTGCAACTGATGCTCGGCAACCTGCCTGCGCTGCTTCATCCCAGACCCCGGTCCGTGCTGGTCGTGGGTTTCGGCGCCGGAGTGACCGCCGGTTCGTTCGTGCCGCATCCGGCAGTGGAACGAATCGTCATCTGCGAGATCGAGCCGTTGATCCCGAAGGTGGTGTCGCGCTTTTTCCTGGAGCAGAATCAGGGCGTGTTGAACGACCCCAGGGTCGAACTTGTCTACGACGATGCCCGTCATTACATCCTGACAAGCAGCGAGAAGTTCGACATCATCACCTCCGATCCCATTCATCCATGGGTCAAAGGGGCGGCAACCCTCTACACCAGGGAATATTTCGACCTTGTCAGGCGGCACCTGAATCCGGGCGGGCTCGTGACACAGTGGGTGCCCCTGTATGAGAGCAATTCAGAAGTGGTCAAAAGCGAGATCGCGACGTTTTTCGATGTTTTCGCCGCGGGAACGGTCTGGGGAAATCTGAATAACGGCGCCGGCTACGACACGGTGCTTCTGGGGAGGGCCGAGACCGGCAAGATCGACCTCGACGCGATCCTGCAGCGGCTGAACAGTCCGGATTACGCTGCCGTGCGCGCCTCACTGAATACGGTGGGATTCCAGACTTTTCTGGACCTGCTGGCCACGTATGCGGGGGATGCCGTCGATCTGCGGACCTGGCTGCAGAACGCCCAGATCAATCGAGACCGGAACCTGCGCCTGCAATACCTCGCCGGTTTGGGGCTCAACCTCTATGAAGGCGGACGGATCTACAATGAGATGCTGCAGTACCGGAGATTCCCCGAGGGGCTCTTCGAAGCATCGGAAGAGTGGATGCAGGCCTTGCGCGAGGCGATCCGATCCCGCTGAGGCCGACGGGGACGGATGGGGGGCCATGTCTTCAGAAAGCGAGCCGAAAAATCGAACGGGAGCGGGCCGATGACCCGCCCCCTGTCCCGCCCTTATTACCCGTTTGCCTTCTGATGGCACTCTACGCATTTGAGCGGCGCTTTCTTTCCTGCCGCCGCTTCCTTGGCGTGGCAGCCGATGCAAGTCCCCGCCTTGGCCATCGCATCGTGAAACGCCAGCCTGGAGGTGGTCTTCATGGGCGCCGCCACCGCCTTGGTGTGGCAATCCTGGCACTTCTGATGCGGCGTCTTGAGCGGCTTCGCCGCCTGCGACGCATGATGACAGGTGTCGCACTTGTCGCCTGTCTTCGTTGCGTGCGCGGTGTGATTGAACTTCACTCCGCCCATCGGATTGCCCTTTAGAATGACAACTTCGGGAGCTTTTTCCTGGGCCTGTACCGCTACCATGAAACCGAATCCCAGCACTGCCACAATTGAAAATACTGTTACTGCTCGCTTCATAATGCACCCTCCCTGAGGTAATAGATGCCAAGAGCGGCAAATAGTAACAGAAAGGAAGAAAATCTCCTAGACCCAACCTGGGGCATGTTCGATTCAACCGGCGTATTGCGCCACGGGTCGCACTCCATACGGGTGCCGCAGAAAAGCCCGGCGTGTGGTTTCCGATACTTCTTGCGCGTACGGGCCAGATGCGCTATCATTTCGCGCCTTCGTGGTACCAGTACAGTAACCCTTCGCGGGGTCGTAGTTCAGTTGGTTAGAACGCCGGCCTGTCACGCCGGAGGTCGCGAGTTCGAGTCTCGTCGGCCCCGCCATGCGATAAGGGCGTGGAGGTGTGCCGCCGCGGGACCGGGTTTGCAGCGAAACGCCACCCGCCTGACGGCACATTCCCGCGAACGGGTTGCGGCACGTGGAAAAAATCGGCAAGTACAAGATCGTCGAAATGATCGGCAAAGGCGGCATGGGCGTGGTCTACAAGGCGCTCGATCCGCGCATCGGCCGTGTGGTCGCGATCAAGACGCTCTTTGCGCATCGCGATGCGGAACCGGAGGTCCGTCATCGTTTCCTGCAGGAGGCACGGTCCGCCGGAGCCCTCTCGCACAAGAACATCATCACCATATTCGAGATGGACGAGGACGCCGGCCAGAGCTTCATCGCCATGGAGTATCTGGAAGGCGAGGACCTGAAGTCCATCATTGCGCGTCGCGCACCCATCTCGCTCGAACAGAAGCTGCATATTCTCCTCGAGGTCTGTGAAGGGGTGGCCCACGCCCACTCCATGGGCGTGATTCACAGGGACATCAAGCCCGGCAACATCTTTTTGACTCGCAACGGCCAGATCAAGATACTCGATTTCGGCCTGGCGCGGGTGAGTTCCTCGGAACTGACTCAGACGCAGACCTCCATGGGCACGCCCTCTTACATGTCGCCCGAACAGGTGCGCGGCGAGAAGCTGGATCACCGCACCGACATTTTCTCCGTCGGCGTCGTGGCCTACGAACTGCTGACCTACACCAAGCCGTTCCAGGCCGAAACGGATTTCGGCCTCGCCTTCAAGATCACATACGCAGAGCCGGAGCCGGTCGAAAGAGTCAATCCGCTCATCCCCATCGAGATCTCGAGCATGATCACCGGCCTGCTGGAGAAAGACAAGGAAAAGCGCTATCAGCACGCCGAGGACCTGGTGCGCGAGCTGGAATCCGTCCAGGGGCTGCTCGAGGAACGCAAGCGCGCGCTGCGGGTCGAGGTTCGGGCCGCCGTGGCGAAGCTGGAATCGCTGGTCAGCGCGAACCGCAGCCTGAGCGGGGACGTCGCCGAGAAGCTCGAAGACATGAAGCAGGCGGCGCCGGAATTTTTCGAAGCGACCATCCTGACGCAGTCAGGGCGTTCCTCCGGGAGGCAACGCTCCGTTCAGCTCGAATATCTCGATCTGATAGAGTTCCGCGACCGCACGCTGCGGGAGTTCGACCGCGTGTCGGGTCTGCTCGAAAGGAGGCAGAAGCGGGGCCCGATGGTCCAGGAAGCCGAGAGCCTGCGTGAAGCCGGCGATTTCGAAGGCGCGTTGCAGATAATCGACTCGATATTGCGCGATGATCCGTCCTTTGGCCCCGCAACGGCGCTCCGCAAGGAAATCTCCACGCGTCTCGAAGCGCAGCAGCGCGAGCTGGAGAGGGTGCGCCTGATCGCCGACCTCCTGGAAAAGGGCCGGGAGCTGTTCGGAACCGGGGATCTTGCGGGCTGCCAGGATGCTCTGGAGCGGGTGTTCACGCTGCAGCCCGATCATCCGGAAGCGCTGGCCCTGAATGCCTCCCTGCAGGAAAGGCTCGCGGAGCAGCGGGAGATCGAAGAGCGCCGCCGGCGCGCCGAGGATGCCCTGGGGAGGGCCAGAGAGGCGCTGCTCGGCGGGCAATTCCAGGAGTCTCGCAGCGAGCTCGAACGCGCGCTGACCGAATGGCCGGACCTGCCGGGATCGGGCGAGCTGAAGGCAAGGATCGAGCAGGCCGAATGGGAGGCGGAGGCGCGGGCGGCGCGGGAAGCGCTCGTGCGCGGCCTCTGGGCGGAGGCGAGCGCCCTGGATCATTCGGGCCAGGAAGACGAAGCTCTTTCCCGCCTGGGGCAACTGCTGGAGCTCGAACCCGACCACACAGGCGGCCTCGAACTCCGCGCCGAGATCGGATCCCGGCGCACGCGCCGCCAGCAGATTCACGTCCTGCTGCAGGAGTCTGCCGGCTACATCGGGCAGGACCGGCTTGTCGCGGCCCGGGCCGTCCTTGAAAAGGCCCTTCAACTTGAACCCTCCCACGCCGATGCGATTGCGCTTCTGGAGCAGGTCAAGAGCACGCTTGCAGAGCAGGAACTGGCCGAGAGAAAACGCCGGCTGGC
>JAFNAG010000293.1 GCA_017860135.1 Acidobacteriota bacterium
CCGATCTGCGTTTCCGTTGTCCGGAAGGCCGTGGGAACGCTGGAATCTCTTCAGGGCTTCCCGGGTGGGGGCATCCATGCTGCCGCCGGTAGAGCCGGGAGGATAGGAGAGATCATCCAAAATGGTCTGGATTGACCGCGTGCCCCACTGGTCTCCCCCCTCGGGATTGTCATAGAGCCTGTGCCACAGATCGGTCTTCCGGGTCAGTAGCGCGTGGACGGCGGTGGCGCGGCGACCGCTCAGCTTCTTGTTGTAGTCGTCGCGCCCCGTAGGGTCGGCATGACCGAAAAGGGAAAGAGGCGCGCCGCGATGTATGGTCCGGAGGGCCGCGAGGTAGGTCATCTCGCGGGCAATGCTGGGCCGGACGAAGGAGGAGTCGAACTCGAAACGGATGTCTTCGACACGCCAGCAGGCAATGGGAACAAGCCGCAAACGAAGTGTATTGAATTCCGAAGCCGTGGCGGGGCCTACGAGGGCAACACGCGCACTCTCTGCCGGGTGGTCGGCAGTCATGCCTCCCTCTGAAATCCTGCCGGATCCGCCGCTGCTTTCCTCACTCATTCCATTCTCCGGACGAATCGTGACGGGAACGAGGAGAGCCCCTGTTCAGCATCCATGAACCTGCTTCAACTTGGCCTGGGTTTGAGGCCCGCAATTCCCGTCCACTTGAAGACGTTGGTCACGCTGAAACTCCTCCACGGCGGCCCGGAGGATCTCCGGACCTCCTTCTCCGCCCAGGCCGGCATCATAGCCGAGGTTCTTGAGCCGTGCCTGCCACCCGGTCTGCTCCTCCACCGGGTCCAGGTCGCCGATCTTGAGTGGCATTTGCATCACAACCTCGCCGCGGACATTTCTGGCTGTCAGGAGCCCGTCCTTCGCAGATGGCGGGACGACATGCTCAATCATGCCGTCCTGGTTGGTTGTCAGGTCGTACGTCTCCCCTTCCACCTGGAGCTCGCATTTCAGGTTCGACAGTGGCCGGTCTGTGAAGTCCTTGAGTACCAGGCGAAGCCTCGGAATCCTCTGTGCTTTCTCGAATGTGTGACGGCGCTCGGTTTGACAATCCTGTTCCTTGTCGGCCCGTTCGGGGATGTAAACCTCGTCGCCCGGATACAGTACATTGGGATTTCCACGCTGTTCCCTGAGCTGCCGGTTCTGGGGGTGATTCCAGAGAATCCGGTAGTCGGCGAGCCCGTATTGTTCTGCAATCGACGAAAGGTGTTCTCCCTGCTGCACGATATGGATCGGTGACATCGGAACTTCTTCCTAGCATCTTCCTGTCTCGCCATCCGGCTCCTCCTCCCGGCGAAGAAGGATGCCGGGCGTCGCGAGTCAAATCACCTGGTAGTTATATCCCACGTTACGTAGCTGCCGGTTCGTCTCCCTGACGGCATAATTCAGAGAAGGCCGCCAATTGTCGAATGCATTGAACCGCGGGTAATTGAAGAGGGCCCGGATCCAGAACCTTGTTACGGGCCCCGGCGAAGGGCGTGTCGTCCAATAGGCAAAACGGTCGTCTTCGCTCCTTTGCCATCCCCTGAGGTGTCGTAATACCCGGTAGTTGTGAAGGAATGAACTGCAGCCGAAGTGACAGAACACCTTGCAGCGGATGTCGGTCGCCCCGAGATCCATAGGCTCGGCTGGTGTGTGTTCCCAGCCGGCCCGCAGGACAACATGCCACTCGAGTTTGCCCGCTTCTTGCGCCGTATAACCCCAGTACTTGGTGTCGTCGGTTGCGTCAGGGCCGAACTGGGATCGCATCTGCTCGAGGGAATAGCTCCATTCGCGCGAATTGCGTGGGTTCTTGCAGAGCTGCGGCAGCGTTCGCTCCCTCATGCTCGGAACATGACTGCGCAGGTCGGGATCGCAGTCCGCGCGCGCGGGTCTGGTCCCGTCCGAGATCAGCGGCGTTGCAGTATACCCGTGCTCGTGAATCTCGGCCATGGAAACTGCCAGATATGGAAATCCCATCCTGTAAATGCCTGTTTCCTGCGAGGTTCCCGGGCCCCAATCCTCGCCCGGATCGTCGCTTGCACCGGGCCGGAAACAGGGCCCTCTCCCATAGCGCGCATGTCCGTAATACACCATATGAATGCGTGGTGTCTGGATCGCTTCCTTCAGCGCGGTTTTCGTGTCCACGACCTGGACATAAAAGAGGACGCCCTGCCGGGTGCTGTAATAGAGTGCGAACCGGTCGTCCCACATCACCATTGTGGGGAACTCCTCCTGCAGGGAGTGTGGGATCTTCATTTCCCGTATGCTGGCGGCGATTTGGGACCGTTCAGCGTCGGTCGGCGCACGCCTGTTTCGTCCGGATCCGACAGTGACATCCGGATTGGTTTCCCACTTCACTGCATTTGCTTCGTAATGAGCGTTGGTGAACTGCAGCCCTTGTGCGACAACGATCCAGCGGATGTCCCACACAGGACCGAGAGTGTCAAAATCGGCAGCATCGCTGCTGTGGCGGCTGATATCGCGAAGCCGCGCCGGTGGAGGTGCAACAAGTTCAGTCATGTCTCGGCAAGTCCACGCCTATTCCTGCGCGCCCTCATTTAATCCAATTGGTCCCATTTCGTGAATCTGTTCTCTTTCCTTGCTTTCTGTATTTCGGCGTCACGCTCCGGCTCGTCCAGATTGCCAAAAGTCCGGATGTTGAGGAAGTAGGATTCGGCCGGTTCGGAAGTCTCCACCAGCCGCCGGAGGAGCATGTAGGCCTCGTCGCAGACGCGGACCTCGGGAATCGGTTCTTCGATCTCCTCAAAAACAGGCAGCGGAGGAACGGGCAGCTTCCGGTCAAGCAGGGGCATGAGTTTGAGGATGACCCGCTTGCGCATCTCGACCTCGATATCCGTCAATGTTCTCATCAGCCAGACCAGCTTCGTGACGTCGATGGAATCAGGTGCGTTCAGGAGAGCATCCAGGGCCAGTTCTTCGATTTGGCTCATTACCTTCTGCGCATTTGCGGCAGTAGTGTCGTACCCTTGATGCCAGAGCGCGATCGCTCCCTGCCCGGTTTCCCGGCCCTCCGCCAGAGTCCGGTCCACGAGCTTTTTCATTTTGGCCGGCTGCTGCAAGGCCGGATCTTCCAAAGCCGCCTTCAGTTCCGCTAGTTTCATATGAGCCCCTTCCCCATGCCGGCCCCGGTCCAGCCCGTTTCACCGCGGATCTTCAAACGCCATGCAATTGAGTGAGTTTCTGTCGCGTGGCTACATCCGGTTCCCCCGTAGGATCCAGGCCGGCTTTCCTCTGAAAGGCGGCAGTTGTGGTCCGCTCATCCGGCGGCGATCCCTCGCCGGCCACGAACCCATAGCCCAGATTGGTCAGCCGTTGCTGGATGCCGTGCGAATCGTCATTCGGGTCCAGGTGGCCGAGTCGAAGCTCATATTCCTGGGGAAGATCGTTCACTCGGAAACGCAGAACCGCTGTCCGCGCATTTGGGGGGATGATCCTCTCTATCAGGCCGTCATCGTCGGTTTGACCGGATTCAGTCTGTCCATCGACAGACAATGTATAGGGGAGATTTGCCCTCGGCAGGTCTTCGTGGTCCACAAGGCGGACGCGAAGCTTTGCGGGGACTCCCTTGAGCTTGAAGGTGTGCCTCTTTTCGGTCTGGCAGCTTTCCAGGTGTTCGGTCTTGTCCGGGATCTTCAGCACGTCACCCGGTCGAAGAACGTACGGATTGCGGCGCCTCTGCTTCAGGGCAGCATTTGCCGGGTGATTCCAGATCGTCTCCAGGGAGAAGCCACGCTCGTACGCGATACTCGAGATGCAATCGCCGGCCTGAACTTCATAATCCTCTTCCATCCCGCCCTCCGGTCCGTTCGGTAACCTGCCTGCAGCACGTTCCTAATCAGGAGGATTGGATAAGCGCCGCTTATTGTAGAGTAGGACAAGTGCGCCGCTTGTGCAAAGTTATTCACGGCTGTTCTCCGCCCGCCGATAGCCCGATGCTGCCGGACAGCGCCGGGCCGGCTGAGTATGTCAGGCGGGTGCCGGGCACGGTCCGCGCTCGCGGGCAGGAGGTGCAGGCATGGAATCGCGCGCACTCGTTCGCATCGCCAGGCTGACCTGGGAGAAACTCGCTTCGATGCGCCGGGTCGGGGCGACCCGCATCTGTCATCTGGGCGGGCTGAACCCCCCGGAAGCGGTTCCTTTTTCACTCAACCAGGAGATCTTCAGGCTTTTCCAGTTCGGTCTGGCAGCCGATTTCGATCAGGCCCTGCATGACATCGCGGCCAGACAGGTCGGCGCCGAGGAGGCGGATGACCTGGCGCGTGCCTGGCTGCTTCTGGATCAGGCGGTGCGGCATTTCATGCCGTTCCCTCTCTGCACCGGGGTCGGCACGGTCTGGCTGCGGCTACTGGTCCGACCGCTGGTGCCGGGCATCGAGGCTATCCCGGCCGCGGAGCGGGCCTATTACGAGCGCTTCATGGTGGGGAGTGGACACAGTCCCAACATCGTCGATCTTGCGCGCAACGTGCTCTTCGAGCTTGTGCCGGTCGATTACGCATGCCGTGGGCCGGAGCGGATCGACGCCCGCTCCATGCCCCCACTGGTGCAGGCGATCGACCTGATGCGGAGCAAGCTCCGGGACAGCCGGCTGCTGGGGGACGAAGCCGCGGGAGAGCTGTACCGCGACCAGTGCCACCGGGCGCGGGCGCTGAAGTGCCTGTTCGAGACCCAGCGCAATACGGCCGCATGGATCTGCGGAGTCCACACGTTCCTGCGGGGCGGGACTTCAGAGGCCAGGATAGAGGCGCGACGGCTGCTCTGGGAATTGCCGGACTGCGCAAAAGTCATCAACACTCCGAATACAAGAGAGCGCGAGAAAGGTATCATCGGCATCCCCCCATGTCCGGACTTCTGCAAGCCCGTGGTGGCGGCGGAAGGGAGAATCACGAAGGTGAGCTGATGTGCCCTGAAACAGGGATGTTTCATTCGGATCAACCTCCGATAGCAGCAAGGCTTAAGAGGAAACATGATCCTGCCGGCAAATGAAAGGGACTCTTTGACCTCTTTTGCATTAAGGGTCATGATTGATTGCAGCGAGCAGTTTCCCGGAAGCCGGGCGTGCCGCGGGACACGTGGCTCGCACTTCCGCTTTCCGACCGGAAGCTCTGTCCCCTGCCATTTTGGCATGATTGACCGGAGGTCGCTATGATACACAAAGCCTTGATCAGGAAATCACTCCTGATGCCGGGATGTCTGCTGGCGCCGATTCTCATGTTTGCGGCGGGTCAGACCACGAAACAGGTTGCGGGCCGCAGCACCATGTATCGTGACGGCTGGATCGATCACAATAAAAGCGGCACGATGGATCCATACGAGAATCCCAAGCTCGAGGTCGAAAAGCGCATCAATGACCTGCTTGGGCGCATGACCGTCGCGGAAAAGACCATGCAGCTGGTCACCCTGTACGGATTCAACAGGGTTCTGAAAGATCCGCTGCCCACACCCGAGTGGGCCGCCAGTCCCTGGAACGACGGCATAGCCAACATCGATGAGCAATGCAACGGCGTGCGCGATCCGAGCGATGCGTTTGCCCGTCCGCCGTCGCGGCACGCCGAGGTGATCAACACCATTCAACGTTGGTTCATCGAAGAGACCCGCCTCGGCATTCCTGTCGACTTCACCAACGAAGGGATCCGCGGGCTCTGTCATTGGGGCGCCACGAGTTTCCCGAACCAGGTCGGCATTGCCAGCGCCTGGGACCGCGACCTTGTCTCCCGCATCGGCCGCGCTACGGGCCGCGAGGCGCGCGTCCTGGGCTATACGAATGTCTATTCCCCCATCCTGGACTTGGCCCGCGACCCGCGCTGGGGCCGCGTGGTCGAGACGTACGGCGAGGATCCTTACCTCGCCGCCGTGCTCGGCGTCGAGCAGGTCAAGGGGCTCCAATCGGAGCGCGTGGTCTCCACCCCAAAGCATTTCGCGGTTTACAGCATCCCCAAAGGTGGCCGCGACGGCGCCGTGCGCACCGATCCGCAGGCATCACTGCGCGAAGTGGAAATCACCTTGCTGGCTCCCTTCCGGGCCGCTTTCACGGAGGGCGGAGCGCTCGGCACCATGGCTTCCTACAACGACTACAACGGCATCCCGATCATCGCAGACTCGGGTTTCCTGATCCGCCGTCTGCGCGGCGAATATGGATTCAAGGGCTATGTGGTCTCGGACAGCGGCGCCGTGGAGATGCTCGACAACAAGCACTTTGTCTCTCCCGACCGCAAGCATTCGGCAGCCATGGTTCTGAATGCCGGGCTGAACGTGCGCACGGATTTCACTGATCCCATGCAGTATGTTCAGCC
>JAFNAG010000294.1 GCA_017860135.1 Acidobacteriota bacterium
CCGTATGCCTCGTTGACTTTCTGGATGGGAATAACTTCGACATCGGCGGTGATGTTGTGTGAACCGCAAAAGTCGAGCAACTCCTGGGTCTCGCGAATGCCGCCGATGGGCGAGCCGGAGAGGCTGCGGCGGCCGAGTATCAGGCCGAATGCCGAGACGGCGAGAGGGTTTTCCGGCGCGCCGACGAGGGTGATGTTGCCGTCGCGGCGGAGGAGTTGAATGTATGCGCCGATGTTGTGATCAGCGGAGACGGCATCGAGTATGAAGTCGAAGCTGCCGGCGTGTTTCCGCATCTCGTCGGCGTTGCCGGAGACCACGACTTCGTCGGCGCCGAGGCGGCGCGCATCTTCCTTCTTGCCGGGTGAGGTCGTGAAGACAACGACGTGGGCTGCGAGCGCATGGGCAAGCTTCACGGCCATATGGCCCAGCCCTCCGAGACCCACCACGCCAACTTTCTTGCCCTTGGTGACGCCCCAGTGGCGCATAGGCGAATATGTCGTGATTCCGGCGCAGAGGAGAGGCGCGGCTCCGGCAAGGCCGAGGTTGGAAGGGACATGCAGAACAAAGTGCTCGTCGACGACTATGCTGTCGGAATAGCCGCCGTAGGTGACGCCGCCGAGGTGCTTGTCCGCGGAGTTGTAGGTGAGGGTCCCGTTTGGGCAGAACTGCTCCAGGCCGGCCTGGCACTCGCGGCAGGTGCGATCGGAATCGACCAGGCAGCCGACCGCGGCGAGATCGCCCGGCCGGAACCCGGTGACTCCGGAACCGACCCTGGTGACACGGCCGAGGATTTCATGGCCCGGCACGCAGGGGTAGACCGCCGGCATGACATTGTTCCACTCGTTACGGACCAGGTGCAGATCGGAGTGGCAGATGCCGCAGAACAGGATCTCGATCTGCACGTCGTGTTCGGTTGGATCGCGGCGCGCGATTGTCGTGGATGCAAGCGGTGACGTCGCACTGGCGGCGGAGTAAGCCTTCGTCTTGTACATGAATCTATGCTCCTATCGGTTATTCTCGGCCTCTATTAGGGCCTTGTATTGTTCATTCCTGACCTGTTCCATCCGGTCAGCGGCCGGTCATTTGCTCCAGGTGGTCGGGATACCGAGCCCCTTGCACCGTGACTCTCGAGGCGGCACTATCGATGTCCCGAAGATCGTCTGACGCAAGTTCGACCGCAACTGCTCCGATGTTCTCATCCAGGCGTTCCAGCTTGCGCGTACCCGGGATAGGAACAATCCACGGTTTTTGGGCAAGCAGCCAGGCAAGTGCTATCTGAGCAGGTGTCGACTTCTTCCGTTCTGCGATCTTTCTCAGCAGCAGACCGTCGACAAGGATTGCACCACCCGTAGCGAAAGCCTGCTCCTCGCCTGATTTTCACTTGACTTGGCCGTCCTTTGGCCAGGTTCGCGACAAGCCCTTCTCCGCAGATGTGCTGTCTCTCTTGGGTCCATAATAATGACCGGGGACGAACTGGCCAGGATATGCTGGAATACTCCCAATTCGTAACTCTTTAGCCGGCTCGGAAAAGTCAAGGGTCTGCAAATAAAGCCACGAATTTCACGAATTCTCACGAAGAATTATCCCCCTTGATATGAGCCATACGATGCGGCTTTCGTGATGATTCGTGGAATTCGCGGCAGTTTTCTTCGGGCTGGCTAAACAGTGATCGCAATTCCTTCATCATATCGAGCTTCCGGAAGATGTCGGCATCGCCTGGTCCTTTATGAACCTCGGGGGCGAACATGAGAAATAAGACTTTGCGTTCTATGCGCATAGGTTCGCGCCGTTTGGAATCTTGTCAAACGACAGGCCAGCCCGGCCCTCTCCTCTTCATCTTCCGAAGCAGAATAGATTCCCGGCCTGATCCCCGATCACAACGCGATCCCCCGCAATGGCCGGGGACGCGGACAGGGGAGCGCCGGCTTCATACTCCCAGAGTTTCTTCCCGTTGGCCAGGTCCAACACGTAGAATCGGCCATCGTTCGAGCCAACATAGACGCGCGCGCCAGCGATGGCGGGCGACGACTCCACCCGCGCCTGAGTGCGGAACGTCCAGATTGCCTTTCCGCTTTTGATATCGATGGCATGTACCAACTTGTCCCGGCCGCCCACTACAATGCGGTCTCCTCCAAACGCGGCGGACGAATAGAATGGAAATCCAGAAGGGCTGTAACGCCACAAAATGGATTGCTTGACGAGATCAACGCCGACAACTTCGTTGTCGAACGTGCCATAGTACCCACGCTTCCCAACCAGCACCATGGATGCGCCCGTATAGCCGCCGGAAGGAAATTTCACGGACTCCTGTCCATCCGCGAGCCGGATGCCGTGTACCGTTTCATCGCATCCGGAAAAGTACGCGACACCATCGGTTATCGCCGGAGTTGAATGCACGTAATTGCCGGTAGCGACCTTCCACAGTAGTTTTCCGTTGCCGCCTGAGAGGCAATACAGGCTGGCATCGTAGGAGCCGATCAAGACCCGGTCTCCCGAAACGACGGGGGATGACTTGATCTCGCCTTCCGTGTTGAACCTCCACAGGCCTTTTCCACTGGCAGCATTCACGGCATGCAGTACACCGCCCAGGTCTCCGATATAGACGATGCCCCCGGAAACAGCGGGCGAAGATTCGCCAATGGAGTCGGTTGCGCGGTACTTCCATTTCAGCTTTCCGGTTTGGAGGTCGACCGCCAGCAGATCCTTGGAGTGGGATCCGACATAGACGGTGCCGCCAGCGATCGCGGCAGAGGATTCAATGGATTCATCAGCATTGTATGTCCAAATCCGCCTCAAGTTTGCGGGCACGTTTCCAGTCGCCACGCCGGTCAGCTGCGGATTGCCGCGGAATTGTGGCCATTCCTCTGCCGCATTCAGGATGCCAGCTGCCAGAACAAGTATGGCAATAAGCTGCATGGAAGTTACCTCTTTGCCAGGGCGAACAGAGTATTGCGATTCGCAATAAACAGAGCGCCGTTGGCAGGGACGCAAGTGGAATAGACGCTACCGCCCATATTGGTCTGAAACAGCAGCTTCTTATCTTTGGCTGCCTCCAGGACCATGACCTCTCCATCCGCGTTGCCCAAGTATACTTTATCCTCAATCACCATCGGAGAAGCCCAAATGCCCGCCAGCGAGTCGTGAGTCCAATACGGTTTCCCGGTGTTCACATCCAGACAATGCAGCAGCCCGTTCAAGTCGGCCGCGAACAGCAGGCCGTTATAGATGGCGACACTGGAGATGGAGCGCTTGATTTCCCCGTAGCGCCAGATCAGACCCGTTTCACTAATATCACCTCGCTTGGTGGCGTCGATTGCGTAGAGATTGCCAGGCGCGATCCCGCTTTCCGGGTCCTGGCCATTGGCGATGTAAACCTTGTTTTCCCAAATCACGGGTGTGGCGATAACAATGCCGGCCGCCCTGGGCCAGACAGCCCCCTTGGGATTGGTGTTGAATTCCCAAAGCTTGGCGCCCTTGAGCGTCTCATAGCCCCGCACCCAACCATCGCCTTCGCCGATGACGACCTGTGCGGCACCTCCGATGGCCCCCACCGCCGGAGAGGACCATTGGCCATCATAGAGTCTCCCGATAATGCTGTTCGCCTTCCACACCAGCTTGCCCGTCTTCTTCTCGAGCGCAATTATGGTAGGAGCATCGGGACTGGGCACCTTTTCGCCGCTCTCGTCGGTTCCGTTGGAAGTATTCGCGTAGAGCAAGTCGCCATACGAGACGGGCGAGGAGCTGACCTTGTTGTGCGGAACGATGCCGAGTTCCTTGCGCATGTCATACGTCCAAATAACCTTGGATCCGCCTTTGCCGTCACCGTGAGTATCGAGAGCGACAACTTCGCCCCGGTTGGAGACGTAGTAGAGCCTGTCGCCCTCAACCAGCGGCGAGGAACACACGCCGATCTCGGGCCAGTCCATGTTGTTTTCCAGTTTCTCATGCGTGTGCTGCCACTGGAATTGCCCGTCAGACTCGCGGAAACACATGAGGACCCCGCGATCGCCTGACTCGTTGGGATTGCGGGCCAACTCGTTATTGGTGCCGATATAGACCTGCCCTCCGGCGACCACGGGGGTACCGTAAGCCGGCGATCCCAGTTTGGCGGTCCACTTCACATTCTGGCGCTTTTCGACGTCCCACGAGGCGGGCAGACCGCGCATGGTGGAGACCATGTTCCGCTCCGGCGTACCGCCCCACATGGGCCAGTCGCCGTTGGAGGGATCCGATGCCGGCAAGGCCAGACAAGAAAGCGCGCCCAAGAGCCCGGCGGCCAAGATGACGCCGCGTTTCATTCTCGTTCCCTTTCGCGGGGCTGCGCCGTAAGGTGTCATCCCTGCCCTCAAGAGCGGTTGCTCCCGGCCGCCCCGCTACGTCGAGCTACCTGAGAATCGCGAAGCTGGAATCCCTCTCAGCGCTTGATATCGTAAGCGTATAGAGTGTCCTGGTCGCGAAGATACAGCCTGCCGTTGGCAATCACCGGCACCGTCCACATATGCCCGCTTGGCGCCCAGAATGGGCCGTCCGATACTGCCGGCTGGAACTGAAACCGTGAAATTTCCTTGTATCCCGCCGGTGACGGATCGATCAGTCCGACCTTGCCGCTTTCGCCCTGACAGTACAGCAGGTTTTCAGCGAAAATGCAGTTGCCCTTATCCACGCTGCGGTCCTTCCATGCCACCTTGCCGGTCTTGAACTCCATGGCAACGAGAATGCCCGGCTGGTTGCCGCTGAACCCGTACAGGTAGTCGCCAACCCGGATCGACGTGGTGTAGTGATTCTGCATGTCGCGGTTGGAATACACTTCCGTAGCCGTGACCTTGCCGCCTTCGGCTGTGAGCTTAATCAGCAGGCAGCCGGTATCGTAATCGGAAGAGTAAAACACATATCCGTCCGCATATACAGGCGTGGCAATGTTGGCAACACGGTTGACCACCTTTTCGTAGCGCCAGAGCAGGGATCCGTCCTTGGCGTCTACTCCGATGGCGGCAGAGGCCGTTAACACCGTGTAGATGTGAAAGCCGCCGAAATCGAACGCCAGCACGGAGGAATAGCTGGCCCGATCGTCCTGTGACTGCCAGATGACGGTCCCGGAGGCCTTGTTGAGAGCTACAATCCCAGCTCCTTTCCCGCCCGGGTTTATAATCAGGCGGTCCCCGTCAATCAGCGCGGCTTCGCTGAAACCCCAGCGCGGCAGGGTCGAACCGAACTTTTCGATGTAGTTGAATCCCCACAGACGCTTACCTGTTTCGGTGTCGAGACAGACGAACGTTCCATCACTGGCAAGCGCGTACAGCCGGTTGCCGTCCACCGTCGGCATGCCGCGCGGGCCACCGCCCTGGTCGCTGCTAAACGACTTGCCGGTCGGCGTCTTCCAGACCTGTTTTCCGCTGGCGGTGTCCAGAGCCAGAACGAACTGCTGATCGCCCTCCTGACCCTGAGTATAGATACGATTACCCACTACAGCCATGGAAGAGTATCCTTCGCCGAGGCCCTTCGCATGCCAAATAGACCTGGGTCCGCCTTCCGGCCACGACGCGAGCAGGCCCGTTTCCGTTGATTTCCCGTCGCGGTTGGGCCCCAACCATGTGGTCCAATCGGCCGCAAGCACAGGTTCACACAACAAGAGGAGAACAGAAGCGATTCGGCCTAGTTTTAGCATGTGACAAGAACCTCCCTAAGAAAAGCGCAATCTATTGCAGTGTCATGGGCTGGTGAGATGCAGCGTTCCTGGCTCGCCTGACCTCGGCGGTGACCGGCATATCAACCGAGAAAATAAGCATACGGGACGGATCGTAGTAATAGACCTCCTGTCCCAGCATTATTCTCTTCGCTCCCTGCGCGACGATGCACAGGACCGGCCCCTGCGTGGCATGCACCAATTCCGTGGCCATTCGTGAGCGACGAATGGCGCACACGCCGGGGATGCACAGCTCCAAGCAACCGTCGTGGGGGCTGTAAGCGCCAACCAAACCGGCCAACTTGACCATATCTGGCTCGCCTGACGCTGGGAGAGTGTCTGCTCGCAGGGTGGGTGAGTTGTTGACCATAGATTTCAAAATCATGCGCCTCCCTACAAGGACTCTAAGATACCGCCGTCCATCAACATGGACAGATCTGCATAGTCTTGGATCTCTATGATAAAACTCACCTTACTCAAGAGTCATTCTCCAAAAAAGCAAGCCGCGAAGATCGCGGGAACACATGAGATTATACGGGACCGACATGGGGGATGCTTGCCTAAAACTCCGAATTTCGAACTTGTCTTGCAGGAATTCTTAATTCCC
>JAFNAG010000295.1 GCA_017860135.1 Acidobacteriota bacterium
TCCTTTGTCCCCGCATTTGAGGCGCCCGCCCCGGGCGGGCGCCCTGCAAGCTGTTGACGTACAGTTTGCCGACCTGTAAAGTCGAGCTGTGCCTGTGCCGACTCCTGCATCCAGGAGCATTGCTGACGGATCCTTTTAACACCGCCACAGATTCCGTGGATTTTCACTTCTGTGAAATCCGCGGAATCTGCGGCTGTTTTTGAGATCCTCGGACTGGGACATCATGAAGAAATGGATGGTTCCCCGGCTTGACTGGCTTCTGGTGTTCGTTCCGCTCACCCTTGGGCTGAAGTTACTGCACGGAGACTGGCATGCGGCGATATTCATCGCCGCATGCCTGGCGATCATTCCCCTCGCGGGGTGGATGGGGAAAGCCACCGAACATCTGGCGTCACGGGCCGGCGCGGGCGTCGGCGGGCTCCTCAATGCCACATTTGGGAATGCTGCCGAACTGATCATCGCGCTCGTTGCGTTGCGTGAAGGTTTCTACGATGTTGTCAAAGCCTCGCTGACCGGCTCGATCATCGGCAACATCCTGCTGGTTTTGGGTGCGGCATTCCTCGCCGGGGGATTGAAATACAAAACGCAGAGTTTTCACACAGGGGGCGCGCGCATCCAGGCGACCATGATGACTCTGGCGACCATAGGGCTCATTCTGCCGGCGGCATTCCATTATTTGGCCGGTCCCCAGGCGCGCCTTGCCGAGACCGACCTGAGCCTGGAGTTCGCGGTGGTCTTGCTGGTGACTTACGGACTATCCCTGGTATTTGGTCTGCGCACGCACAGCCATTTCTTCTCCGGCCGCCAGGGAGACGCCGGGGATCCGGCCGGCGGCCATCATCCGGGATGGTCTTTGCGCCTGAGCCTGGCAGTGCTCGCCGCGGCCACCGCACTGGTCGCATGGATGAGTGAGATCCTGGTCGGTTCGGTCGAGATGGCTGCGCACGACTTTGGATTCAGCAGCCTGTTCGTGGGAGTTGTGGTGGTTGCCGTGATCGGCAATGCGGCAGAGCACAGCACCGCGGTGCTCGTGGCCATCCGCAACCGCATGGATCTGAGCATCGGAATCGCGATCGGCAGCAGCATCCAGGTCGCGCTTTTCGTGGCCCCCTTCATCGTCCTGGCCAGCCGCTGGATCGGCCCCGAGCCCATGAACCTGGTATTCACTCCCGCAGAGGTGCTTTCCGTATTCCTGGCGGTCATCATCGCCAACGAGATCGCGCGCGACGGCGAATCCAACTGGATGGAGGGAGCCCAGCTGTTGGCGGTCTACATCATGCTCGCGATCGTCTTCTACTTCCTACCTGAAGCCGCATCGCAGACTTCAGGGGGAATCGCGCCCTAGGCCCTGGATTCTCTCTGCCAGGCGAACAATGCGAAGTGCGAAGGCCTCAAAGACCTCCAGACAATCTCTTTGAGGCCTTTCCGGTTCCCGAAGATCACCTGCCTAACGGCCGATGTTGTCGGCTTCCACGATGATCGGCTCGTAATAATCCTTGCCTGCGATGGTGATCTTTGCAATGTAGGTGCCCGGGTCGACCGCCTGTCCGCCGCCGCCCCCACCTCTGCCGCCGCCCCCGCCTCCGCGGGCCGCTGCGGCTGCTGCCTGGTCTGCAGCTCCGGCTCCCGGTGCGGCTCCGCGGGCGGCCGCGATCGCTCCGCCGGAGCGGAAGTTCCACTGCACCCGGTTGATTCCGATGTTCGCTGTGCCGGCCAGGACGCTGATGGTCCTGCCCGCCAGATCGCTGACGGTGATGGTTATTTCGCCCTGGGGAACGGATCTGAGATAGTAGCTGATTGCCGTCCCGGGCAGCGGGTTTTCTCCGCGGAAGTGCTTGGCTCCACCGACGCCGCGGCTCAGCATCGTGTCGCTGATCCACTGGACATTGGGGCGCACGTCGAATACATGGGCGTCCGCGGCGAGGACGGCGTCGGTGAGCTGCTGCAGCGGCGTGACGTCATCTATGATATAGATGCTGCGGCCGTGCGTCCCGACGATGAGGTCGTTTTCACGCGGGTGCACCAGGATGTCGTCGATCCGGACCGTGGGCAGTCCGTTCATGAACCTCTTCCACTCCCGGCCGCCGTTCAGCGAAACGTAGAAGGCGTATTCGGTGCCGAGATAGAGCAGGTTGCGATTCCTCGGATCCTCGCGGATCACGTTGATATTCCCTTCGGGAAGGTTGTTCGCAATCGAGGTCCAGCTCGCGCCGTAGTCGCGGGTCACGAAGACATAGGGCTTGTGATCGTCGGTGCGGTGACCGTCGAAAGTGACGTAGCAGGTGCCTGCGTCGAAGTGCGACGCTTCCACCCTGGACACGTGGGTTTCCGCCGGCACACCCCGGACGGCATCGACCACGTTTCTCCATGTCTCCCCGTAATCGCGGCTCACCTGGACGTTGCCGTCGTTTGTCCCCACCCACACGACGCCTGGGACGGCGGGCGATTCCGAGACGGTTATGATGTTGCTGTACGATGCTGCGCCGTCATGTTTGGAGGCCATCGCCGCGCTGCCGGCAACGCCCATAATGGGCCTGTCGTTCCTGCCGATGTTCCGGGTCAGGTCCGGCGTGGCGGTATAGGTATCACCGCGGTTGGCGGATCGGAACAGCCTGTCGCCGCCCAGGTAGAGGACTCTCGGGTCGTGCGGCGAGAGGATGAACGGGGTATTCCAGTAGAAGCGGAATGCGGTACCAGCCGGAAGCGGCGGGACGATGTTGCCCGTGGAGCTGCCGCCGCGTCCCCCGGCCTGCTGCCCTTGAGCGGCCGGATCCGCCGAGCCTGCGCCCGCCGCAGGCGCCTGCGGTGCGCGCGGCCGGATGCTCTGGCTGCGGCCGGTGCCGAGATCGTATCGGCTCGTGTTGCCGTCCTGTGACTCGCTGTAGCCGATCCTCCAGTCATTCGGGTCGTTTTGCGTGTAGAATCCGTCGCCGCCTCCGATCCGGTACCAGTCGGCATTGAGGCTTTGACCGCTCCTCATGGCGCTCGGCCCGCACCAGCTGCCGTTGTCCTGCAACCCGCCGCAAACGTAGTAGGGCCTGCGCATGTCGGCGCTGATGGCATAGAACTGTCCGACTGCCATGGTGGTGATATCCTCCCACGTGGCGCCCTGGTCATAGCTGACGTCAATGCCGCCGTCGTTGCCGATCCAAAGGTGATTGCTGTTGGCGGGATTTATCAGGAGCGCATGGTGATCTCCGTGGCCCTGCCCACCCATGGTTCGGAAGCTCTTGCCGCCGTCCGTGGATTTGGAGGCGCTGGCCCCCAACGTGTAGACGATCTGATCGTTGTTCGGATCCACGCGTATCTTGCTGTAATACATGGGGCGGTTGTTGTTGTTGCTCATGAACTGCCATGTCTTGCCCGCGTCGTCCGAGCGCCACACGCCGCTGCGCGTGGGATCCGGCTTTGCCTGTTGGCCGCCGCGGCCGCCGCCTCCCCCTCCGCCGCCGCGCTGGCCCGGCTGGACGAGGCTCCCGTCGTCATTGACGCCCGCTCCGGTTCCGCCGCTCGGCCCGACTTCGATCTGTGCATAGACCACATTGGGCTTCGTCCGGCACAGATTGAGGCCGATGCGGCCGATGATGGGATTGTCAGGCAGCCCGTTGCCCGCCAGTCTGGTCCAGCTCTTCGCGGCGTCCGTCGTCTTCCAGATGGCGCTTCCCGGGCCGCCGCCGTTGAATCCCCACGGCACCCGCCTGCGCTGATAGGAGGCCGCATACAGTACGTTCGGGTTGGACGGATCCATCACGAGGTCGATGAATCCGGTGTCATTGTCGATGAATTTCGTGTTTGTCCAGGTTTTCCCGCCGTCGGTTGTCTTGTACAGGCCGCGCTCGGGATTCGGGCCGAACAAATGTCCAACCGCCGCTACATATACGATGTTCGGGTCCTTGGGATGGACGACGATCCGGCCGATGCTCTGGGTTTCCTTCAGACCGGCATACTCGAACTTTTTTCCGCCGTCGGCCGTCTTGTACACGCCGGCGCCGAACGACGAACTCTGGCGGTTGTTCGGCTCGCCGGTGCCTATGTAGACCACGTCGGGATCAGACTGGCTGAGCCCGATGTCGCCGACCGAGGACACGGGATAGGTATCGAAGAGGGAAGCCCAGGTAGTGCCGTTGTTGGTGGATTTCCAGACCCCTCCGGTCGCATATCCGACGTAAATGATAGACGGATTGCTCTCGACGATCTCGATGTCGTCGACGCGGCCGCTCATGACGGCCGGTCCGATCGAACGCCAGACAAATGGCTTAAGGATGGGATCGTCGGTCTGGTTGATCCGCTGGGCGGCTGCTCCGGCGGATTGGGGCCCCTGGGCTATCGTTCCCGGCGCCGCCACAAGCAGCGCAAGCCCCAGCAAAGCCGTGAGACTCAACAGCAGTTTTCTTGGCATCTTATTTCCCCTGAGCGGGTTGTGGCGCCGACCCGCGGAAAGTGCTTCCGAGATGTTTGATTCCCGTCCGGAAACAAAAACCCACACTACTTCCCCATCAACAGATATTCCGAAGATACGAAATGGCAGGCCCTATTTCAACGGAATTGTAATGGCGGGGTGCAATCGGAAGTGAGACACAACAAAAAAGAATCTGTCAATTGTCATTTGGGGGCTCGGCAGGTTGGCTCTGCGCTCGGGTACTTCACCCGCTCCGAACGCGACCAGGACCGCACGGGCCGAAGGTTGGCAGCGGCCAGATGACCAATGACCGTTGACCCTTGACAAATTCTTTTTTCGTTGATCGTTGCGCGACCTGAATTTTGCGAGGTTTGAGTCTTGCTTCCGATTGCACTCGTAATGGCGGGGCAGGCGCTCACGGCAAAAGATTGCCGTAGATGAGCCAGTGGTAAATCACGTAAAACCAACTCAGGAAGGCGTGGAGGAGGGCCCAGAGGATGCTGTGATTGACCTTCCAGCTCAGCAGGGCGGCAAGAACCGCTCCGATGCTTCCGAATATACCGCCGCCAAAGCACCCGCAGCCCCTCTTACGCCCGTCTGCCATGTCTCACCTCGGCTCTTCTGAATCAGTCGAATACCCAGATTGAATCACATTGATCCGGACGGTAGCAAGACCCCGATAAGGATCAGCCACGAATCCAGCCTTCCGACTGGATTCGTGCAATTCGTAGCTGGCTTGTGTCCTGGCGGCGCCGGCGCCCCGGAAGGGGCTTTGTTCTTGAGCTGGGGGAAGGAATGTCCTATAAGTCTGCCTGCGAACCATTGGTGTATCCGGGACGAGTCCCGTTTGCGGGAGCCTGGCGTGCTGATCCGGCCGCCCGGCTTCGGAGGGGTTGAAATATGCGCCGAATCCTGACCTTGTTTGTCCTGATCTGCGCGGCCGGCGTGTGCCTGGTCCCCGCGCAGCAGCCGGCGTCCAAACCGGCGCCATTCACGCTGTCGGTGGACAGCATCATGCGCGGGCCGAAGCTCCTGGGAGCCGCGCCCTCCGGTATACGCTGGGCGCCGGACTCCTCCAAGATCTACTTTTCCTGGCAGAAGCCGGGCGAGGAGCGCTCCCAGACCTGGTCGGTCAATGCCGACGGCAGCGATATGCGGCAACTCACTCCCGAGGAAGTCCGGCAGACAACTTCCGGCCCGTCCGGGAGTCCTGATGCGGCAGGCCGGCGGCTGCTCACAGTCGAAGGCGGGGACATTGTGATCTATGACGTTGCGGCCAAGACCCGGCGGCTGCTCACGAGAACGGCCGGCAACGAGTCGAATCCGCGTTGGGCGCGCAGGGGCAGTGCGGTCACCTTCATGCGTGACGGCAACCTGTACATGTTGAGCCTTGACGGTGCGGCCGATGCGCCGGCGGAGGTGCAGCTGACCGACGTGGTCGCACCCGCGGGCGAGCAGACGGAGCAGGCGGTTGGCGCCCGCGGTTCCGGGACCGGCCAGCGTGGCGGCGGTCTGGGCGCACGGGGCGCCGGCGATCAGGCGGGGCGGGGCGCCGGAGACCAGGCGCTCACCGAATCACAGCGGCTGCTGCGCCAGCAGGAGCTGGACCTGATCGAATACATCAAGCGTCAGGCCGAGGAACGCCAGCAGGGAGGACGCGGCGGCGGCAGGCGGGGCGGAGGGCCCGGGGGATCCGGCGGGCAGCCCGGTGCGCCGGTGCAGCCGATTGCGCGTTTCCAGCCGTCGGCTCGCCAGAGCGTGTCGGACATGCAGCTTTCACCCGATGAAAACTATGTCTACATCGGGGTGACCGAAAGGCCGGAAATCGCCGCGCGTGCCCAGGGCGTCCCGAGCTATGTCACCGAGTCGGCCTACACGGAGATGGTT
>JAFNAG010000296.1 GCA_017860135.1 Acidobacteriota bacterium
ACATCTACTGCCTGTCCGTAATGTGTAACGCCCATGCCGTACAGAATGAAAGCGCTCGGAGCCGCGGCATACATCCGCATCGCATCCCGGATGGTTTGCGCGGGAACGCCCGTGAGCTTCTCCGCATACTCCGGCGTGTACTTGGAAACGATGGCCTTATACTGCTCGAAGCCTTCCGTGTGATTTGCGACGTATTCCTTGTTGTACAGCCCTTCCTCGATCAGCACATTGCCGAACGCGTTCACGAGCGCCATGTTGGAGCCGTTGCGCATCTGCAGCCAGAGATCGGCGATGCGCGCCGATTCCGTCAGGCGAGGATCGACTACGACGATCTTGGCTCCCTTCAGCTTCGCATTGACAATGCGCCGCGCCACGATCGGGTGGGAATCCGCCGCGTTGTATCCGAAAATGAATACACACTTGGTGTCTTCGATCTCCGGAATAGAGTTGCTCATTGCGCCATTCCCCAGAGTTGCGGCCAGACCGGCCACGGATGGGGCATGTCAAACGCGCGCGCAATGGTCGACGTTATTCGTGCCGACCACTGCGCGTGCGAATTTTTGCATGACGTAATTTGCCTCGTTGCCGGGCCCCCTGGCCGACCCGGTCAGCATGATCGCATCCGGTCCGTACTTGTGCTTGATCTCCTGGAGTTTCCCGGAAGCAAACTCGATGGCTTCAAACCAGGAGACTTCTTCGAATCTGTCGCCTCGATGGCGCCGGATGAGAGGCTTCTTCAACCTCGGAGTGAGGCGGTTCGTGTCGTTGAGGAAATCCCAGCCATAGTACCCTTTCAGACAGAGTTCGCTCTGGTTGGTCCGGCCCGGGGCCGGTTCCGCGCCACAAATAACGCCGTCCTCAACCAGGAGGTTGAGCATACAGCCGGCGCCGCAATAGGGGCATACGGTCAATACTTTTTCTGCCATCGTTACGTCCTTATGAAAGAATTCGCGAGACAGAATTCAGAATAAAAACCTTTGCAGGGCCCTTATGCCGTCTCCTGTCTTCCGGTTATTACATTTGAGCAGCCGCTGCCTGCTCCCGCTTCTTGCGAAGATTGTCGGTGAGCACTTTGGCATCGATTGTGTAAATGGCTTTAGTCGGGCAAACCTCGATGCAGGCGGGGCCTTTAGGAAGATGAATGCATAGGTCGCACTTAAACGCCTCCACAGCAAGGGTCCCATCCGGCAGTCGCCGATTGGCCTGAGCGGTGACTTCCCGGGCCACGATTTCCATCGCGCCGTACGGGCAGGCCATGACGCAGCTTTTACAGCCGATGCACCGCGTTTGGACCACTTGAATGGAATCGTGGCTATGGACGAGCGCCCCCGTCGGGCAGACCTTTACGCAGGGCGCATCTTCACACTGCCGACACTGAACGGGCGTGCTTACTTTAGAGGTTTTGATCAGTTTCAGCCGCGGGATGAAGTAAGCCGGGGCCAGCTTGGACAATGCGTCCTGAGCCGCATGGGCCAGGACGCAGGCTACTTCACACGTGCGGCAGCCAATACATTTCCCCGGGTCCGCAATCACAAGTTTATTCATTAGGTTTCACCTGCCAGCAAGATAAAAATGCTTGCCACAGATTTCACAGATTTCACAAATACAAGAAATTGAGTTTGTGAAATTCGTGAAATTTGTGGCTACTTCGGCAACAACTCTCTCAACAATTCCGCGAGCGCACGCACTGAAGCCGCGACCTCAGGGCTCATCGGTTCACCGAGCGCGATACGCGACGGCTGAATGCCCAGCGCGAACATTTCCGCCCGGCTGTATCTCTTGATAAACCGAAAGAAAAGGCTCAACGGCATCTGGTGCGTGGAAACGCTGTGTCCGGAGATATCCTCCGCTTCCAGGACGGCCAGGTCTCCCGGCGCTGCTCCAAAATCGGCGGCGTCGATGATCGCGATTGTGTCTGCCTGCGCGTCCAGGATGCGGCTCAAATAGCTTTCCGGCACCTCCCCGACGTCCATCAGGAGCGCCTTCACTCTCCCCTCGAGCCGCTCAATTAATGCCGGTCCGGCGCCGTCATCGCCGCGGAGCGTGTTGCCTATGCCGATCAGCAGCACGTTCCCTTTCAGCCGGCGGCTTAGTTCCGTCCGGATATCCGCCGTTTCACTCATTCCGGCCGCCCGCCAATTATTTTGTCACCAGCTCTTCCACGCGCCTGGCCTGGGAGTTTACGGCCGCCGTTTCCTCGTTTGCCGGCTGCCGGTAATAGTGTGCCTGCGCCTTCCCTTTGACCAGGCCCATCGCAACCGCTGCGCCCCAGAGGATCGCTTCCGGTCTGGGAGGGCAGCCCGGGATATAGAAATCGACGGGGATCGCTTTGTCGCATCCGCCCAGAACGTGATAGGAATCGAACCATATGCCTCCGCCAACGGCGCACGATCCGCAGGCGATGACCACCTTCGGATTGGGCACGGAGTCATACAACAGCTTCAACCGCGGTTCCGCATTCCGGGTCACGGGTCCGGAAACCAGCAGAACGTCGGCGTGCCGCGGCGACCCGACGAGCTTCAGCCCGAAGCGTTCGGCGTCATAATACGGCGTAAACGCATTGATCTCCTCGATGTCACAGCCGTTGCAACCTCCGGCATTCGCGTGAAACACCCACAAGGAGCGCTTGAAATATTTCTCCAGGAGTATCTGGTAGAGTGACATCGCCTTAACCTCCAATAATCTGCTGCAGCAGGGCTTTCGCGGACAAATCGATCAGATGGTTCACCGGTCCGATATTGGACCCGGTTACAATCACCGCAATGGTTGTCAGCACGATTACCATCATCATCACCGGGGGGCAGCCGCTGCCGATACCGGCCGCAGCCGCTGCGTCACCTTGCGGATTGCCGTGATGCGTGTGCTGAAGAAAAATCATCGCGCCGGCCCGTATCAAGACTGCCAGCGTTAAAAGGCTGGTGAACAGGCAGATGGCCAGTGGCCACCAGAGCTGGGCCTGCCCTGCGGCGACGTAGATAGCGAACTTGCTCCAGAAGCCGCTCAGAGGCGGCATGCCGCCGATCGCCAGCGCGCCGATGAAGAAGCAGACGGCCATCAGCCTGCTGTGCTTTTTCGTTCCCAGCTGCCGCATATCCGTAGTGCCGAAAGAGATGGCCAGCGCGCCGCAGCACAGGAACATCATGGCTTTGCTTATTCCGTGCGTGAGCAGGTGATAGATCGCGCCGTAAAATCCCAAGTATGAGCCGATGCCGAACGCAAGGATGATGTAGCCCATCTGGCTGACGCTGCTGTATGCCAGCATGCGCCGCAGATCTGTCTGCTGATACGCAACGATGATGCCCACCAGCATCGATATCGCGCCCAGGATGATGGCGAACATGCCGATGGCGCTGTGCCCGGGAAAGAATATCGTCACGATACGCGCGACGGCATAGATCGCGACTTTGCTGGCCACGCCGGACAACAATGCCGTGACCGGCACCGGCGCCTGCGAATATGTGTCGGGCAGCCATGCGTGGAACGGGACGAGACCGGCCTTGGAACCGAATCCGACGATGACCAGTACGCTGGCCATCAGGATGGCCATGGGCGGGAGCTGGCCGGCTACCTTGGCAATCTCGCTGATCAGCATGGCATTGTGCCCGCCGATGAGCGGAACTGCGGCCGAGTAAATCACAACGCAGCCCAGCAACCCTATCGTGATCCCGACCGAGCACAGCAACAGGTACTTATATCCCGCTTCCAGGGATTCCGGTTTCCAGTAATAGCTCACGAGCACCGCCGAAGCCAGGGTCGTGGCCTCGACGAGGACGTACATCATGATCAGGTTGTTGTTGACCGTCGCTGCCGTCATCGTGCTGATGAACACCATGCACCAGGCGAAGAAAACCGGCATGCGCTCGACGGCAACCCTGCCGTCCGCCACCTGGCGGCGCAGGTACGGGTAGGCGTAAATCGTCGCCACCCAGCCTACGAACGAGATGATCAGGGCAACAAAGCCGGCAAGAGGATCGGCGAGCAGCTGGTGGCCGAGAGCGGTCAACCGGGCGCCGTCGTACACGGAATACACCAGGGCGATCGCGATGCCGAAAGTCACTGTCGCCCCGAGGACGGCGACTCTACCGGCCGCGGAAGGAAACTTTCTTCCCAAACCGTATTCCACCAGCGCCGCGATCGCGGGAACAACAAACAGCCAAACTAAAAGTGTTGATTCTGTCAACTTGAGAGTCCCCTTTCAGCCGCGCAACTGTGCTATGTGAGATGTGTCGAGGGAACCGGCCGACCGATAAATCCCGGTGACGATATAAAGAAGCATACCAACCGAAACAACAACGTCCGTGACCACGCCGATCAGGGCCGTTTCCGGAATGGAGGGGGCCAGGCTGATCAAGCCCATGTGGACCCCGTTTTCCAGAAGACACAGGCCGATGACGATCTTGAATGCATCTCGGCGCGTCAGGAGCGCGTAAAAGCCGAGAATAAGCACCGCCGCCGCGACTGCGGAATTCATACGGTAAGGTTCTCCCGCCAGGCTTGGGAGCAGCACGAGGTCCGAATGGTGCTTGAACGCCCATCCAAACGCGAGCAGCGCCGCGGCGATCCCAAGCACCTGCGAGGGCAGGATCGACAGCAGCGGCGGCGTTTCCTTGGAGTGCACACGCAGCACGTAGCGGCGCAGCAGCCAGGGGACCGCAATCCCTTTGCTCACCAACGCGGTGCCGCTCCAGTAGTACAGGGCCGGGTTGTTCAGAGAATACGCGTAGAGAGCGAAGACAAGCGCGATCAGCACCGACTGGACCTGGTACGTGTACACGGCCTCCGGCAGGGAACGCCATTCCACCGCCAACAACGACGTCACTATCATGAGCAGACTGATGTACATGATCGCGTAACTAATCATGCTTGACGCTCCTGTCTATGGCTGATCCGGTTTTTTCCACACGGCAGGCCGGGCACAGGTGGAACCATTCCGGGGTCTCCAGTTTCACTTTCATCCATGGCGGCGAGAATTCGGCCGTCATCTTGGCCAGCATGCGTTTGGTGATGAACGGAGTCCCGCAGTCGGTGCAGGGCGCCAGTTCGAGGTCCACCGCGACTGTCAGGTCCTTCCGGCTCGTAGTGGCATCCTCGAAATCCTCGGTCAAACGGGCGCTTTCCGTCGGGCAGATTTCCTGGCAGCGCGCGCAATACGTGCAGCGCGAATAATCCATCGAAACCCGCCGCGTCGAGCCGTTGTCGTCAATCCTGATCAGGCGGGGCGGACAGACTTCGGCGCACGCGCCGCACCCGATGCATTTATCCCCGTCGATGGTCGGGCGTCCGCGGAACCGCGGCGGTGCGCTCATCGGCTTGAGCGGGTACGGCAGAGTCACGCGGCCGGCCTTCAGGCAAATCAGAACTTCTTTCAGCAGTGGTATCATTGCAAACCCTTCATCCTATAAATCCATGACGGCAAGGACCAATCCTGTCAGCGCAACGGCGATCACGATGGCGAAATACCGGATTGCCTGGTTGATCTTCAGCCGCGGGAAAACCTGGGCGATCACTTCCACCAGCACGGCGGAGATGAGGATCTTCACGAGCGCAATCACGATATCCGCGGGCAAAAACCCCGTCCGGGGCCACGGTACAAAAGCGCCGGTGAACAGCGCGATCAGTACGATCTGCTTCGAATACATCGACCACTTCAGCAGCGCCAGTTTCCGTCCGGAGTATTCAATCAGCGGCCCTTCCATGATTTCCTGCTCGGCTTCCGCAAGATCGAACGGCACTTTGGAGATCTCCGGCTGCAGGATGAGGAAGAAGGCGATGGCGCCGATGATCAGGGAAATATCCGGCGGGCTGGACGCGTAGCGATCGATGCAAGTTACAAGCACCAGGGAATTTGCCTTGATGGCGGTGGAGATCAGGGCGACCGCCAGCACGGGTTCGACAACCATCAGCAGCATGATCTCCCGGTTGACGCCCACGTAGGCGTATGGACTGCCCGATGCCATTCCGCCCAGGACCAGGAAGATTGGTGCCAGAGTGAGAATATAAATCAGCACCAAAATATCCCCGGCGAAGCCGAGCGGAACCACGCCGCCCATGGGCACAAACAGCGCCGCAAGCAGGACGGATCCGAGGCAGGCGACGGGGGCTGCGTTAAAAATGAAATTATTCGCCCCCCGCTGGTCTTCCTTCACCATCAACTTGGCCAGGTCATAATAGGTCTGCAGGATCGGCGGGCCCTGGCGCGAATGGATGCGCGCACGCACCCTGCGCAAAAAGCCGTCCAGCAATGGAGCAGCCAGCAAAACCAATAAAACGTTAAACACG
>JAFNAG010000009.1 GCA_017860135.1 Acidobacteriota bacterium
CTGGTAACTCCGGCCCAGACCTTCCACACCGGCATCAAAAGAGCAGGAATCCATGCTGATGAACTGGCGCGACCGGAAAAGGCCTGACCCGGGGTGAGCCTCGCCGCGGAACTTTCTCTGGATCCGGTACCAGATCTGCGGCAAGTCCCGGTAGGAACGCAGTTCTCTGCGCGCAAGGTCGGTGAACATCTCCTCGTGGGACATACCCAGGCAGAGGTCGCGGCCGCTCAAGCGCGACGGGGAGGCATTTCCGGGGGTGTCGCGGAGCACCTCTTCCTGCAACCGGCCTGCCATGTGAGTGACCGGAAGAGAAAATTCCTGTGCGCCGACCTCCTCCATCTCCTGACGCAGGATGAGGGCGATCTTGCGGATTGTGCGTTGCCCCAGCGGAAGATATGTGTAAATGCCCGGCGAAAGCTGGCGGATGAAACCGCCGCGAATCAGCAGGCGCTGTGACGGATGCTCTGCGTCGGCGGGATTGTCCCGCAACGTCGGAATGAAGGTGCCGCTCCATCGCATGGATCACCCCCGGCTGGAAATGAATAAGGCATTTCCGACCCATTCTAGGGGAGTGTCGCCCGCAGTCAAGGGGCAACCCGATTCAGTCGCACCGTCAACGCGAACGTCGTGACGGATGCACCGCGATTCATTTGCTTCCGGCCGGCGGTAAGCTGGGGTAAACTACCATCCTGGTTTCCAGGCATTCAAAATCTCATGAGGTTGGCCGTGAAAATTCTTTTCGACGTGGATCCCGCAGTCGCCGACGCAATTGCGTCGGAAACTCGAAGACAGAACCAGACGCTCGAACTGATCGCTTCCGAGAACTTTGTCAGCGAAGCGGTGCTCGAAGCAACCGGGTCGGTCTTCACCAACAAGTACGCAGAAGGATATCCGGCAAAACGCTATTACGGAGGGTGTGAATTCGCCGATCAGGTTGAGACCCTGGCTCGGGAAAGAGCCATGAAGCTTTTCGGCGCGGAACACGTGAACGCACAGCCGCACTCAGGATCACAGGCCAACATCGCGGTTTACATGACCGTCTGCAAGCCGGGCGACACGATCCTGGGCATGAGCCTGGCTCACGGCGGCCACCTGACGCACGGGCATCCGCTGAACTTTTCGGGGAAGATGTACAATGTCAAGTCCTATGCTGTGCGTGCCGACACGGAACAGATCGATTACGATGAGCTTGCCGGACTCGCCGCAGAGCACAAGCCGCGCCTCATCGTATGCGGTGCAAGTGCCTACCCGCGCATCATCGATTTTGCGCGCATCGCGGAAATCGCGCGTTCTGTGAAGGCTGTCACGATGGCCGACATCGCCCATATTGCCGGGCTGGTCGCTGCCGGTCTGCACCCGAGCCCCTTTCCGCACATGGACTTCGTGACGACCACAACCCATAAGACCCTGCGCGGGCCGCGCGGCGGCCTCATCATGTGCCGCCAGGAGTATGCGAAGGACCTAGACCGGGCCGTCTTTCCGGGCACACAGGGAGGGCCGCTGGTGCATGTAATCGCAGCCAAGGCCGTGTGCCTTTGGGAAGCGCTGCAGCCTGGATTTGTCCCGTACCAGCGCCAGATCCTGGCCAATGCCAGTGCTTTGGCCAGGACTCTCCTCGAAGAGGGATTCCGGCTCGTGTCGGGAGGGACCGACAACCATTTGATGCTGGTGGATGTGTTCAGCAGGGGTGTGACCGGCAAAGATGCCGAGCAGGCGCTGGAAAGAGCCAACATCACAGTCAACAAAAACGCCATCCCATTCGACAAGAACCCGCCGATGGTGGCGAGTGGGATCCGAATCGGCACGCCGGCGATTACGAGCCGCGGCCTTAAGGAGGAGGAGATGACAGAGATCGGGCGCCTGATCAGCCGCGTCCTTCGCGCTCCGGCGGATGGCACGGTACAGCAGCAGGTGCGCCAGGCGGTGCTGGCGCTCACCGCGAAATTCCCGCTCTACGCCGCGAGAATGGCAGCTTCAGGCGTGTGACCTGCCGGCGGCGCATCCCCCGGGCGGTGGCGCGAAATCGCCGTTGTCTCCGGGGCTGAGACGACTGCAGACCGCCCGTGGTCCACTTCTCTGATTTCACGGTCCGATATCCCGATGATTCCGGCCGATCAATTGAGCGAAATCCTGGGTCCTTCCGGTCCGATCGCCCGAATGCACCCGAATTACGAGTTCCGGTCCGGACAGATCCGGATGGCACAGGCGGTGGCTGACGCCATCGGCACGCGATATCATCTGTGTGTGGAAGCCGGCACCGGAACCGGCAAGACTCTCGCCTACCTTCTGCCGTGTATTCACAGCAGCGGGCGTGTGATCATCTCCACGGGCACTAAAAACCTGCAGGACCAGATTTTTTTCAAGGACGTCCCCTTTCTGGAGGAAGCGCTCGACCGCAAGATCTCCGCCTGCTATCTGAAGGGACGAAGCAATTACCTGTGTCTTAAAAAGCTTGCCGGGATTGATGAGGGGGGATGGCTGTTCTCACGCCAGGATCCCGAATATCTCAGATCCATCCGTGCATGGTCCCGAGTGACGGAAACCGGCGATCGTGCCGAATTGAAGGACCTGCCTGAAGATCTCCTGCTCTGGCACTTTCTCGAGGCCAGTCGCGAGACGTGCACCGGCCAGAAGTGTCCCGACTTCGATGCGTGTTTCGTGACCCGCGTGCGGCAGCGCGCATTGGAATCGGATATCGTCATCGTCAATCACCATCTGTTCTTTGCAGACCTGGCATTGCGCCAGGGGGATTTCGGGGCCGTACTGCCCGACTATTCGGCGGTCGTCTTCGATGAGGCGCACGAACTTGAAAATGTCGCCACCCAGTATTTCGGCACCATGGTCAGCAGTTACCGCCTGGACGAATTCGCCCGCGACTGCTCGCGCACGCTGGACGACCTGGGCTCACCCTCCGATTTTATCCGGGAACAGGTTGCGAGATTGCTGGCAAGCGCGGGAGAATTCTTCGGCGCGTTCCGTGGCCGTGAGGGACGGTATCCACTCCGTGAGCTTGGCTCCGACCTGGAAATGCGCCGCGGTCCCCAATCTGGAACGGTTCCGGCCGACCCGTATCGAAGGCTCCGCACCCACCTTACGACGGTGGGATCCGCCCTGGAGGGCATGCCGGTTCAGAGCGATGCGGTCGATTCGCTCCAGCGGCGGTGCCAAGAACTACATGATGAACTGGTCGCGATTCTGGAATCCGCCTCTACCGAACATGTCTACTGGTATGATGTGCGCGGCAAGGGCGTCTTCCTGTGGGCCTCCCCGATCCGGGTGTCTTCGATCCTGGCAGACCGCCTGTTCGGGGAGGTGAATACCGTGGTTTTGACTTCGGCGACACTGTCGACCGGCGGCACCTTTGATTTCATCCGCTCCCGGCTCGGCCTGCGGGAGTGCCGCGAATTGATCGTGGATTCGCATTTCGATTTCAAAGAGCAGGCGGTTTTTTATGTGCCGATGGATATACCTGAACCGCGTGAGGAAGGGTGGGCGGCCTGTGCCTGCGACGAGATCGAGAGGATTCTCGAGGCGAGCCGGGGCTGTGCATTCGTCCTGTTCACAAGCATATCCCAGATGGAAACCATATACGGCGTGCTGCGGTCACGATTGCCATACCCTCTGTTTATGCAGGGGGAGGGGAGCAAGAGCGGCCTGCTGGAGAAATTCCGAAGCACTCCTCATGCGGTTCTGTTCGCCACCTCCAGTTTCTGGCAGGGCGTGGACGTGCAGGGAGAGCAATTGAGTTGCGTCATCATCGACAAGCTCCCGTTCTCCGTTCCGAGCGACCCGCTGGTTGCGGCGCGCATCAGGCACCTGAATGAAAGCGGTAGCAATGCATTTTATGAATATCAGATCCCTGAAGCCATTATTCTCCTGAAGCAGGGATTGGGTAGGTTGATACGCAACCGGGCGGATCGAGGCATCCTGGCCCTGCTCGACAAGCGGATTGCAACGAGAAGCTACGGGAAGTACTTCCTCCGCAGCCTGCCGCCCGCTCCTGTGACGCGCAACATAGCGGATCTTCGAAACTTTCTGCACCGCGATCCATCTTCATGAGTGGATGCAAGGAAACACAGGAAAATCCATGGGAGCCCGGGGCTTAGTTTGTTGACACGCCGTCCAGGCAGGTCATACAATGCAGCCCTGAAGAATTGTAGGCCCCTAGTTCTCATATGTAGGCGATGCAAGGAGGTAATATGTGCAGCCTTTTTCGTAGGTTTGGCCTGTTTCTGATTCTACCCCTGGTCTTTGGTCTCACGTTTTCGGTGGCCGCTTTCTCCCAGAATCGCATTCTGGGAGGAAAAGTCACCAACGACAAAGGCGAAACCGTCGTGAACTGCAAGATCCAGATTCTTGGAGTCGGCAGCAAGCGGGAGTTGACCACCAAGACGGACAAAAAGGGTGAGTGGATTTACATGAACATCCCGACTGGGACTTATAACGTGGTGGCTCGTGCAGATGGTTACTCTCCGGGTTTCCAGGCGAATGTCCAGCCCGGGCTTTCCTACACCGCCGTCAACATCACCTTGACCCCGGGAGATCCGAACCAGAAGCTCGCCTTCGAACTGACCCCGGAAGAGCAGGAGAAGCTCAGGAAAGAGATGGAGAAGCAGAAAGAGCGCGGCAAGATGGCGGGCGAAATCAAGGCTGCCTTTGAGGCTGGTCTGGCGCTGTCCGGACAGGGCAAATATGCAGAGGCGATTGTCGAGTTCAACAAAGCACTCGAGAAGGCTCCCGACGAAGTTTATGTGCTCGCGAATCTCGCCGACGCGTACTTCAAGAACGGGCAGAACCAGGAAGCGCTGGACACGTATCAGAAAGCCATCGCCTTGAAACCGGACGATGCCGCACTGGTGACGAACCAGGGCGTCGTCCTTGGGAAAATGGGCAAGACGGAGGAATCCAAGGCGGCTTTCCAGAAGGCGGCGTCGCTCGACCCGGGCGCGGCTGCCCAGAATTTCTACAATCTCGGCGCCACCATGGTGAACAGCGGGCAGGCGAAAGATGCGGCTGAGGCTTTCCGGCAGGCGATCAAGGCGGATGCCAGTTATGCTGAGGCCTACTATCAGCTGGGCCTCTGCCTGTCCGGGGATCCCGGCACCATCGGTGAAGCCTTGCAGATGCTCCAGAAATACCTCTCCATCGGCAAGGATCCCACCAACCTCGAAGTCGCCAAACAGCTCATCGCTACTCTGAAGAAGTGATTGCAGGCTGGAAAAGGGTTGGGCGGAGCGCATGAACGGGTCCGCCCGATCCTTTGCATGGCTGGTGAGATCCTTCATCAGGCAGGGTATGATTCAGATCTGAGGCGCTAACTCCTGAAAAAACTCTCCGCACGCCGGCAGCCAACATCCGCCAGGCTCTGCAAAGCCGCCCAGGAAGCTTCCGCCACCATCGGAGTTCGATCCTTCGTGAGCTCATAGATCCTGTCGAGGATCATTTCCGAGATCTCATTCGGTCTGTGCCAGAAGGCCACTGACAACTCCGCCAGCGCCTGCGCGCGGATTTCCTGATTGCGATGTCCGGTCAGTTCCACCAGCGCCTCAAGCGATCGGGTTCCGCCCTGCTGGGCAATTGCGCCCAGCGATTCCACGATCCATTTCAGCATGCGCAACTGCGAAGGCGCGTCGCTGCTCTTTAAGATCGGCAGGAAAAACTCAACGGCAGCATCGTCGCCGATCGCTCCGATCGCCTCGATCACGGCAATAAGGAATTCCTGCGATCCGAATCCTTTTACCTTCTGGGCTTTCAGGAATGCCTTCTTGAGATAATCCAGGAACTCCTGATTACCCATGGCTCCCATCGCATATGCGGCAAACTCGCAGCGCTTGACGTCGGCTTGAGCCAGCATGTTGATCAGAGGGGATATGAACCGGGGATCACGCAGGACACCCAAACGGGGAATGATCTCGAAGAGTTCTTCGACACTCCCTGATTCCATGATCAGGAGGCAATCCTGAATGATTTCCTCAGAGAAACGGCAGTGCTTCCTGGAAGATATGTTATTCACCGGGACAACATCCAAAGCAATCGCAAAAAGATGTCCAACAAAGACCTGATTTCCCCGGCCATTATAAGAGCGATCGGCTCCAATTCAAGAGGGAAATCGCATTGCACGTCCCCCGCGGGGAGGCATGACCTGCCAGAGCCGCCTGAAAACCATCGGTATCATCTTACGCCGGGCGGTCGAGATGTTTCCGCCGGCATTCCTCGGAGCAGAAGAACAAATCACCGTCCCCCTGTTTCACCCGGAGCGCCAGCCTGGGATCCATGTACATGCCGCAGCAGGGATCCTTCACCATTTTTTGCGGCTGCTCGGGATCGGAGGCCGGTGGCGAAGACTTGCCGGTCCTGGCCAGAACGATGCGGAAGGCCCGGAGCAGCATCCACAGCCCCCAGAGAACGGCAAGGACTCGCAATAAAAACGAGAACATGTCTCACCGGGAATCGGAAGGAGCGTTCCAGGTGCCGGACACCTACTTTGCCGGCACCGGCACCAATGTTATGCATGTTCCGGTACAGGAATCAAGCACGCTTCGTCTCTCCGGCTGCAGAGAGTGCCGATGGATGGGCAATCCTGCCTTATCGGGCATGAGGAGGCACTTTGATGCGAGACCGGCTTCCATCCGGTCACTGTGCCCGACCTCACCTGCTAAAAACGACGCCGGAGATCAGAGAATGCATGCAGTTCGATCAGGCCCGGGTGGCTCATGGACTCTTCATTCTCGAGCGTCCAGGTATGTTCGTGGGGAATGAAGACCGCGCTCATGCCCGCTGCCAGGGCGGGATTGATGTCCGAGCGCGGGCTGTTGCCGATCATCCAGGTTCGGATTGGATTCAAACGAAGACGTTCGAGAAGCATCGAATACGCCTGGGAGTTCTTTTCAGCCAGGATTTCGACGCCGAGAAAATAGCCGCGCAGGTTTGAGTCGCTGATCTTGCGTTCCTGTTCTTGCAGGTCTCCCTTCGTGACCAGGTACAACATGTGGCGGCCCGACAGATATTCGAGTGTCTCCGGAACCTCCGGGAAGATTTCAACGGGATGACGGAGGATTGCCAGGGAAAGCTGTTCCACCTTCTCCGGAAGCACCGGGTCGGCATTGGCGGGCAGGAATCTCCGGAATGTATCTACCAGTGAACGGGTAAAGTTCACGGTGCCGTAGCCGCTGAACGGGATCCGTTGCCGTTCGGTTTCATCCAGGACGGCTCTGAAGCGGCTTGCATCCGCGCCGGTCTTCTCCAGCAGCGCCAGAACCTCCCGAATCACACGCTCGTAGTAGATGTTGTTTTCCCAGAGGGTGTCGTCGGCGTCGATGAGCAGGTTTTGCGCTCTCTCGATCAATGGGCCTCCCTTGAGTAGAAAAGGAGGTTACCCGAAAGAATCCAGAATGACAATTGCCGAAAAGCCGGCGACGGATTACGAATCTTGCGCAACTCCCGCCCCGATTCATGTGATTTGTGACTTTTGTGGCGCGCATTTGGAGTTGTGATTCAGATAGAGTTGCGTGACCGGAAAGCAGAGGGCCAGCGGCTGTCGAGGATGAGGGTTACAGGCCCTGAGTTGACCAATTCCACTTCCATCTCCGCCTGAAACCGGCCGCACTGCACGTCCGGAATCCACGTTCGGGCAATGCTGACAAAGTCTTCATAAAGGGCTTGTGCCGCTGAGGGAGGAGCCGCGTCGGAATAGGAGGGCCGCCGGCCTTTGCGGCAGTCCCCGTATAGTGTGAACTGGGAGACTACAAGGAGTTGCCCGCCGATGTCCAGCAGGCCCAGGTTCAGGCGCCCGGCCTCGTCATCGAAGATCCGGAGTTCCACGATCTTTCTTGCCATCCACTCAAGATCGTGCGCGGAATCCTCCCGTCCGAAGGCCACGAGCGCGAGGATTCCCCTGCCGATGCTGGCGATCTCCGAGTCTCCCACCTTCACGCGGCCCCTGTCGACCCTTTGAATGACGGCTCGCATGTCGGCCTTGTCCCCGGAATACTGCGGTTTAGACGGCTGCAGAGCGGATTGTACGCCAGACGACTCCGCACGCGTCATCCGGAGCCGCTTCCGTCAGGAGGCGGCAGTTCCGATCCGCCGGCATACCCCCCCGATCCCTGACGGTCGCGGCTCCGGACAGCCTGGGAATCCTGCTGTATGCGCTGCGACCATGCATATCATCTTCTGAAGCGCCGCTCCCGGCCTGCCATGCGTTGACAGCAAGAGGGGAGTCGAGTATAGTACCATTCCCATTGACGATGTTGATACAAATGCTGTCGCGATCCCGTCAGAAATACCCTGGTGGTCAGGCAGGCCCTGGGCAGCTGGGAAGGGCCTCTTCCGCCACGCGTCAGATTGCGGAGGGGGCTTGCAGGTGAATGCCGATCTCCGCAACTTGATCAGCCTGCAAGATATAGACCAAAAAATCGCCAGTCTGAAAAAACATATCTCCGAGGTTCCAGATAAGGTCCGCACGTTGCATGAGGAGTTGGTGCGGCTGATCCAGGCCCATCAGGCGCGCGTGGGGCTGAATCAGGACCTGGCAAAGCAGCGTCGCGCCCGTGAGAGTGACGTGGACATGATGCGCACGAAGCTCTCTCGCCTTAAAGATCAGCTGATGACGGTGAAGACTAACCGGGAGTACACCGTCATGCTTCATGAAATCGAGTCAGGCGAGGAGCAGATACGCGTCGCCGAAGATGGGATCCTGGATGTCATGGAGCAAATGGAAGCGATGGAAGGGGACCTGGCAGACTCGGACAGAGCCCTCGCAATCCGAAAGGAAGAACTCGACCGGGAAATCAAGAATGCGGAAAACGCTGCTCCCCTGATGGAGTCCGAAGTGGCCAGGCTGGGACAGGTGAAAACCGATTTGGAAGCCATCATTGGCGCGGATCTTCTGGGGCGCTATCACCGGATCGCAGACGCGCGCAAAGGGATCGCTTTGGCGGAGGCTAAAAACGAGCTTTGCTCGGCCTGCCATGTCCGAATTCGTCCGCAGGTGTATGCCGAGCTGCTCCGCACGGATGAAATCCATGTTTGCGACAGCTGCTCGCGCATTCTGTTCCTCAGGGAAGGGGATAAGGCATAGATGCCGGCGTCAGAAGGGGGTAATCGCAGCGGGAAGAACGCTCCGATCCGGCCGTCAGCACCCACAGTTCCAGTGAGCCTGGAAATCCAGAGCGCCGGCACGAGGTGCTCCGGCGGCTCCTCCCTGATCCCGTTTCCCGCGCTGTAGCTTCCGCGAAGCGCGGGCCGCCGGCCCCGCCCCCTGACCTTTTTTTGGCAAAGAATTGGCAATCGCCGCCCGTTCGCGGCACAATGAATGGGAAACACAGGCTGCGAATGGATACAATGGCTTCGAGATTCTGCATTTGGCTTCTGACGGCCGGAATGTCCCTGTCGACATTCGCTCAGAAGCCTCCGGAAACCGCCCAGCGGCCTCAGACAACCATCAGGGCTGAAGTGGCCCTGGTCAATGTCATCTTCACTGCATCGGGCCGCGACGGCAAGCCCGTTGCCGGTCTCAACCCGGGAGACTTCCTGGTGTTCGAGGACGGCAAGCCTCAACAGGTCTTGCACTTCAGCGACTGGACCCAGGGATCCGAAGTACCACTTACCATCGCGCTTCTCATCGATACCAGCGGCAGCGTGAAGAACCGGCTGGAATATGAGAAGCAGACTGCCGCGGAATTCTTCAGGCAGGTGCTGCGGAAAAACATGGATCTTGCCCTCGTTATCCAGTTTGATTCGGATGTGAATCTCGTCCAGGACTTTACCGACGATCAGGAGCGCCTGGCCGCAGCCCTGGAAACGCTCAGGGCAGGGAACAGCACCTCACTCTACGACGCGGTTTTCCTGGCCGTGGAAGAGAAGCTCAAACCGGAAACAGGACGCAAGGTGATCGTCGTCATTACAGATGGCACGGATACCTCCAGCAGAGTCGCGGAGAAAGAAGCGATCGAGGTGGCGCAGCGTAACGACGTGCTGATTTATGGAATCGGAGTGAGAGGGGACTATTCCGCGAACTTCGGCGTGCTGAAGAAGTTTGCTGAAGATACCGGGGGAAGATTTTTTTCCCCGAGCTCAAACCTGGAGGAGATCCGGGACTCATTTCGGGCGATCGGTGAGGACCTCAAAGGCCAATACAGCCTCGCCTACCAGTCGTCGAACCAGAAGAAAGACGGCAAGTTCCGCAAAGTGGAGCTTCGATGCAATGTGCCGGGCGTGCGCATCCGCACCCGCAAGGGCTATTACGCACCCCGTCCCGACGGAAAGCTTCCCTGAAGTCCCCACATCAACCGGATACAACTTTTTCCGTCTTGCAGGGGCGATAAACGAAAAGGTCCGCGTCCCGGTCGCGCGAGATGTGGTAGATGGCGTCTCGGCAGATCTCACATTGATCCAGGTGATCCAGCACATCCAGCTTGCCGTCCAGATCCAGCTGCTTGTCGAGAAACATCACAAGCTTTTCAAAGTTGCATGTCTGCATAGGTCCCCCCGCAGCTTCATACTAATCACATCGGAGAACCTTTCAAAAGCATGAGAAAACTTTTTCGAACAAAAGAGCGTCTAAGGAAGTATTACAAGACAGAGTGACTAGTGCAAGACAATGCGGGGAAAACGTTATGGCAAGCGACAGTCTGAGAGTCGAGCCTTCGAGGGAATCAATATCGCGTGCGATTCTGGGATGTCTGAAATCCTGGCCGGCGCTGCCGCGTCAGGTTTTCATTGATGTCCACTATCAGGGGCGTTCCGTGGAAGAGGTCGCCAGGTCTCGACAGATGTCTTCGAACGAGGTGACCCGCATCCTCCTGCACTGCGAGCGACGTTTGCACCAGGCGCTTCATGCCCTGCTGGGCGAGGCGTCCTCGGGGGTGATGGCGCACACGGACCGGCACGTGGAAAGCCTCCGCAGCGGCTGCATTTTCTGACTCCGTCTTTTCGTGAGCCCTCTTCTCCCATCCTGGGCATTCTCATCGGGTCCGGCACCCGGGGCGTGCCTTGTCCGCGGTTCGGCCTGCCGGTGATTCCTCAGCGATGTGTTCTCCCCTGCCGAAAAGCGCCACCAAAAGGTTCAGATTTTCTGCTTGTGGCCGATATGTATTTTTGTACCCCAATCTTTGCTGGCATTCGAGGGAACAGGATTAAGCCATGCAGAAGGGATCGCAGCAGGGTGCGGCTGACATCATCATCCCGGTGAGGAATTGTTACGCCGAAACCAGGGCGTTGCTGGAGAGCATTTACCGGCACACTGATTATCAGTTTCACATCTACGTCATCGACGATGCTTCCACAGATGAGACGGTGGATCTCGCCAAGATCTACACGAGAGACATCACGATTCTGCGGAACCGGGTGAGCCGCGGACGGAGCTCTGCCCTCAACAAGGGGATTCAGGCGGGATCGAACCCGTACCTGGTCTTTCTGGACAACGGGATCGAACTGGCGCAAGGCTGGCTCGAAAGCATGGTGGCATTCCTGGACACTCATCCGCGCATCGCGGCGGTCGGTCCTCTGCGGTCCGGCAGTCAGGGATGGCAGAGTGTGGAGCGGGTACGCGCCAGGCTGGTTCCCGAAATCCCATGTTTTTTTACCCGCGACACCCAGGAGCGCAATCGAATCCTGCAGTACCATTTTCATCGCACCGGCATCCTGATTGACGGGACTCTGTCATTCTCCTGCTCTGTGTTCGCCCGCAGGGCGGTCGAGGAGGTCGGACCCGTGCTTGAATCCGATGCCGGGCGTGCCGACGCCGATTATTGCCGAAGGTTGAGGAGGGCGGGGTATGTACTCGGGCTTGCGCTGGATGTGTACGTGGCATGTCGAAATGGTGCCAGCGAGGAGGTGCGGTGTCACATCGCACGGCCGAAGGCACGGAGCGAAGCCGTCAGGGTACGTCCCGCACGCCTGGGAGTGAGGCGCTGAGCCCCCCGAATTCCGCCGGCAGATCCGCCTCCTGAATCATGGACTTCCCGTCATAATCCGCATCTGGGTCCGCCCGGGCCGCAGGCGTCCGGTGCCTTCCCGGCGGCGGATCGGGAGTTGCCGGATCACCCCTTCCTGTACATATAGCCCTGACCTCGCACGCTGACGATGAAGCGGGGCCGATCCGGCTCCGGTTCGAAGTATTTGCGCAGGCGCACGATGAAATTGTCCACTGTGCGGGTTTCGATGTCGGAGTGGTACCCCCAGACTTGCGCCAGGAGCTCGGCGCGTGAGACCACCCGGTCCGGCTGCGAACTCAGCACCTCGAGCAGGCGGGTCTCCAGGGATGTCAAATGCAGTTTGCTGCCGGCGCGTGTGGCTGTCAGCTGATCCAGGTTCACGACGAAGCCGGCGAAGTGAAGCACACGCTCCGGTTCGGAGCGGTCGGCGTACCAGCAGCTCCGCTGCAGCATGCGGCGAACGCGCAGCAGGAGTTCGCGCAGGTGAAACGGCTTGACCAGATAATCATCCGCGCCAATTTCCAGCCCGTGAACGCGGTCGGCTTCCGCGGTGCGGGCGGTTAGCATCAGGATCGGGAGTTTCTGATCCCGTTGGCGCACCCGGCGGGCCACTTCGAAACCATCCATCTCCTCAATCATGATGTCTAGAACGATCAGGTCAAACTGCTCCGCGGTCAGCCACTGCAGCGCTTCCCTTCCGCTCGGTGTCGCGCGCACGCGGTATCCTTCCTGCTCCAGGTTGAAGTGCAGCGAGCGGGCAAGGTTGATCTCATCTTCAACCAGGAGGACGAGCGGACGATCGGGACAGGCTGCTGCAGCCATGCGACCTCCTCAGTGGCGTTGTCGGGAGGGCCGCAGGCTTCTGCGGGCCGAAACGCCCCAGTAGCGGCGCGCCCGCGGGAGACTCACGCTGAAGGTGGAGCCGCGTCCCGGGCCGGGGCTGGACGCCCAGACCTTCCCGTTGTGGTCTCTTACTATATGCCGGACGATGTACAGCCCCAGCCCCGTCCCTGCTGTATTGGTTCCCCCGCCACGCCAGAAGATCTTGAAGATATTCTTGAGATCCCTGCGCGCGATGCCGATGCCGCTGTCGCTCACGTCCAGGCGGCAATGGCGCAGGTCGCGGTGCAACCGCAACCGGATCGTGGAGCCCCGCGGGGAGTAGCGGGCTGCATTATCGATCAGGTTTCCCAGGATCATGCGCATGCTCTCCCGATCGATGGAGACGCGCGCGTCACCTCCGCCTTCCAGAACGACCCGGTGGCCGTCCTTTTCGAAGAGGTGGCGGTCCTGACCCAGTATTTCCTCCACGAAATGACGCATGCTGACCGGGGGCTTCTGGGAACGCGCGCGTTTTTTTTCGATGCGCGCCGCACCGAGAATGCGGTCGATCAGGGTGGTCAGGCGTTCGGTGTCATCGAGCATCATGGAAAGAAACGAGTGCGTCTGCTCGGGGGATAGCCGGCGCAGTGCCATGGTTTCGAGTGCCAGCTGGATGGAGGCAACGGGCGATTTCAGTTCGTGTGTGACATTCGACACGAACGCGCGCTGCATGAGGTTCAGGCGATGCTGTTTGCTCCAGTAAACGAAAATCACCGTCGCCCCCGCCAGGATCAGCGCAAGCAGGATTCCTCCCTCCACTACGGGAAGCCAGCCCAGCCGCTCCACTTCAGTTTGGAGTGTGAGCTGCTCCGCCATCTGGCGCAGTTGAGCGTATTTGACGACATACCATTGGATCCAGACCGCCATCAGCAGAATCCATAGAATCTGCATCACGAGGAAAACGGTGATGGGGTGGTACAGCCAGCGTGCTTTGCTCCGCACGGTCTTGATCATGCGGCTATTGTACCAGCGAAGGTCGGCGGTTTACGAGACGTGAGTGGAATTCCGGCCTGCCGATCACGGGGCCGTGCGCGACGTGGCTTCATTCCTGACGGTGCGACTGAAGAAGACCGAGAATCTCGGTGCCGAATTCCCTGGAACGCCAGGAGCGCATGCCGATGACTCTCTCCATTCCTCCCAGGTCGGCGGGGGGTATGGAAGCCAGGGCTTCCAACAGCGTCCCCGGGAACAGGACACCGACGTGCAGGCCGTAAGCTTCCGCTTTGGCGCGACGCCAGCGCCGCAGTGCCTCCAGGCGCACCCTTGCCTCCCGGGAAGGAGCTTTTCCCGGAGAGCGCGCCGGCAGCGCAAGCGGCGCAGGATCCTCTGACCGGGCCGATTCGATGGTCCTGCAGATCTCCTTGGCATATTTGCGCGCAACGCGGAAGGAGATCCCGGGGCGCTTGAACATCTCGCCCGGAGAGCGGGGCGGATGGCGCGTGAGGTCCATCAATACCGTGTTGTTCATGACCTTGAAAGGAGGAACGTCGAGTTCGCGGGCGAGCCGGTCGCGAAGCAGATACAGGTTCCGCAAAACGGAGAGCTGCAGCAGTGAAAGCTCCCTGCTGCCCTTGATCCGGCGGAATCCCTGTGGATCGAACTCTCTCTCCGGAGGTGCCTGACCGCACAGGGCACTGAATTCCTCCAGCGCCCAGGCCAGGCGCCCCGCGGCGCGCAACTGCTGTTCGAGTTCGTCCCGCAGTTTCAGGAGATAATGGGTGTCCATGGCGGCATATGCCAGCTGCTCGGCTGCGAGCGGACGGTGCGACCAGTCATCCCGCTGGCGCCGCTTGGAGTGGGTGATTCCCAGGACATGCTCGAGCAGTGCATCCAGTCCCAGCTGCTCGTGGCCCAGGAATTGGGCGGCTATGTGAGTGTCGAATATGTTCCGGAATGAAAACCCGTAACCACGGCTCAGGCAATATATGTCATAGGTGGCTGCGTGAAGCACTTTTTCCACGGCAGGATCTTCCAGGATGCGGCCGAGCGGATCCAAATCCCTGACGGCCAGAGGATCCAGGACGAAGGTTCCCCCTTCGGACGAGGCCTGGATCAGACAGACTTTTTCGAAATAGTGGTACAGGCTGTCCGCTTCAATGTCGAGCGCCAACCTGTCGGCGGGTTCCAGAACATCGAGCATTTTCCGGAATCCTTCGGCATCCGCAACCCAGGTAAAAGGCGGGGTCTCGGAACCTGCGCCGGTTTGTTTCTTTATTGGATGCATGTCCGGGTCAATGTCATGCTATCTGGGACTATTTGATCCGCGCGTTTACCTCCCGGGCAACACGCCAAACGCTCGAACGCTCCGCGTCACTATACAAGGTGCCAGGCTGCTCGGCAACTGGAGTTCACATTTCCCCGTATTGAAATCCGGCGGGGGACGACCGGAGCGAGAGGGCAGGGAGCGCGCTTCCGCATGCCGGGCTTTCCCGGAGGCGAGCGGTCTGGTTTTCAATGCCGTAACTGTCTAACCGGCTCGAAACAGTCAAGGGTCTGCAGATAAAGCCACGAATAATTTCACGAATTCTCACAAAGAATTATCTCCCTTGATGCGAGCCATGCGATGCGGCTTTCGTGATAATTCGTGAAATTATTCGTGGCAGTTTTCTTCGGGCTGGCCAGACAATAACTCTATGCCGCATTGCCTCGAGTATTATACTCAGGGGCAAATGGAGGTGCCATTTGTTGAAGATTGCACTGATACAGCAGCATGCTTCCGCAGATCGCGAAACCAATGTGCAGCGAGGTGTCCTTGCCCTGGAGCAGGCCGCAGCGCGGGGAGCCCGCCTGGCGGTATTTCCGGAGCTGGCGTTTCTGCGTTTTTTCCCCCAACGCAGGCGTGATGTGCAGCCCGCGCCTCCGGCCGAATCGGTCCCGGGTCCTACCACAGAGGTGTTTTGCGAACTGGCCCGGAAGCACGGCATCGTGATTGTGCTGAACCTTTACGAAAAAGACGGGGACTGCACCTACGACTCCTCGCCTGTGATCGATGCCGACGGCAAGCTGGCCGGAATCACCCGCATGATCCACATCATGGAAGGGCCGGGTTTTCATGAGACCGATTTTTACGATCCCGGGAATCTCGGAGCACCCGTCTTTCAGACCTCGATTGGTCGGCTGGGAGTGGCGATCTGCTACGACCGGCATTTCCCGGAATACATGCGGGCGCTCGGCGTGAAGGGCGCCGACCTGGTTGTTGTGCCCCAGGCGGGATCGGTCGGTGAGTGGCCTGCCGGCGTCTTCGAGGCCGAGCTCCAGGTGGCGGGGTTTCAGAACGGCTATTTCGCCGCACTGGCGAACCGTGTCGGCGCCGAAGAGTCCTTGACCTTCGCAGGCGAATCGTTCGTCACAGACCCTTTTGGCCGGGTGATTGCGCGGGCAGCCGCCGGGGAAGATTGTACGCTACACGCCGAATTGGACCTCTCCCTGCTGGAACGGTGTCCGGCGCGCCGGCATTTCATGCGAGATCGCCGGCCGGGCATCTACCCGCTGTGACAGTCCGACCGTCACGGAAGCCGATCTCAAGCGGAACCTACGGTTTCCTCAGGTTGTATCTGTGAATCTTGTTGTACAGCGTCACGCGGTCGATTTCAAGAATCTCGGCGGACCGTGAAATGTTCCAGTTGTTCTGGGCCAGGACCTGAGCGATGTGGAGCTTTTCGACTGCCGCCAGCGATCCGGAACGGGGCATGTTGTTCTTTTCCGACAACCGGAAGGGAAGATCCTCAGGCAAAATCGACGGCGGCCTGCCCACCACCATGGCCCTCTCGATCGCATTTCCCAGTTCGCGCACATTCCCGGGCCAGTTGTACCGCACCAGGACATCCATGGCCTCGGGTGAAATGGAGGCAACGGACTTCGCCATCGCACGGGCGTACTTCCTGACAAAGTAGTTGACAAGCAAAGGTATGTCCGACTTCCGTTCTCTGAGGGGCGGCACGACAATCGTAAATGCGTTCAGCCGGTAATATAAGTCCTCGCGGAATGTGTTCTCCTGAATGGCTTTCTCGAGATCCTTGTTCGTTGCGCAGATGATCCGGAAATCGACCTTGACGTTCTCGTTGCCGCCGACCCGGGTGAACTGCTTGGTCTCGAGGGCTCTCAACAAATCCACCTGAGGCTTCATCCCTACATTGCCGATTTCGTCCAGGAACAGGGTTCCCTGATCGGCCAGCTCAAGCTTACCTTTGCGCCGATACCGAGCGCCCGTAAAGGCTCCTCTCTCATAGCCGAACAGTTCGCTTCCGAGCACCCCCTCCGGCACGGCTCCGCAATTGATGGTTACAATCGGAAGATACCGCCGCTCGCTGTTGCTGTGAATGGCACGCGCGATCAACTCCTTCCCCGTGCCGCTTTCACCGCGGATCATGACAGTGGTGTCCGTGCGTGCTACCGTCTCAATGAGCTGAAACACTTTCTCCATCGATGGCGACTCGCCGATGATCTCATCCAGTCTGGGCATCTCGGCGATCTGTTCCCTGAGCTTGACGTTCTCCTGCATCATCGCGCGCTGCTTGACGGCATTCCGGATCAAATGGGAGAGGTAGTCCGGGTCGACCGGCTTAGTCACATAATCGAAGGCGCCTGACTTGAGGGCCTGGACAGCAGTGTCGACAGATCCGTGAGCTGTGATGAAAATGACCGCCGCCAGGGGATCAACCTCCCGGATGCGCTGTTGCAGCTCCATGCCGTCCATCCCGGGCATCTTGATGTCCAGCAGGATGATGTCCCAGAGCTGCGCCTGGAGCTGACGGATGGCTGCCGACGCATCCTCCGCTGCTCCCACGTGATATCCGTCCTCGAGGAACCACTTGGTCAGCGATTCCCTCACCATCCTTTCGTCGTCGACAATAAGAATCGAAGTACGATTGCTCATAACACCTCGAAACCCAGCCCTGACTCATGAGGTGGATTTCCTTCCCTCCATCCTGGGACGAGGCATTGCAGCCGGAGGAAAAGCAAGAACAAACACCGTTTCTTTGCCTGGCTCAGTCTGGACCGAAGCCGTCCCGCCGGGCTCTGTTGTTTCCGTGTGGCGGCAGTCGGCTTGCTTATCTCCGACTCCAACCGTATGCCTCGCGGACAATGTCAAAATAGCGGGATGGGCCGAGGACTTCGCAGAGATTCTGCAGCATTTCACCTCCGTCAGCCTGAGCAGGGCCTGCAGCCCGGCGCTTGCCGCGCATGGCCCTGTTGAGGGAAGCCAGAAACCGCTTGCGGTCGGCAGCGAACTTCGGGCGCGCGTCGTCGGCCGCATATAGGTCTTTTGTAACTTCGTCCGGTGTATCGAGGTCCAGTTCGCAGAGCCATCCCCCGCCAAACGGATCAAGGCAGAGCATGTGCGGCTTTGCGACCAGGTCGTGATTAATCCTGCGGACGATACCGTCCAGGGGAGCCTCCAGGGGCAGAGTTCCCCCATCCATGATCAGCCACACGAACGATTGGCCCCTTAGAACATGCTGTTCAGGGGATGGGAAGACGATCGCTTTCACCGTCAGCAGGGCCTGGGACAGCCCCGCCTCAATGCCGAAGCGGACCCTCCCGTCGTCGATGTAACACCCCCACAAATGGTTTCGGCTGTAACGATAGCCTTCCTCCGGGATCTGCTGCAGCGTTGTAGAAGCAGGAATTGCGTGTTCCTCGTCCAATCCCGGAATGCGCGAAGGGAATCGCCTGGTAATCGCCGCATCCAACGGGCAGTCGTCGCAATCCAGTGTCCGGTCACAGAGTCGATACGCCAGCACACCGGCTGTCATCCAGACGCACCGCAGCTCTCCAGCAGGGATTAGATGAAAACGGTTTGCGGTATCCATGAGGTGACCTCCGCACGAGCTGTAAGAAATAATTGTGCCAGAACCTGATACTGGAGAATCAACCTTATAATATATTTATATACAGTCATTTGCCATATTTTCCCCTCGGGACTTCCGATAATCCTCATCCGACAGACTGCTGATTAAGTCAACAGTCAGGGCGTTAAACCCAGGTCAGCGGCGATAATGTATTGAAGTAAAAACGCTTCAGAACATGATGACATATTCATCACCCATTGTTGAAAAAACCTCCAACTCGATGATTTTCTGGCGAGGAAGCGCAAGAGTCAAGTCGGCTTCAGTCTGAACTGTCGGATGGACCGTAAACAGTCTGCCGCAGCCTCCAGAGCGGGAGGGCGACTGCATCCTTGGATCGTTTGAACTCTCTTGCTTCCAGGGCAGGATCGTCTGATACAATCTCCGCTCATGGATGGAATCATGAGGCTGAAAAAGCGGCTCCTGCGATGTGTTGGGGAGGCGATCGCCGACTATGGAATGATTCTCGAGGGTGACCGGGTGATGGTGTGTTTGAGCGGAGGCAAGGACAGTTACACGCTGCTCAGCCTGCTGCGGGACCTGCAAGTCCGGTCGCCGGTACGGTTCGACCTGCTTGCCGTGTGCCTGGACCAGAGCCAGCCCGGATTCCCGGTTCACGTGATGGACAGGCATCTTCGGGATGAAGGAATTCCCTACCGCATTGTGAGGCGGGATACATATTCGGTCGTGATCCGCAAGATACCGAAGGGTAAGACTACGTGTTCTCTCTGTTCCAGGTTGAGGCGGGGAGTCTTATATGGTCTGGCTGTGGAGGAAGGCTGCACCAAGGTGGCATTGGGGCACCATGCAGACGACATACTGGAAACGCTGCTGCTGAACCTGTTTTATAATGGATCCATCAAGGCGATGCCGGCGATCCTCAAGAGTTCCGACGGCCGCAATACAGTAATCCGCCCCCTCGCCTACTGTTGGGAAAAGGACATTTCCGAATATGCCAGGCAGCGGCAATTCCCGATCATTCCCTGCAGTCTCTGCGGATCTCAGGAGCACCAGAAGCGCAGGCGCATGCGGCGGTTGATAGACGATCTGCAGCGGGAGAATCCCCGGGTCCGCGAGTCGATGCTCGCAGCACTGGGCAGAGTGACTCCCAGTCATCTCATGGATCGTGTGCTGTATGATTTTCGCCTCATGAAGGGTCGCTGAACAGCCCCGGGGGCTCAGGTTGGTGCAGGCCTTTCACTCTTGAAAGGAGTCCCGGGGAAGGCAGGGGCCTGCTCACCGCTTTTCGGGCAGGTACCGGATAAACTCCGGCGGGATCCTGGTTTTGTGCAGGATGTGCGTGCCGTGGACCGGGTGACTGAATCCCAGAAGGCACGCATGCAAGCCTAATCGGCCCATGGGATTCACCCCGCTCCCATAGGCCCGGTCTCCCACGATGGGGTGTCCGGACTCGGAGAGATGAACGCGGATCTGGTTCTTTCTTCCCGTCTCGAGCGTCACTTCCAGAGAAGTGAGCTGCGGGAAGCGCCGCAGCACACGGAAATGGGTGATTGCCTCCTTTCCGGATGCGGGGTCGGCGGTGGAATGCATTCTCTGCACCCGGTTTTCAGCCAGATAGCTTCGGATCGTGCCGTGATCAGGTTTCACCCGGCCTTCCACGATCGCCCAATATATGCGCTGGATGTCGTGCCGGCTGAACATGTTCTTCAGCTGTGTCTGGATGGTCTGTGATTTGGCGAAAACCAGAACGCCGCTGGCAAACTTGTCCAGACGATGCACAATGAACAACCTCTGCCTGTTGTTGCGGGCTTTCAGGTATTGGAGAAGATAGGCGAAGGCAGTTCGTTGACGTTCGTGCTTCGTAGCCACCGTGAGCAATCCCGCGGGCTTCTCGACCACAAGGAGGGCTTCATCCTCGAACGCGATCGTGATGCCATGAAGCGGCGGCGAGGGGACTTCGTGCGATGTGATTTCCACCAGATCACCCGGAGCCAACCTGAGGGAGGCGATCTTGGCGGGCAGGCCATTGAGGCGCACGCGCCCACGCTCAAGCATCTGACGTAATGTCCGATTGGATGTGCTGGGGACCAGGACTCGAACCGCTTCTAGAAGAGAACTTTCTGCCGGAAGTAAGAGTTTCACCTAACTCCGGTTGCAGATCAGCAGTTTCGTGGAATCGGCGAAGCGTACGGTGATTTTATTGGGGGGAGTGAAAGACTGGACGCACCCCAAGCCGAACACTCCGTGTTCGATCCAGTCCCCCTCTCCAAAGCTGCCCGACATACTGTACGGCTTGTGAGGCTTCCCAGCTGCCTCCTGCATGACCTCAGACCAGGTTTGCCGGGTTCGTTTGCCGGGGGATTTCGTCTTCGGCTTTTTCGGGGCAGCAGTTTTCGATACAGGCTTCTGGGCTCTGTAGTTATGCTCACCGCTGCAAGTGTTGCACTTGACTCGGCGCGGCTTTGCGCCTTCCATACTCACAACTGTATGGGCGAGCACAATCTTGCACTTTGTGCAATAAGCCTCGACATCCGATCCGGCAGCAATCTTCTTCATGGGAAATCCTCGAATTTTTATTTAGCTGTCAATCGAAAAGTATATCACAAACGAGGTGCGCTTGTCGGGAATTTAAGCTATTTCAGCAGTAAAGGGGATTGGGGGGACAAAGTCCCGCCAGCCTGAGGAATCGCGACCGCAGCCCCGTGAGGCCGGCTCAATTGGAGAGTCTGCTGGACATGCTGGCCATAAATCGGCGGATTTCGTCCAGGTTCTCGCGGATCAGGCATATGTCGTCCTGTGCCGGCATGCTGCCGGCCACCGTCTTGCCGGATGCCGCCGATCCGGAGAGGTGATGCGTCAGGGCCTGCAACTGCGAATGCATCTGGGACATGTCCCCCCGCAGTTTTTCGATCTCGCATCCCTGCTCGGCTATCTTTTGCGGCGCCCCGTTCGTGGCGGTGCAGACCTGTTCGAGCATCCGTGTCAGCGGCTGGTACTGTTGGTCGAGCCGGCTGAGCTGGGATGCCTGTGATTCCAACCTCTCCGGGAGCGCCCCGAGTGACTGTACTGTTTCCTCGAGCTTCGAGCGCAGACTGCTGAGCTGGGATCGCACCTCCTGCTGCTCCTCACAGTGCAATCTGCCGGCCGCCGCCATTTCCTCGCGCAACGAGCTGACCTCTATCGCAGGAGAGGCTTCCGGCGCAGAATCTGCAGCGGCGGCACACGACTCCAGAGAATCGATGCGCTCATATGCCCTGCGGACTTCAGCTCCGAGCGCCCTCACCTCCTTTTGGAGTTCGCCAATCTTCACCGAAGTGCCGAGCGTCGATTCCTTCCGGACGCTCTCGGTGACCTGCTGAAGCGCTTCAATCATGTCTCGCATCACCAGGTGGTTCTTCTTCAGCTCCCCGATCTCCGTATAACGGACCGTTACATTCTGGAGCGCGGTCTTCAGCTCTTCGAGATTCTTTGAAACCGCGCTGAGTTGCGCCGAAGGCCCATTGGTTGTGATTTTCTCTCCCATTTCGATCAGGGCGGTCACCCGATCTTCGACGTCTGCCAAACGCCCTTCCAGCCTGGGAAGCAGCCTCATAATCTCCGGATCGATCCGGGAGGCCGCCTCGGCGCGTGAGTCCACCATCCGCTCGATTTGTTCTGTCCGCAGGCAAAGCGCGTCGATTCTCTGCACCTCCTGCTTCAAGGCATCAAAGTCCTGGACGTTTGGTGAAGGCGGGAGTGCAGACAACTCCAGCACACGGCTGCGAATCTCCTCCTGGTGTTTGGAGGTCTCTGCCTGGAGTTCCTGCAGGCGATCCTCGAGTGCCCGGATTTCACTGCGAATGCGCCTGCGTTCGGCCCGCTCAAATTCCAATTCCGTGAACCTTTGCTGGAGCGTTTTCAGATTCTGCTGAACTTCAAGAAGCTGCGGCAGGAGTGGAACAGCAAGCTCTTGTTGGGAAGACCCGTTTCCTGCGGCCTGCGGTTCCTGGATTTCCGGCTGTGTTCCCGGCTCGTGGTGGAGGGCAAGGTACTTGGCAAACACGACACCGCACCTCTTGCAGTCCGTCCCTTCCTCCTGGATAAATCCGCACTTTGGACAATTCACGATAAAGGACTCCGCATAGCAATAGTTGAACGAATCAATTCGTGTCTTCTAATTCATCGGCCGGGACTTCGGGGATCTTCACCAGAAAAACCCATGCTTCATGTTACAATGCTCTGCAGCCCCGGATCCAAATGGCCCCGGTTCGCCGGGCGCACGCCAAGTGCCTGGACGTATCTTGTTTTTCTTGAGGAACATATGCAGAGCCGCAAGCGCCTGTTTCTGATCGACGGCATGTCACATATTTATCGCGCCTTCTATGCCATACCAAAACTGAGCAATTCCAAAGGGCTTCCCACAAACGCTATATACGGTTTCACAACCATGTTGCGCAAACTTATCGACGACGAGAAGCCGGATTTCATTGGTGTTGCTTTTGATCTGGAAGGCCCAACCGTCCGGCACGAGAAATTCGAAGCTTACAAGGCGACTCGCAAGCCCATGCCCGAAGATCTGTCTCTCCAGTTGCCCTTTATTCGAAGAGTATGCGATGTCTTTCGCGTGCCTGTCATTTCGTGCCCCGGATACGAGGCCGACGATGTTCTGGGGACGCTGGCGGACAAGGCGGCAGGTTCCGGGCTCACGGCTGTCCTGGTTACGAGCGACAAAGATATGCTTCAGTTAGTAGGTGAGCATATCCTCGTTTTGGATCCGATGAAGGACAACATGCTGCTGGATCACCAGAAGGTATTGGAGAGATTCGGAGTTGATCCCGAACTGGTGCCCGACCTGCTGGGGCTTTGGGGCGACAGTTCCGACAATATCCCCGGTGCGCCCGGGATAGGCGAAAAGGGTGCGAAGGAACTGGTCCGGACATTCGGCACGGTGGACAGCGTGCTGCTGAACTGGGAACAGGTAAAGCGGAAGACCTATAGAGAGAGCCTTCGCGACAACGCCGATCTGATCCGACTGAGCCGGGAACTTGCCGAGATACATCGGGACCTTCCTCTTGAGCTTGATCTCGATTCTCTGGTGCTGAGCCCTCCCGACCGTGAAGCTGCATTCCGGCTGTTCGCTGAGCTCGAATTCAAGTCCCTGGTGGCTGAATTTCACGCAGCAGAGCCGCAGAAGATGCCGGCTGCAGTGTGGCAGGAGTCCGGAAATGAGGCTGCGCTCATCCAGCGGCTCGACCGCAAGGCCGGTATCGCCGTGTCACTGCGGCTCCGGGAGGACGTTCGGAATCGCGCAACTGCCGAGACCGTTTGCGTGATTTCACCTTCCACCGGTCCCATTCTGCTGGACCTGCGCAAAGAGGAGGCCTCCGGCGCGTGGGATCGGTTAGTGAGTGATCCCTCTCTGACCCTGATCTGTTGGGATTCCAAGACATTGCGGCTCGCGCAGGCCCGCCGCGGGACGCCTGTGGAGGCGGCGGTCATTGATGTGATGCTCATGGCATTTCTGACATCACCTCACCTTGGGGACTACTCCATCCATCGCTGGGCAATGGATCAGCTGCAGGTGTCGATCCCTCAGCAAAAAGGGACGGAGAGCTCCGGGCTGCTTTCGGAAACTGTGCGCAACGAGGTCGGCCAGGCGCTCAGCCTGGAAGCCGAATCTGTGCGCCGAATCCACGACCTCCTGGCGCCTCTGCTGGAAAGCCTCGGAGTGCGGCAGTTGTATGACGAGGTCGAGCTGCCACTCGTCCCCGTACTTGCGGATATGGAGTTCGTGGGTGTAAAGGTGGATCCTCGAGTGCTCAGATCGCTCTCCTCCGAAATGGATGAACAGCTGGTCGGCCTGACGCGCCGCATCTATGAAAGCGCGGGCGGCGAGTTCAACATTAACTCTCCCAAACAGCTCGGCGAAATCCTCTTTGAAAAGCTCAATCTGCCCATGTTGAAAAAGACGCGCAAGACAAAGGGGTATAGCACGGACCAGACCGTGCTGGAAGAACTGGCGGTTTCCTACGAACTTCCGCGCCTGATCCTGGAATATCGCCAACTTACCAAGCTGAAGTCGACGTATGTTGACACTCTTCCCTCCCTAATCCATCCGGAAACGGGAAGAGTGCACACCTCTTACAACCAGGCCGGGGCTGCAACCGGGAGAATATCCAGTTCGGACCCGAACCTGCAGAATATCCCGGTCCGTACCGACTTGGGCCGGCGGATCCGCGGCGCTTTTGTGCCGGAAGCGGGGAACTTGTTGATTTCGGCCGATTATTCACAGATTGAATTGCGCGTATTGGCCCACCTGTCGGAGGACGAAGGCCTCATAGATGCGTTTTTGAAGAACGAGGACATCCATGAGCGCACCGCTCGTGAGGTTTTTACGGAGCCGCAGAGAAAAAACCAGGCGGAATGCCGGCGACGGGCCAAAGTCATAAACTTTGGAATCGTTTATGGACTTTCATCCTTTGGCCTGGCACAGCGGCTGGGGATTTCGCGCGAGGATGCGCAGGCTTACATTAATGCGTATTTCGAGCGTTATAAAGGGGTTCGCGTCTGGATTGACCGCACCGTCGCGCAGGCCCGGGAGGAAGGTCTGGTACGCACTTTGCTTGGGCGGATTCGTCCCATCCCTGATATCCACAGCAGGGACTACTCTGTCCGCCAGTTTGCGGAGCGCACTGCGGTGAACACACCCATCCAGGGTACGGCAGCGGATCTCATCAAGATCGCGATGATCCGCATCTGGAAATCGTTGCAGGAAAAGAACCTGTCGACTAAAATGTTACTGCAGGTTCATGACGAGCTCGTTCTGGAAAGCCCGGAGCGGGAAGTGGATCAAGTGCAGCACCTGGTGCGGCAGGAAATGGAAGCCGCCGTTTCCCTGAAAGTCCCGCTCCGAGTGGAGATGAGTCTGGGTAACAGCTGGCAGGAAATGAAATAATTCGGGAACAGGAAGCCCGTGGCATCGTGTAAGTCTATGATATCGTGGAAGCGGGGAAAGAGGGCAGGAATGGCGGAGGTTCAGGGGGGGGTATTGCCGCTGCAGGAGCTGGAGATTGGACTGCCGCAGTCCGTGCCAGGCACCGACAATCAGCTTGTGCGCGACTTCATATCCGGCAACGACGCGGCATTCACCCTTCTCGTGACCAAATACAAGGATTCATTGACTAACTATTTGAATGTGATGATCGGCAACTACGATATAGCCGCCGACCTTGCGCAGGAGACCTTCCTTCGCGTATATAAGAACATCGGCCGATACAGCAACATGTACCAGTTTTCGACCTGGCTCTATCGCATCGCTACCAACCTGGCGATCGACGAGATGCGCTACCGCAAGCGACGCGGCCAGGTGTTTTACAATAACGTATGGGACAGCAGCAGGGCCGCCGATTCCGATCGGCCGGAGATGCAGATCTCGGATGTACGACGCGGGCCAAGAGATGAATTCCTGTGCAAAGAACGAGGTCAGGTGATTGGTGATGCGATTCGCTCGCTCCCGGAAAAGTACAGGACCGCTTTCGTCATGAAGGAAGTTCAAGAGCTGTCGTATGAGACGATCGCTCAAGTGCTGAAATGCTCTGTCGGTACAGTCAAATCGCGCCTGCACCGGTCGAGAGAACTCCTCCAGCGCAAGCTGGAACATTACGTATAGATTCGGATTATGGACTGCCATACCTTTCACAAGAGATTGGAAGATTACCTGGATGGCGGATTGGATTTTCCCGGCCGATTCGCGATGGAGCGTCATGCCAGGCAATGCTTCGGCTGTGAAAGAGACATCGCCGAGACATTGCGGCTCAAGCAGATGGTCCGTGACATCCGTCGGGTTTCCGCTCCCGCCGATTTCGAAACCTCGCTTCTTGCCAGAATACGGACGGATACCTCACGGCATCGTTTCTGGAGGTTGCAAAGCCTGTGGTGGTATGGTTTCGAAAATCTCTCCTGGCGCAAGGTCGGCGTCGGAGCCGCAGCGGTTATTCTCGTTGCGGGCATCACCGCGCTGGTGCACTTCGGGAATGGATTCAATCGCCCCGCTGCAATGCAAAATCCGGAAGCCGGTCCTTCGCGCGCTGCGGTTGGGGAGTCGGACAACCTCCAGGGGCCCGGCCCTGCTATCGCGGCCCGTGCGGTGCCGCCGTCGCGACAGGCCATGCTGGCGGAGATCTCTCCGGTTGCCGTTGACGGCTCCGGGTTCCGTGTTCAGGATCAATGGGCCACTCCCTATCTGGAACCTGGCGATCTGGACTTTTTTGAATATCTCGTTCCCGTTTCCGGGGACCGGCAGCTTATTCTCCAGTTGCCGAGGACAATACGCATGCGGTACGCGCAGCCATCGCGCGAATATTATATCCGCAACGTGAGCCATTGAATTGACCATGCCTGCTGCAAGAGTGAAATCTCCCGCCTACTGTTTCCGCCTCTTCCTGCTGGGTGCTGTTCTGGCGATGAACGGGAAGGCGGGGCTGGCACAGGTCGGCGCGCTCAAGGATTCTGAGCAGACCGCTGTTCGTGTCAACATCCTCACCGAGTATCTGGGATCCCCTGAATCGGTCGTGGAATTTGGCGGTAAGGTAGCGATTCCGGATTACCGGCCCAGGATCATCAAGCTGTTCCCCTCCACCGGCATCGTGATCGACGGCAAAGGGCATGTAGTAACCTATCTCGGATACCGCTGGGTGGACATTCACTCCAGAAATCCGCGTGTTGAAATCGTAGATTTCCGTGGCAAGAAATTCCCTGCGGAGCTGATCGGCATCGACCAGAGCGTGAGGATTGCCGTTGTGCTGTGCCGCGACTGCAATCTGAAGGCGAGTTCTCTTTGTCGGCGCTGCGAAATCAAGGACGGCGCCTTCGTGGTTGCTCCGCTCCTGGACGGTTCCAATGCTTCCCGGTTCGAGAGCGCCAAAGTGCTCTCGGCCAGCGCACGCGGGGATTCAGCCGGTGGCCGCGAGTGGACGATCCAGGTGAACCGGCCCCTGAGCCTGGTCGGGGCTCCGATGCTGAACTCTCAAAAACAGGTCATCGGCCTTGTCGCAGATGAGCCGTCCCGGGACTCTTCCGGGGATGCCAGGGTGAATGTGACAATCATGCCCGTCGAGCAGATGCTCGGTTCAGCGGACAGGATTATCAAGGCGGGCGGTGATATCCAGAGCGGATGGCTGGGCGTGAAAGTCGATTCGGATGCGGGATCGCCATCCGGGGTTGCGGTTACGGAAGTGGAAAAAGAGAGTCCTGCTCACAAAGCGGGTGTGCTCCCCGGCGACATTATGGTGAAGTGGAACGGGGCGTCGATCCAGGATCCGCTCAAGTACATCAGGATCGTCGAGAATACCCCGATCGGTTCCAAGGCCGTTATTGAAGTGTTGCGTCAGGGAAGGCCCGTCACGCTCACCGCAATCATCGAGGCCCGCAGACCGCAGGACCCCGAAGAAAAACTGGTGATTGATGTTCAGGATGCGATCGCCCTCCCCCGGAGTGGACGGGCCTCGTCGGACGCAGAGTTTGTCTCCTTGCTCGGGATCGAAGTCCAGTCGGTGCCGCCGCAGCTGGCTGAATTCCTGCAGATGCCCGGCCAGACAGGTCTGCTGGTCATGAGTGTGAAGAAGCAGGCTGCGTTCGATCGCGCCGGCGTGGCTGCGGGCGACGTCATTCTGGACGTGGATGGCACCCGCGTAGCGGTTCCCCAGAGTTTCTTCGACCACATCAAGTCGCGCGGGTGGGGGAGCCGCATTCTCCTCCGGCTCTGGCGCAGAGGGATCGAACTGAGCAAGGCAGTTCAACTGCCCCGGCTCCCCGGCTCCTCCCGCAGGCCGTCGCCGTGAAGCCACTCCGATCAGGGGCGGCATTCAGCCGCGGCGCACCTCCAGCCCTTTCAGGGTTCGCACCAGGGAAAAAGTGAGCCGGTAACTTTCCTGGTCGGCGTGATCCAGGCGCACAACCACTCTGGTGCCGGGCTGAAGGTGGCGCCGGTACCGCTCGCCCACAAAAGAGCGGGTTTTCTCCGCATACTGGTAGTTGTCGTCCACGAGAGAGCCCGCAGGCACCAGTCCTTCCACGAAGTGATCCAGCAGCTCGACGAAGAAGCCCTGGCGAATGACCGAGAAGATGATCCCCTCAAATTCCTCGCCGACCTTGCCGGTCATGAACTGGACTTTCTTGATCCTCTCCACCTCCCGTTCCGCTTCGTCGGCATTGCGCTCCCGCGCCGACGTATGAGAGGCGATCTCGGGCAGCAGGGAAGCCATCTTTGCCCGCCACGCTTCGGAGGGGTGATCCTGTAAGCACTCCTTCATCAGGCGGTGGACCACCAGGTCAGGGTAGCGGCGGATCGGGGAAGTGAAGTGAGTATATTCGGATGTGGCCAGGCCGAAATGGCCCAGGTTTTCCGCACAGTAGCGCGCCTGCATGAACGAACGCAGCATCAGGTAGGCAAGGAACCGTGCCTCCGGCTTGCCTTCCAGGCGGGCGACAAAACTCTGGAAATCACGGGGGCGAGCCACCCCATCGTGAGTTTCCAACGGATACCCGAGCGTGAGCGCGAACTCCGCGAAATCCTGCACCTTTTGCGCATCCGGCTTTTCGTGAATCCTATACAGCGCCGGCCCCCCGGAAGCCGCCAGCTCCGCCGCCACGGTTTCGTTCGCGAGCAGCATGAATTCCTCGATGATGCGGTGCGCGATATTCCGCTCCGCAGCTACCACGCCGATGACGCGCCCGCTGCGGTCGAACTCCATTTCCGCTTCGGGCAAATCGAAATCCACGGCGCCGCGGCGCACCCGCTTGTTCGAGAGGATCAGGCACAGCTCCTCCATGGATTCGAACAGAGGGACAAGCTCTGCGTAACGTCGGCGCTCCTCCGGATCCTTGTCTGCCAGAACCCGCGCCACGGAGGTATAGGTCAGCCGCGCTCGACTCTGCAGGACTGCCTGTGCGAATCGATGCGAAACGACATTTCCGCTCCGGTCGACTTCCATGACGATCGAGAAAACCAGCCTGTCCGCACCGGCCTGAAGACAGCAGATTCCGTTTGACAGCCGCGGCGGCAGCATCGGAATCGCCCGGTCCGGGAAATAGACCGACGTGCCGCGCGCATACGCTTCGGCATCGATTGCCGTGCCTTCTCCCACATAGTGCGAAACATCGGCGATGTGCACTCCCAGCAGGAAATGTCCCGACGACAGCTTTTCCAGTGTGATAGCGTCGTCAAAATCACGAGCGTCTTCGCCGTCGATGGTGACCGCGGTTTCGCTGCGAAAATCCTCGCGCCCCACGCAATCCTCTTCCGCGACACGATCCGGCATCGCGGCCACCTCGTCCATTACCTGCGCGTTGAAGTGCACCGGGAGTCCATACTTGTGTTCGACAATCCGGTACTCGATGTCCTTGTCCCCCGGAAACCCCAGTATCTCCAGCACGCGGCCCTGCGGAGTCTGATTCCTTCCCGGCGGCACCAGGATTGTGACTACCACGATCTGGCCGTTTCGGGCGCCATTGCTGTGCTGGTGAGGTATCAGGATGTCCTGGAAAATTCTAGCATCCAGAGGCGCTACCATGGGAAAGCGCGGATGCTCGCAAAAACGCCCGATGATAGTCGGATGTGCCCGCTCAAGAACCCTGACGACCACACCTTCCAAGCGCTCCACCGGTTCACGGTCCGGCCGACGGACACGCCGGCCCGGACGGAGGGGCGGTTTTTTCCGGGCGATCCGGATCAACACCCTGTCTCCGTGGAGAGCCTCGCCCATGTTGCGCGCCGGGACAAATATGTCCGGGCCGGGAGCTGGAGGAGTCTCGGGCTTGACGAAGCCATAACCGTCCCGATGGCAACTCAATATCCCGGAGAGCAGACCCTCTTTGGATGGAAGAGAATACCTGCCCCGCTTAATGCGGTGAATGATCCCTTGCGCGTCCAGTTCGTCCAGGAATCGTTGCAGGTCGCGTCTCTCGTCACTGCCGATATCGAGCAGTCTGACCACGTCGCGGAACGTGAACGTGCGGCTTCCATGCTCGCGGACAAACTGTAACACCTTCTGCTTCTGCGATTCCTGCAGCAAATCGGCTCCTTCAGCGAGAGATCATACCATTGAGTGAGGAGTCAGGAGACAGGAGTCATGAGTCAGGAGAAAGAGGGTAAAACCGTCATCAACAATAGATGTGACTAGGCCGCTTGTTCCCCGCATCATTCCTCCGCCTCCGATCAGCTGAAAAACCGGGAGTGCTGGCCGGCTTTTTTACGAGACGGCCAATCTGGCGTCTTCCCGGCCTTCTATTCTGACTCCTCACTCCCGATTCCCGACTCCTCCGCGGGAAGGAGCTCCTCAAGCACACGAAGTACCGAGCGCCGGTGTGTTCCGGGCCAAAAAATCCTGCCGCATTTCGAGCAGCCCTTGAACTGGGTTTGGGTTTTATACACATAGGGAGGAACCCTGTCACGCACCTCTTCCCGATGCATTTCCTCCAGCATTTCGTTGCAGCTCAGGCAGCGGACGAGGACGCCGGGAAAACTGGCGGTATGGACAGACTGGAACACCTGCCTGAGCTGGGTCTGGACTTTCTCGCTTTCGAGGAATATGAATCGCCGCACTGACTTGCGCACGAGGAGGCGAGTATCGCGGGAAAGGAGGATTCTTCCCTCCTGTGCGGACCCTGCGATGCGCAGCCACTTGGCCAGGCGGCCGAGCATGACATCCGCAACAAACGCGGGTTGTTCACCGCCTGCCGCGAAAGCTACCGCCTTAGAGCGTATCTGCCGCTGGCGCAGGCTCGCCGCCTTTCTGCGCGAATCGTTGTTGCCCATTCATACCTCAAAAGCAGGAGCCAGGAGTCAGGATGGGAAATCCTGCACCCAATCTGCTCCAATAGCATGCCTCAAGCCAACGCGCTTGGCTTGGATGTCAGGTAGGTACAAGCCGCAACCTCCTCCCCCGGGTGCTGCCAAGTGCCTGCTTCGGATTCAAGTTCAGCGAAATTGCCTTCCCATGGGCTCGCACAATCGTTTACGGGCGGATTGGCCCAATAGCAATTGGCTCACTTTGGGATCCGGGTTTGGAAAAGGCGCCACGAATTACGAACCTGACTCCCGGCTCCTGTCTCCCGACTCCCAATCTCCACAGTTGGGAGTCAGCCTTTGAGCTTTCTCTTCAGCAGCTTATTCAGCACCTGCGGGTTTGCCTGGCCTTTGGTCTCCTTCATTGCCTGACCGGCGAAGTAGCCGAACAGTTTCTCTTTTCCAGCCCTGAATTCTGAGAGCTGCGCGGGATTTGCGGCCATAATCCTCTCGATGACGGCCTCGAGCGCAGCCTCGTCGCTGACTTGAACCAGCCCGAGGCGGGAGACCACCGCAGCCGGGTCGTCGCCGGAGCGGAACATTTCTTCGAATACGGTCTTGGCGATCTTTCCGGAAATATCCGCCGCATCGATCATACGGATCAGCGCAGCGAGCCGATCTGGAGGCAGAGGGTTGTCTTCCATGTCAAGTCCGGTATCTTTGAGTGCATATGCCAGATCGCCGGTAATCCAGTGGAGTGTTGCGCGCGGATTGGCAGAAAGCACAGCGCATTTTTCGAAGTAATCGGCCAGTCTGGCGCCAGATGTCAGCTGAAAAGCCTCCTCGACGGACAAACGGTATTCGGCAGTGAATCGAAGCGCTTTTTCATGGGGGAGTTCCGGGAGTGATGCCTGGATCCCGGCGATCCAGCCGGGATCCAATTGGAGCGGAAGCAGGTCAGGCTCCGGAAAGTAGCG
>JAFNAG010000698.1 GCA_017860135.1 Acidobacteriota bacterium
GCGAGCCCGGAAGCAATCACGATCGACGTTGACGACGAGGGTCCGGGGATTCCCGACATCGAATTGTCCATGCAGGAAGGCTATTCGACAGCGACACCGGAAATGCGTGAAATGGGATTCGGGGCCGGAATGGGGCTCCCGAACATCAGGAAGAACGCGGACGAGTTCGTAGTCACATCGGAGGTAGGCCGCGGAACCAAGCTACACATTAGTGTCCACCTGTGTCCATGAGTCCTTAATATGCCGGCGCAGTACCACCATTCGCTGCGATTTGAGCCCGACCGTTGTGACGGTTGCATGTCCTGCATGCGAGCCTGTCCCACGGACGCCGTTCGCATCCGCTCGCATCGTGCCGTGAAGCTGGCGGACCGGTGCATCGACTGTGGCGAGTGCATACGAGTCTGCCCGCGGGTCGCGATCGTTCCCCTCACGGAGCAGATGGCTGACCTCTCCAAGTTTGATCTCAGGGTGGCCATTCCGTCGCCGGCATTCTACGCTCAGTTCGATGCCGACATCCCGCCTGGTGTAATCGCGGCCGCCCTCAAGCAGTGCGGTTTCGATGAGGTCGAATGCCTATCCATGGCCACCGATGAGGTTATGGCCGCCACTGAGATTTACCTGGAAGAGCACCGTGGCCAGTATCCCCTCATTTCCTCGTTCTGTCCCACCGTGGTCCGCCTGGTGCAGGTGAAATACCCCGAACTGGTCGATCAGCTGCTGCCCATACTGGCTCCGCGCGAGGTTTCCGCCCGGGAAGCTAAGAAACGCAAGTCGATCGAAACCGGCATCCCCGAGGAGCGGATCGGGGCTGTGTACATCACGCGGGGGAACCGGATATGAGCGGCGGCGAAACGGCTTCGGGCCTCAGCTGGGCCTTCATGGGAGGATTTCCGAGATCCTTGCCGGCTGAGAACACCCTTCCGGTCGCCGGGCTGCGTAACGTGATGAGAATTCTCGATGACGTGGAGAAAGGCAGGCTCCGACGATACGCCTTTATCGACTGCCACGCCTGTCCCGAAGGATGTGTCGGGGGCTGCCTCACCGTAGAAAACCCCTACGTAGCCCGCGGCAAAGCGATCCGGCTCGGCCAGAGGCTTCCGGCCGGCCCGGCAACCGACCGCGACCTGGTGGAACAACGTTACAAAGAGGGCGCCTACCAGATGGACGAGCCACTGGCGGCGCGACCCCTGCGCCCGCTGGCCAGTGACGTGTCCAGCGCGATCACTAAGATGAAGGAGAGGGACCGGATCCTGGCAAGCCTACCCGGCATCGACTGCGGCGCGTGCGGAGCCCCCTCGTGCCACGCCTTCGCCGCAGATGTGGTGTTGGGTGAGACGGAACGTGAATTGTGCGTCTTCAGTTGGCAGCGTGAGCTGTTTGATCGCATCGAAGAACTAGCGCGTCTCGTCAATCTCCAGAAGCAGACGGATGGAGGGAACCGGTGACCGTAGCGGAGGCAGCAGTTCGGATCGAAGGAACTCTGGTCGCGGCCGCGGCTGAGGCAGTCACACGCCCGGTCACCGGCGGTTATGCCTCGGACCTTCTCTCCGACGTAATGGCGAACAGCCGCGAGGGGGACATCTGGGTAACTATGCAGCGGCACGTCAACATCATTGCAGTCGCCCAACTGAACGGACTGTCCGGCATCGTGATTGTCAACGGCCGTCAGCCGGAGCCGGAAACCTTGAAACGCGCCGCTGAAGAGCACATTCCGCTGATCAGCACACCGTTGCAGGCATTCGATGTGGCAGGAATTCTCCGCGGCCTCGGCATTCAGGGTAGGAGGGCGATCTGAAAGTGCTAGCCCTGGACCTGCATACTCACACCTGCCTGTCGCCCTGCGCGGAACTGGACATGCATCCGGCCCGACTCGTCGAGGCCGCACGGTCCGCCGGCTTGGACGCGATTGCCGTGTGCGATCACAATTCCGCGGAAAACGTCGCGGCTGCACAGCGGGCGGGACGCAGCTCTGGAGTTGCCGTAGTCCCCGGCATGGAAATCACTAGCGAGGAAGAAGTGCATGTTCTGGGGCTGTTTCCGGATATGGAATCGGCCTTGGCGATGCAATCGCGGGTCTACCGCTCCCTGTCCGGGTGCAATAAGCCCTCGGCCTTTGGCATGCAGGTGGTGGCCGATGAACACGCGCAGGTGCTCGGTTTCAATGAGTACCTGCTGTCGGGAGCCGCTGCGATGAGCGTGGAAAAGGTGGTGACCTCGATTCATCAGGCCGGAGGGCTCGCCGTAGCGTCGCACGTCGACAGGGAGCGGTTCGGGATCTTCGGCCAGCTCGGCATGATTCCGCCGGGACTTGCATTCGACGCGCTCGAAGTGTCCGCTCGAACTTCCCTCCCCGCGGCCCGCGCCGCTTACGCGCCGCGGGGAGAATTTCCTCTCCTGTGCAATTCGGATGCACACGAGCCGAAGGACGTCGGACGGGCGTTTACCTACATGCTGCTCGAGAAACCGACCGCCGAGGAGATCAAGAAGGCGTTGGTCGGCTGCGAGGGACGGGCGGTCCTGGGTGGAGGAAGACCTATGGAGGACCTCTCTCTGCATATCCTGGATATCGCACAGAACAGCATCGAAGCGGGGGCGACAGAGGTCGAAATTGATCTTACTGAGAGTCCGAAGGAGGACCACCTGGAGATAGAGGTGCGGGACAACGGCCGGGGCATGGATCCGGAAACCGCGGCACGGGCAACGGATCCCTTTTTCACCAGCCGCACGACGCGCCGCGTCGGGCTTGGGCTGCCCTTGCTGGCTGAGGCTGCCAGGGCTGCCGGCGGCTCGCTGACCCTTGAATCCAGGCCCGGCAAGGGAAGCCGTGTGCGTGCGGTGTTCCGTCACGGGCACATCGACCGCGCGCCGG
>JAFNAG010000297.1 GCA_017860135.1 Acidobacteriota bacterium
GGTCCTTCAGGAAGTAGTCGACAGCGTTGATGTAGTCGATCCTCGATGACAGAAAAAGTTCGAGGTCGGACTGGCTCACCAGTGCGCCGGTGACATAATCCCGATTGAACTTCCTGGCTCCCTCTTCTGACCGGAAAACGTTGGTGAGCATCACCGCCAGAAATTCCTCGTAGTCCAGCATCCTATCCAATGGAGTCAGGTTTATTCCCGCAAAACCGCCATAGTTTGTAAAGCGGGACGCGTGAACCATCTCATGAAAGAGCGTCTCGACGGGCCGGTACCCCGGATAACGCCCGCAGTTGTCATACGTCCAGTTCTCCGGTGAATATTGGATCCAGATCCCCTGCTTCCAGTCGCTTGTCAGCTGGCCGGTTCGCGCGTTGCAGGTATCCCCCGTGTAAGGCACGACATAAACAGGGACCGCGGCGCACAGGCTCCTGAACAAGACTCTCCCCACGCTCCTGTTGCCGATGGCGTTCAGGGTCACTCGAATGCGCTCTTCGTAGGACTTCGCTGCGGGCCCATTGTCGTCCTCGAACGGAAATCCGGCGCGCCGTCGCTTTGTGGTTCCGTGAATGATGATATTGTACGGTTGAAACTTGACCATGGCTCACACCTCATCGGCGTTTTGCAAGGGGTTTTTCCGCGATCTGCCTGAGGCGGGTCCTGATCAGTTTGCGAATGAGCGCGGCCGGCAGAGGTGTATCAACCGCGAAATGGAGTGCCCCCTTGGTGACCTCGTACTTTGCAACATCTTTTCCCATCACACTGAATACCGACCCGCTCATTGGAAAATACGAGCAGTGTTGCTTGCAGGCGGAAAATCCGGCGACTCCGATTCCGTGTACCTTAAAGGTGGGGATCCCGTAGGTAATGCACTCCTGCGCATTCGGGAGTATTGCCCTTATCGTTGCGCGCACGGCCGACAGAGTGGTTCGGTGCGGTTCGGGGACTGTTGCCATGTAATCATCGATTTCATTCCCGGACATTCTTCAAGTTTGCCTCACCCCCTGACGTTGTGCAATCCCGTCGCGCATACTCATGGCATATGGGTGCCGGGGAAGCGTGGCATCGGCATGCCGGGCAGTCACACCACGTTGGATTCGCGGATCGGCGGGTGGAGGCGGAACCGATCGAGACGGAGGGGGGAGATGTCCAGCGTGCGCGCGCTTCCGAAGAGGATCTCTTCTGCAACCAGGATGCCTGCTGCTGGAGCATGCTGGAAGCCGTGTCCGCTGAAGCCGTTCGCGAGATAGAACCCTTCGACCTCACCGACCCTGCCCAGGATTGGATGCGCATCCGGGCTCATCTCGTAGAGCCCGGTCCAGGCCCGATGGATTGAAGCGTCCGCGAGGGCAGGGCACCGCTGCAAGCCGACTTCCAGAACCCGTTCCAGGAAGTCCGGATCGACTTTGAGATTGAATGAGGGTGGCTCATCCGGATCTCCCATCCCCATCAGGACGCCTCCGCTCTCCCGGTGGAAATAAAAGGTTGTGGCAAAGTCAATCACCATGAGATGGTTGGACGGAGCCTCAGGAAAGGGAAACGTCGTATAGACGTGACGGCGCTCGGGAAAAACCGGCAGGTCAACCCCCGCCCAGGAGGCGACCTCCCGGGCGTGCGGGCCGGCGGCGTTGACGACGGTTCCGCAGGGAAGAAATCCCCGGGTAGTCTCCACACCCTCGATTTTTCCTCTCGCGCACCGGATGCCCAGCGCAGCCACCCCTGTGCGAATCCCGGCGCCGAGGCGGCGGGCTGCGGCAGCGTATCCCTGGGTCATTCCGTTCGGATCGCCGATGCCGTCGCGCGCGCAATACGTGCCGCCCAGGACGCCCTCGGCGGACACGTGCGGGGCCAGAAGTGAAATCCGTTCCGGCTCTAGATATTCCGAGGGTACGCCCAGGCGATTCTGGAGCGCAACATTCGCCCGGAATGCCGCCGCATGTTCCGGACGCGAGAGCAGAAAAAGGTAACCGTCCTGATGCACGTCCACCGGGCAGCCCAGTTCCTCATGGAAAGCCAGGATCATCGGGATGCTCAGAAGGGAGAGGCGGATATTGATCTCGGTGGAGAACTGATGGCGGAAACCGCCCGCACATCTCCCGGTCGATCCGGCGCCCAGCAGGTTTTCCCTTTCCAACAGGACGACGCGTCCGCCGCCGAGCCGTGACAGGTGGTACGCAATGCTCGCGCCGATAATCCCGCCGCCGATCACTGCGGTATCCGCATAAGCACGGCCACTGCAAGTCATCGCGGCGATTTCCTCCTTCGGCCGGAAAAACCGGACCGCCAAGACCTCAGGGGATGCTCTTTGGAGATTTTTGCGGTCCCGGATTGGTTGTTTCGGCTACTCACCGATCACCTGAAAAACGACCTCACGCGTGCGGGGCCGGTTGTCGAAATCGGCCAGGACAATCTGTTGCCATGTTCCCAGCAGCAGACTGGAATCTTCGAAGGGGATGGGCAGGCCGGGCTTCAAGAGAGCCGAGCGCACATGACTGTAACCGTTTCCGTCACCCCATCGCTTGTCATGCTCATAGGGGATGGACTGAGGAACCAGGCGTTCCATGGCGGCGCGCAGGTCCCGGACGGCTCCCGGCTCGAACTCGATGGTGGTCACGGCGGCCGTTGAACCCGGCACGAAGACGATCAGAACGCCGTTTTTCAGCCCGCTTGCCCGGAGCGCGCCGGAGGCCAACCCGGTAATGTCCACAATCTCCGTCGCGCCCCGTGTCTTCACCTGCTCACGATAGATGCGTACGGCCATCGGCTACTTCAATTCCGACTTTGCGACTGCAATGACCTTGTCGAGTCCGACCAGAGAGTTTTTGTGCGTCGACTTGTAGAGGTTTTCCATCTTAAGTTTTGCAGGCGTCGCCACGGCGCCGCCCAGCAGGTAGGCTTTGGCGTAATTCTTCAATGCCTGATTGGTGTTGCGCATCTGCCAGTACGACTCCCCGAGGAAATAGTAGGCCCGGTCATTCCGCGGGTTGTACTGGAGCGAGCTTTCGAGGTTTTTGATGGCGCCGGTGAAATCCTGTTTTGTGAATGCCGCATTCCCGATGATGTAGTAGCAGGCCATCAGCGTATGGTTCTTGTATTTCGTCCAATCTTCCTCACTTGTTGTCTCCGGTTTGGCTTCCGCCTGAATCACCTTCAGGCACTGCCTTGCGTACTTTTCGGATTCAGCGGTACGGTTGAGATCCCCATAGCCAACCGCCAGCCCGAGGAGCATCTCATAGTTGTCGGGAAGAGCGGCAACGGTCTTTTGCGCCCACTCAAGGAATTTCGCCTGGTTGTTCATTGTCTGGTAGGCCTTGGCCAGGCCGTAGGCAAGATTCCCGCTTGGATTGGACTTGTAGATCTGCTCCCCATATACCACAAACTGCGAATAGTTTTTGGTCTGGGAATACCCTTCGGCGACCAGTGCAACAGTGTAGGGATCTCCGGGGATCGCACTCAGAAACAGCCTTCCTGCGGCGATCACTTGCTGCCATTTCCTCTCATCCTCGAGCTTTTTCAGCGCTGCCTGAAAATCGCTGGTGATGTATTCTTTCAGGGTCGATTTTGGATAGGTCTTGACGAAATTGACGATCATCTCCGCCTTCTTGGCGGCATCGGCTTCGGCGGCGATCGCCTGGGACGCATTATATTCCTCGGGTGTGTATTGGGGGGCGTCCTGTGCCAGCGCATTCGCGACCGACAGGACCCACACCGCATAGGAAAAAAGAAGAACCATAAATAGAGTCTTGCACTTTGAGCCCGACAGGGACTTCATGTCTTCAGCTCCTTATCAATGGGGAGCACGGAGGACGCACGGGAGCCCGCCCATGCGGCATGTGCTCCTGCGGACACTATTCGGCACTCATAGAAGAGCGGCAGGGCTACTCTAACTCAGACCGGAAATCACTGTCCACAATTAAGCTGCGCCGGGGCCATCGATTCAGACAGCCGCCGATGCCCGGGAACAGCGTTTAGAACCGCGAACGTCAGGGAGCGTGTGGTTCGAGATCGGCGCACGGGAGCCCGCTCTCTCATGTTCACGGCTCCGTCGTGCCTTGCTGGCTCCGTGGTGATTGCCGCGAAACAGCCGGCTCTCAGCACCTGAATCGTGACTGTACCGATACCAGCACAGTCCGATGGCCGCTCCGTGGGGGAGCTTTTGGCGTTGCCGCCATAGGAAATGATCCGGTATCCTTCAGGCCATGGTCTTCAAAGAAGTTCCGCTGTCCGAGATCAATTTTGAAGATGAGACCTTCCGGATCACAGAAGATCTCTGCCTCGAGCCGATGGTGGCATCGCTTCAGGCGGTGGGGCAAATCCACCCGGTGATCCTTGCGGAAAGGCGGGACTCCGGACCCTGCAGGATCGTTTGCGGGTTTCGCCGGCTGCGAGCCTTGCGCAGCATGGGCCGGGCTGCGGCTGCCGCCGGATTTCCTGCCGGACGCGGGCCGGACGAGCTTGCTCTTTTTCTTCTTGCCCTCTGGGACAAAGCTGCGCAGAGGCCCTTTGCTCCGCTCGAGGCGGCCCGCGCGCTGTCGACTCTCAAACAGGCGTGCGGCCAGAGTGACGAAGTCCTGATCGAACGATTCCTCCCCTTGCTGGGATTGCCGCCGCACCGCAATGTCCTGCAGGCATTCCTGAACCTCCATATGCTCCATCCGGAATTGCGGCGTCTGATGAAAGACGGTCATCTGACACTCTCGAGTGCCGAACGCCTGGCGGATGCGTCTTTGGCCGAGCAGGGAATGATGGCTCCGGTACTGTGCAAGATCCGCCTGAGCGCCAGCCTGCAGCGGGAGGTGCTGGAGCTGTGCGATGATCTTGCCGCGATCCACGGCACCACCGCGGCCGGTATTCTGAACGCGGACGAGATCCTCGCCATCGCCGGGGATCCGGATCTCTCCCCATACCAGAAGGGAGAGAGGGTTCGCCGCCACCTCGCGCGCCGGCGGAACCCAAGGCTCACGCGCGCACAGGACGCGTTTTTCGCGGAGAAGAAGGATTTAAACCTGCCAGGGCACGTGCGCCTTTCGCCGGACCCGTATTTTGAGAGCCCGCGGCTGGAAGTGAGTTTCAAGGTCGCTTCCGCGCAGGCATTCCGTGAGACGGCGGAGGCGCTGGAACGCACGGCGCGGACTCCCGCCCTGGAAAAGCTGTTCGAGGTGCGCTGAAAGATGCCGATGGTTCCTTATCATCCCACACGCGTACTGGTCCAGGAGGAGGCCTGGAACGATGTGGCGACGCGGGAAATCCTGCAGCGCCTGCCGTACGCTGCCCCCCAAACGGTGCGGGACATCGACTCGCTCTTGCCCGAGCTGCGCGCCGCAGCCGATTTTCGGGGCGCGGGAAAGCGCACCCTGATCCTGGCGCGCAACCGGGGTGACTTCATGAAGTTGTGTCCGGGTGCGGGTGCGGAAATCTGCTGCAACTACCACGTAATCAACTATGCTCTGAACTGTCACCTGGAATGCACCTACTGCGTGATGCAGGCATTCCTCAACAATCCGGCTCTGACGATCTATACCAATGTCGGCGACCTGATGCGGGAGGTGAGGGACAAGGTGCTGCGTGCACCGCAGCGCAGCTTCAGGATCGGTACGGGCGAGACCGCCGACTCGCTTGCGCTCGACGGCATCACGGGTTATTCAACACGGCTGGTCCCCATGTTCCGGACGCTTCGCAACGCCGTTTTGGAGCTGAAGACAAAATCCGCGCAGATTGCCAATCTGCAGGGACTGGATCACGGGGGCCATACGATCATCTCGTGGTCGCTGAATCCCCGGCGCATCATCCGCGAGGAGGAACTGAAGACTGCTTCACTCGAGGAACGGCTTGCCGCAGCTCGCCAGTGCCAGCTGTGGGGATACCGGCTGGGATTTCATTTTGATCCCCTGATCTGGTATGAAGGGTGGGAACAGGAGTACGAAGAGGTGGTGCGGGATCTGTTTCGCGCAGTGGACCCGGCGGGGATCTCCTGGATCAGCCTCGGCTGCCTGCGTTTCACTCCCCACTTGAAGGAGATCGTCAGGAGGCGCTTCCCCCGATCCTCGGTCCCCAACGGAGAATTCGTCCCTGGCAATCACGGCAAACTGCGCTATTTCAGGCCTATCCGGGATGAGATGTATTCGAAGATGCTGGCGTGGATCCGGGCGCGTGCGCCTGGGGCATTCGTATACCTGTGCATGGAAAACCGCGCAGCCTGGGAACGCAGCTTCGGCATTGCTCC
>JAFNAG010000298.1:0-3724 GCA_017860135.1 Acidobacteriota bacterium
TCCAGTCCTTTTGCCAGTCCGGCCGTGATGGCGGCGGAGTAGGTACAGCCGGTTCCGTGCGTGTCGCGCGTGTCAATCCGCGGGGCAGAGAAGCACCGGATCTCACCCTGCCGGTAGAGCACGTCCACCGCGTCGCCCTCAAGGTGCCCGCCCTTTACCAGAACCGCGCCTGCGCCCAGTCTCGCGATACGATGCGCGGCTTCCCTCATGGAATCGAGGTCCGCCACGTCCATCCCGGCCAGGATGCCGGCCTCATGCAGGTTCGGAGTGATCAGGGTCGCGCGGGGAATCAACAATTCTGCAAAAGCGGCGCGGGCGCCCTCCGCCATCAGGAGTTGGCCGTGCTTGCTGATCATGACCGGATCGACAACCAGCGGGAACGAAAATGAGGCGGCCCTGCGTGCGACAGCCCGGATGATGGCTTCGTCCCCAAGGGCGCCTGTCTTGGCCGCATTCGGTGGAATGTCCTCAAGCACCGCGTCCAGTTGCGCGCCGACCAGCTCAGCCGAAAGCAGTTCGACCGCCCTGACACATTGTGTGTTTTGGACCGTCACCAGGGTGACGACAGTCGTCGCATACACACCCAGCTGCTGGAAGGTCTTGATATCCGCCTGAATGCCGGCGCCCCCTGAGGGATCGGACCCGGCGATCGTCATCGCAACCGGAATCATCCCCCTTACTATAGCAAACGGCTGGTACACGGGTGCCTCAAAGATTTTTGCGGTCTTTGGAACATCGCGGAGCGGATTTTGGGCTTATAATCAGGCATGCATGATGACCGAGATTTTCTATGCCGCGTGATCTCCCGGCTCGGGTTGCCCGCCGAGAGCAGCCGAAGGGGATTCCTGTTGTCGACGCTGGGAGTGACCGGCGTAACCGCAGCCTTGGCACGGGCGCAAAAGAGCGCCTCCGCGCCCTTTGTAATCCTGGAAAACTCTATGGGGATCCTCGTGGCCGACTCGACCCGTTGTGTCGGGTGCAGGCGCTGCGAACTTGCGTGCACCGAGTTCAATGACGGGAGGTCGCAACCGGCAATTGCGCGCATCAAGGTCGCCCGCAACTACAACTTCGGCCCGCGCGGCCAGGGAGCGGGCCTCGGCCGCTCCCCGGGGGAGTTCGGCAACTTCCGCGTCCTGCAGGATACTTGCCTGCAGTGCCCGCATCCGGTGCCCTGTTCCGTGGCCTGCCCGAACGATGCCATCGTCGCCGACCTGGAAACAAAGGCACGTCGTGTCGACACCGGGAAATGCAAAGGCTGCCGGCTCTGCCTCGAGGCGTGTCCCTGGGAAATGATGAACTTCGACGAGGTGTCCGGGAAAGCAACCAAGTGCTTCTTGTGCGACGGCAAGCCGGAATGCGTGGAGGCCTGTCCCGCCCTGGCGCTCCGCTTCGTTCCCTGGCGGGACCTTACCCATGACACTCCTGTGCGCCGTGCGGCGCTCGCGGCACTGCGGGACCCAAAATCCGCAGGCTGCCCCGCGTGCCATTAACTGGGTGCTGGGTGCTGGGCGCTGGGTGCTGGGTGTTGGGGACTGGGCGGGCCGGAAGTCGGGATTACCAAAAGGAGCAAGGAGAAAAAAGTGGGGGAGTTTGGCGGCTGGACGGGAAAAACGTTGCGGGTGGACCTTTCGAACGGCAGGGTGCAGATCGAAGACACGATCGCGCGCTACATGAGCGTGTTGGGAGGTACCGGAGTCGGGTACAGGGTCCTGTGGGATGAGGTGCCGGCAAGGACCCGGGCTTTCGATCCTCAGAACAAGATTATCCTGGGAGTAGGCCCGCTGACGGGTACCGGCGCACCCAGCGGCGGCAGGACCTCGATCACCACCATTTTTCCCACGGTCTATCCCGACGAACTTGTCGCGACCGGGCACATGGGCGGCGCCTGGGGTGCCGAGCTCAAATATGCCGGCTGGGATAACGTCATCATCGAAGGCCGGTCGCAGAAGCCCGTGTACCTCGCCATCGTCGACGGCAAAGTCGAGATCCGAGATGCTTCGCACCTCTGGGGGAACGGCATCTATCATGCAACCAGTTCGATTTGCCAGGAAATGGGCGCCGACACTCAGGTGGCTGCGATCGGGCAGGCGGGCGAAAACCTGGTGCGTCTTTCCGTCGTGATGACGGGATTCTCGCATTCGGCAGGCGGCGTCGGCGGCGTCTTCGGCTCGAAGCGCCTGAAGGCCATCGCCGTGAAAGGAAGCGGCTCGGTCCGGATCGCAGCCGACAAAAAGGAATGGAAGCAGCTGATCCGGTACATTCTCTCGATCATGGGCGCCAACAATCAGCACGTGGTGCCGAGCACGCCCCAGCCGTGGGCCGAATTCTACGCTCCCGGCAGCCGGTGGACGGCGCGCAAGGGGCTGTTCTGGGGCGCCGCAAGGCCCGCGGTGGAAACCGGCGAGTGCCTGCCGGAAGACCTCAATCGGATGGGCTACCGCACCGCCAAGGCCACCTACGACCTCGGACCCAACGCCGAAAAGTACACGGTCCGGATGGGCGGGTGCGTCTCCTGCCCGATTCGCTGCCACTCTCATCTGGACGTGCCGTCTGTCGAGGAGAAATACGGATTCAGCCGGTATGCCGCCAGCACCTGCGTCGGCTGGGGCGGGCGCGGCTTTTTCAAATCCTTCCCCGACGGTGCGCGCGGCCAGTCAAGCATTGAAGCGGCCGTGGTCGGCGCACACCTTACCGGCGACCTCGGTATCTGGACTAACTACAGCCAGCTGCAGCGCGATTTCAAGTATGCCTACGATCAAGGCCTGATCAAGGCCAACCTCTCCGACAGCGAATACCGCTCGATCCCCTGGGAGCGGTTTGAAAAGGGAGACCCGGGATTCCTCAAAGAGATCTACACCCGCATCGCATATAAGCAGGGGGAATTCGGCGCTGCGCTGGGAGAGGGATCCGGCCGGCTGGCAGAGCGCTGGAAGTTTCCGCCGGAATACTACAAGGAGCCCGGCACCAGCTGGTGGAAGATGGGGCACCCGAAGCATCACTCCTCGGAAGAAGCGGGGCAGACCGGAGTCCTGATCAATATGATGTACAACCGCGACTGCCAGTGCCACTCCCATTCCAACTTCCTCAGCAGCGGCCTTCCGGTCAGGATCCTGAAAGAACTGGCCGCCAGACTGTGGGGCGCCGGCGCCGTAGACGAAGACAACAACATCACGCCCGTGAACCTGGACAAGGCGCGGTTCGCGGCCTGGTCGGTGCTGCGCAAAGAACTGCACGACTCGCTGACGCTCTGCAATTGGATGTACCCGCTTGCAGCCTCTCCGCTGAAGTCGCGCGGTTATGAGGGGGACAATTCCGTCGAAGCCAGGCTTTACTCCGCTGTTACCGGAGACCGCAAAGACGCGGCGCAGCTCGATCTGGTCGCGGAACGCATATTCGCAATGCATCGCGCGCTCACCATGCGCGACATGGCGAACATGGACATGCGCGGAAGGCATGATACGGCGCCGGACTGGGTGTTCGACTATCCGCCCGACAAAAAGCCCTTCACTCCAGGCCACTACAAAATGGAACGTGAGGACATCGAGCGGGCGAAGGACCTTTTTTACCAGGTGCTGGGCTGGGACAGGAAGACCGGCGCTCCGGCCAGGGCGTCACTTGAGAAGCTCGGCTTGAAGGACGTCGCCGATCGCCTTGCAGCCCTCAATCTCCTTCCCGCATCGTTGGGGCGACCGGCTGGTCGCCCGCGGACCGGCAAGCCCAACGT
>JAFNAG010000298.1:3756-9983 GCA_017860135.1 Acidobacteriota bacterium
GTCAAACGCGGGCGACCTGCCGGCCGCCCCTACTTTGTTGCCGAAACAGCCGATATGGATTTCGGTAAACTTGAAGCGTTGGCCGAGAAGGTCCGTGGGGCGTCACGGGCGGGGGTATTGGTGCGGCTGGATGAAGTCTGGCCGGGCGGAGAACATGAGTTCGTGACCCTGCCGGCGGAAGCTCGGATTCCGGACATCGTTGAGATCCGCGAAGGCGAAAAAACCTACCTGTACTCCGACCGGCACATGACTCGAGCCTATGCAGAAGCCGCCGCCCTGAGCGCGTCCGGGGATCCCCAGCGGATCATTGCTGCCACCGTTCGATCGGACTCCGCCGGGTATCCACGGCCGACTCCGGTGGCCACATTTCGGGGACAGCCGTATTATCTCTCGAAGGAGGAAGTCACTGCTGCAGTCGGCCGGATGCGCGTGAGTCCTCAGTATGCCGACATCAATCAGGTGTGCGCATCGGATGGCGCTGAGTTCCTATTCTCATCCGATCATTTGAGCCGCGAGCAGGCTGCGTCCATGGCGGAGTGGATTGCGGTCGGGCGCCACGACAACCCATGAACCATGAAACACACGAAATGCTCTTTCGTGCGTTTCGTGTATTTCGTGGTTTAAACGAACCGGCCGTCGCGCATCAGGGGCGTGTCGAGACCGGGCGAATGCAGATCCACGCTGCGCACATGCACCCGAGGCTGCACCGACGGGAGGTAGACGCGGTCTATGTGCACCACTTCTTCGGGGCGCGAAAACTGGGCAGCTCCGATTCTTCCTCCGAAGTGGTCGCTGCGGCCGAACGCGATGTGCAGGCCGAGCTTCTCGTCGAGCAGGAGGGAACCGCACGGCTCGACGCCGAAGTCCGAGAGCACGCCGAGGCCCAGTTCGGCGATGTTTCCGTACGCCGGTTCCCGGACAATGTGATCTGCCTCGAGACGCGCCGCCTCGCCAGAACCGGTCACCCGCAGCGCGGAATTCCGGTCGATTTCGTAAATCACCACCTCGTCACCGAACTGAACCGGCAGGTGTCCCGAGGACCTGCTGGGATCCCCCTCGATTTCGCCTTCGTAGGGGACGACGTATGCCTCGCCGGAGGGGAGGTTGCCCGCGGTTCCGGGATCGTGCAGGAGTCCTCCGGACGCGTGCGCCGTGCGGTGCCGCAGGTCCAGGAAGAGCCTGCACTCCGGCCCGTTTTCCACCTGGAAGACCAAATCGGCGCCTTCCGCGCGGTCCAGGAGAGCCTTCAGCCGCAGCACCCTGCGGTTGATCTCCTCGTAGTCCAGGCGCAGCGATGGGATCATAGCGGGGGAGAAACCGGGCATGGTGGCGGCCCGGAAGGAGTAGTTCCGGCCCATTAATTTGAGTGGCGCCGTCGGGGAGAGCTCGGTCACCGCGATCAGAATGCTGTGGGATTGGAAGATGCTGGAGAAAGGCACCTGGCTGGCCGGATCGAGTTCATCCGCCGTGGCCGGCAGCGGCTTGCCCGCGTAAAACCAGGCACTTCCCGGCAGATCGGCGTTGTTGGTCCGCACGTTGCGATACAGCACCAGGTGCACGTCCATGCCCAGGCGTTCCCGCATGGGAACCAGCCGATCTGCCCATCCTGCGGCCATTTCCCGCCTCTCCTTCCACGCGGGCGTGTCGGGCCGGGCCGCATCGGGCAGGTCCACCAGTATCGCCAGAGCACGGTCCGTCGGCCGCACCCGGAAAACGCGTTCCACCAACGCCGCCAGCTGCCCGCCGCTTAACTCCTCGATTGCCATGGCATTCTCCTGTGGTAAACTGGGCCTCCCGAAACGGATCATACATAGCACAGCCGCAAGAAGAATGACATGAGGAGACCCCTATGGTAAAGCGAACACTTTTACTGTCGCTGGCAGTTCTCCTGTTCCTCGGCGCGATCGCCTTTGCGCAGATGACGCCCTGGCTGCAGTGGACCTTCCTGCCCCAGAATCACATGGATGAAATTATCGGAGAATCCTCCGGTGAGAACGCCTGGTACGCCATCATGGAGACGGGCGGATACGACAAGGACCGTCCGGCATCGGAGTATGGGCCCAACTCGATGTTCCATGAAACCAAATTTTATCTCGACAAGATCAGGGAGTACGGCTTCTCCAATGTGGAATTGGCACGCTTTCCCGGAAACAACACCTGGGACGCGGTCAAGGGTGAGCTCTGGGAAATCGAGCCGGGCCGTCAGAAGCTGGCGTCTTACAGGGACATGGCCGCCATGCTGGCGACCGGCAGTCAGACAGCCGACGTGACTGCGGAACTTGTCTGGGTGGGATCGGGAAGGCGTGAAGAACTCGAAGGCAAGGATCTGAAAGACAAAATCGCCGTGACGGACGGATCCATTGGCAGTCTGAGCACGTCGGGTGCGGTTGGCGTGATTTCCATGAACTCGCCGCGGCCGTACTTCGATCCGCTGCAGATTCCCTGGGGATCGGTAGGAGGAGGCAGGGGAGGCGGCCGGGGCGGTACTGCAGCCGCAGCCCAGCCTACGGTCAAGTTTGCGTTTCAGATGCCACCGCGGGAAGGGGACTACCTGAAGAAGCGCCTCCTGGCCGGCCAGAAGATCAAGGTGCGCGCGCAGGTGGTCTCGGAACAGCAACCGACGGATGTGCAGAACCTGGTGTGGTTCATTCCGGGCACTGATCCGGGAGCCGGCGAGATCATCTTTTCCGCTCATTTGTATGAAGGGTATGTTAAGCAGGGCGGGAATGACGACATTTCCGGGTGCGCCGCACTCCTGGAGACCAGCCGAGTGTTGAACACGCTGATCAACGAGAACCGCATCCCAAGGCCCAAGCGCACGATCCGCTTCATCATCGGCCCCGAGATTTCGGGCACGGGCCTGTGGATCGATGCGCATAAGGAAATCATGGCCAGGACTCTGTGCAACATCAACCTGGACATGGTGGGCGAGTGGCTGAGCAAAAACCAGTCCTTCTTCTGCCTGATCCGCACGACGTATGGCAACGCGCACTACATCAATGACGTGATGGAAAACTATTATCGGTTTGTAGGTGAAGGCAACCGCGAGCACATCCAGAACCGAAGCAATTTCAGCCCGGTGCCGCGGCGGATCGTCGCGCCTACCGGCGCCGACGAACCCTTCTACTACAGCATCGAAACCTACTACGGGGCATCGGACCACACCGTGTTCAACGATTGGGGCGTCGGTGTCCCCGGCATCATGATGATCGCCTGGCCGGACCGCTGGTACCACACCTCGGGCGACCATGTTGACAAGTCCGACCCGACCCAGATGAAGCGGGTTGTGATCATCTCGGCAGCCAGCGCCTACACGATCGCCGGCGCCGAAGACAACATGGCGATGAAGATTGCGGGTGAGATCACCAGCAACGGCACCAGCCGGCTTGGCCACCAGCTTGTGCGCGGGCTGGAGGAACTGAACCAGGCTACGACGGAAAACCTCTCCACGGCGTACCAGTCGGCTCGCGGCTACGTCATGGCCGCCGTCATGAGCGAGAAGGACACCCTGGCGGCCGTCAACGAGCTGGCGGTGGACAAGAAGCTGGTTGCCGACTACATAGCCGCCATGCAAAAGTCGATCGACGGTGTAGGCAACGCGAACCTGAACGCCCTCGAAAACCATATGAAGGCGGTGGCGAGGAAGCTCAACAGCACACCCGTTGTCCTGCAGTTGACCGAGATCGAGAGACAGGCGTCCAAAGTCGTCCCCCGACGCACGCCTGCCGCGGAGCAGAACGGGCGGCCGGGGAATCGGGAGGCCCTGGCAAAAGTGCCGGCGGAGGTGCGCTCCAAGTTTCCGGTAAAAGGAGGGCTCAACACTGCCGAATTGCAATGCCTGATCAACGGGAACCACAGCGCGCTCGACATCAAATACATGCTGGACGCGCAGAGCCAGCGGAAAGCCGACCTCCAGGATATCCTGAACCATCTGGAGATCCTCAAGGCTGCAGGCTTGATCACTATGTAAAAGACGGCAACAGCGGTGGGAGGCACAGGACCCCCCTAAAAATCCGGGGCCTTTCACAAGTTTTCCGATGGAGAGATGTTACGGTGAAACCAGCTCTTGTAGTGCATGGCGGCTGCGCAGCCGTATCGGAGGAAGAGGAAGCCGTGCGCGAGGCTGCGTGCGAGCGCGCGGCGGACGCGGGATGGGAGGTGTTGCTTGCGGGGATTGGCGCGCTTGAAGCGGTCGAGGCTGCCATCCTAAGGCTTGAGGATGAGCCGATCCTGAATGCGGGGACAGGCAGCTACCTCCAGGCCGATGGCGTGGCCCGGATGGACGCGAGCATCATGACAGGCGACGGCCGGGCCGGCGCGGTTGCCCAGGTGCCGGGCCTCAGGCACCCCATCCGGCTGGCTCGCTACCTGCTGGAGCAGGATGCCCATGTCATGCTCAGCGGCCAGGAGGCGACGCAACTCGGCCTGAAACTGGGACACGAATCCGGGGTCGTGGCGACTCCCCAGAAGATCGCCTACTGGCAGCAGCACATGACCGATGCGTGCCTGAAACTGGATTACCAGGGAATGGCGGAAGAGTGGAAACACGGGCACCCGCGCCTCGGCACCGTGGGCGCGGTAGCTCTGGATGCGGCCGGGAAGCTGGCAGCCGGGACCTCCACCGGCGGCACCGGCCAATGCTATCCGGGCAGGATCGGGGACTCTCCGATTATCGGGGCGGGAACATACTGCTCGAAGCAGGTCGGTGTTTCGCTGACAGGCGTGGGCGAGCGCATCATGGTTCTGCTCTCGGCGAAACGTTTATGCGACCTTGTCGCGTCGGGCAATCCGCTGGAAGCTTCCGGAAAGGCCGTCATGGAGGAAATCGAAACCATGGCGACGGCCTCTGCCGGCCTGGTCGCCATCGGCGCCGATGGCGGAATCATCACGCTCTGGGACACTCCCTTCATGGCGGCCGCTCGCCGTGAAAAACGGTGAGCTTGCCGCAAGCCGAATATCGACTGATAGATTTACAGACGCCGGGACTCCGGAATTTCAGATAGTGAGCGCGGGCTTCAGAGGGTGTCCAACGGTTGAATCACAGCCTGATCAGGCCCGGAGGGCCGGCAGTAAATAGGCCCGGCCGTCAGGCCGGGACTGAGATGGAGCATGGTGGAGCGCCGAAGGCGCGGCACTAAATCTCCCGGAAATATATGGCATGTGCCGGCCCTTCGGGCCTCGTTTTTGGCCGTGCCTTGACCCCGCGCTGACGCGCGGGGCTACTCACTTCCGGCGCTTCGCGCCTGAGGCTAACATGGGTCAATCGTTGGACCCCCTCTTGAGTCCGCGTGCTTTAAAGCGCCTTGATCCCGTGAGTCAGTCGTAGCCGTATTCTGCGAGCTTTTCCTCATCGAAGCCCATATAGTGAGCGATCTCGTGGACCAGGGTGATCTCGATCTCGTGGGCCAGTTCATCCGGATCTGTGAAATCTTCCTCCAAGGGGCCCCGATAGATGTGGATCAGGCTGGGCGGGCTGCCCCAGTCGTCCGCGTGGCGCAGCGGCAGCGGCGTGCCCGTAAACAAGCCGTAAACCATGGCATCGCTCTCTCCGGTCACTTCCTCCATCAATCCCGGATCCGGCCAGTCCTCCACCACGATTTCGAGATTCTCCATTGCATCGCGGAAAATGCGGGGGATCTTGTTTAGGGCTTTTTGAACCAGGGCGTCGAATTCACTGCGCTTCATGATTCGGAAACGGGTCCTTGCCGACTGATGATGTCCAGCGGCAGGTCATCATAAGCCGCCAGCGAGGTCCCGGGGGTCAGCAGGAGCGCATGCCCCGCCTCGGGGAATTCGACAAGCCGCGCATTCGGGATTTGCGAAGCCATGTAGCGTGCTTCCGTGACAGAAGGGACAATCTTGTCCCGACCCGCAGCCAGCAGCACGGCAGGCACCTTGATCTCCGGGAGGCGCGGCCTCAGGTCGATCTGCCGCAGCAGCTCGAGACGGCGCCGATACGACTCGAGATCGATTGTGGCGACGATTTCCTTGTAGCGCAGCCGGTCTTCTTCCGGGATACCTTCGTCTGCCAGAATCCGGTCGACTATCATATCCTTGATCCGTCGCGCGAGATCGAGCGTCAACAACCCGGAGAGCCGGATTCCCAGGAAGAGGCGCAGCTGTCGACTGTAGTATGGAAAGGTGTTTACCAGAATGAGCCGACGGACGCGCTCCGGATGGCGCAAAACGTAGGCGATGGCGATGGGGCCTCCAAAGGATTCGCCGAC
>JAFNAG010000299.1 GCA_017860135.1 Acidobacteriota bacterium
AAACAGGCTAGCAGGAGTTTCGCATCCAATTCACGCACCTGGTTTTCAACTGGAATAATGAGATGTGTTGCGGATTCTTTCATCTTTTGATCCTGTGACTTGAAAACTTAAACATCAACGCCTGAAAATTAACCATGGCATTTGAAATGATAGTCAGATTGGTTCGTGCTGTGTTTTTGTGTAGGCGGCACAGATTAATTCGCATAATTCGCGTACCGCACCCATTCCCCCGGCACGGTTTGAAATATACTGAACCGTCGCCCTGACAGCTTCAACGGCATCCGCAGGGCAAGCAGAAAATCCTGCTGTTTTCAGACAATCAAAGTCATTGATGTCATCCCCCATATAGGCTACTTCGGCCAATGTAACACCTAATTCAGCGGCAAGGGTTTCAAGGCATTTTTGTTTGTTGTCTACGCCGACAAAGCAGTGTTGTATGCCGAGTTTACGGGCTCGCGCCACAACGATCGGCGAGTTTTCGCTCGTTATGATCGCCACCGCCACGCCTGCTTTACGCACCAGTTCGAGTCCCTTGGCATCTCTCGTGTTGAATTTTTTCAGGAGATCTCCTTGCGCAGACCAATACATCCCCGCATCCGTGAGGGTGCCGTCAACGTCAACGGCCAGTAGTTTGATCTTTGCCAATGTTTCGTGTAAAGATTTTGAGCTGCGCGCGCGCAGGATGCGTTCGACGAGGGCCCAGTCCTCTTGTTCATCAATTTCGACTGCGTTTTCAGCCGCCATTTCGAAAATGCAGATCCGGCCTCCCAGCCGACTGCCGGTCTGCTCCAGAACCCTGCGTTTTGTGAAGTAAAATGCGCCATTTTCCATGAGGCACCCGGGGAAATCCTGACGTCTGGGTCTCTGCTGGGGAGTGTAGTTCAGTGGCGTTGCGTCATCGTTCCAGAAGAATCTCTTGCTTCGCACCGCAGTCAGGAGCGAGTCGAAGTCACCAGACTTAAAAATACCGTAGGCTTTGTGAAAATCTTCAGGCTGCGTTAACGGGGAGGTGGCCTGAATCGTTGTGAGGATATCAAAATCGAGCATCTGGGCGACATGCAGCATAACCGACTCAGTGGACGCCTCATCGGTGGCAAATTCGGCCGGGCGGTCAAGAATTTTAATCGGTAAATCAAGCCCCTGCACAACTTGAGCAATTTTGGGGGAATCTGTGGAAACGACCACTTGAGCAAAAACCCCCGACAGGCATGCGGCTTCCAGAACCCACGCGCACAGGGGTTTACCTGCGATGTGGCGAATATTTTTGTCAGGAATACTTTTGGAACCACCTCGGAGGGGGACCAATGCGATGATTTTATCCATTCACCATCCTTTTGAGTTTTTTCCTTTGTACCGCTTCAATCGGCAGAATTTCTTCGGTTTTATAAGTCAGTGCCTTTGAAACGTTGATCAGGTCTCGGCTCAGCCGTCTCATGCCGTCCGGTTCCAGGCTCGCTGCGTGGTCAGTCCCTTTCCAGGTGCGATCTAAGGTGAAGTGCCGTTCAAAATAAGTCGCCCCCAGCGCCAAGGCGGCCACGTCGGCAGCTATGCCGAGATGGTGGCCCGAAAAGCCGATACCGCGCACCATCCCTCCAAAGGTCTCGGCCAATCTTTTGATTTCATAAAGGCAGATATCTTCAAAAGGAACCGGATATCCCGAGGTACAGGCGTAGATAACCAGATCCTTATGACGACCAGCCTTTTGGAACATATCGACAATCCGCACCTCTTCTGCATGTGTCGTCATGCCGAAGGAGAGATGTATTTCTCCTTGATAATTCGCTATCAGCCACTCAAGCAACCCCTGATCAAGGTTGCACGCGGAAGGGATTTTCAGCATTTTGGGTTCAAGGGTAGCAATTTCCTTGGCCGCAGTCAGATCCCATACCGAAGTGCTGTATTCCGCGCGCCACTCCTCGCACCAGGATTTGAGCTGCCGATGTTGTTCAAGGTCGAGTTCCAGAAACTCGCGATGCTCACCATAGGTCGGTCCGTAAGCATTTGCGGGGTTAGGGTGAGGCGCGCGGTATTCCTCGGGTGTTAATAATTCGCGGTTGGTGCGCTTTTGGAATTTGATGACATTAACTTTGCAAAATTGCGCTGCAACCTTGATCATTTCATGGGCGATCTCCATCTGTCCCATATGGTTGCAGCCGATCTCGGCGATAATTTTTGGCAGCATTTTGTTACCTCCGGTCAGTGAATAAACAACGCCTTGTTATCTTTAATGGTGTGATAAATGGTTGCGTACAGGTAATGGCGGAAAAGGACTCTATTAGGAAACCAGTAAGAGGATGCCAGTCCTCTCGAAACCTTTGAAAGGCATGATAATTCAATCACGTCTAGCTTTGGTATAGAGTTTAACTTAAGAGAGTTCTCGTTGATGATTTGTCGTAAGATAGAGGTGTATTTCATAAGGTGATATCAGCACTCATAGCGGAAAATGCTTTGATGATGTGATTGATCTGCTCGTGCGTATGCGCCGCGCTGACACTGCAGCGCAGCAGACTTTTGCCGTCGGGAGCTGCCGGCGGCAATATCAGATTGACATAGATTCCCTGATCGAGCAGCTCTTTCCAGGAAAACAACGTCTCTTCCTTCGATCTTACATATACGGCAATCACCGGCGTGGGTTCGGGGCCGAGGCTGAAGCCAAGCTTCGCAAGCCCGTCATACAGGTGGCGGGCGTTGCACCACAGACGCTCGCGCAAATCTTTCCCGGAGGCCAGCAACTGCAGCGCCTGGCGAACAGAGGCGACGGTGGCCGGAGACGGCGATGCGGTAAAGAGGTAGGAGCGGCTCGCATAACGCACCAGGTCCAGTTCGGGGTGGTTGCTCACGCAGAAACCGCCAATCGCCCCAAGGCTTTTGCTGAACGTGCCGACGATGAAATCCACATCTTCCAGGCAATCCGCTTCCTCGACAAGTCCCATGCCTTTCCGGCCGAGAACACCCAGCGAATGTGCCTCGTCCACCATCAGCCAAAATCCGTACTTTTTTTTCAGTGCGACGATTTCGGCCAGAGGAGCCCGGTCACCGAGCATGCTGTAAATCCCCTCTACGATGATCAGGGTGTTTTTCGCCCGATCGCCGAGGCGGCGAAGACGCTTCTCGAGATCGGCCGCGTTGTTGTGGCGGAAGCGGATGATGTCGGCGCCGCTCATCCGGCAGCCGTCGTAGATGCTTGCATGGCAGTCGCCGTCGATCAGGAGGGTGTCACCCGGTCCCGTCAGCGTGGAGATGACCCCCAGGTTGGCCACGAATCCCGTAGAGAAGACGATGGCTTTCGCGCAGCCGAAGAACTCGGCCAGTTCCCTTTCCAGAGCGCGATGACCGGCGAATGTGCCGTTGGCCATGCGCGAACCGGTGGTTCCCGTCCCTTCGGCGCGGGTTGCGGAACAGGCGGCTTCGATGCACCGGGGATCGAAGGTCAGCCCGAGATAGTTGTTGGTTCCCGCCAGGAGAACTTCGCGGCCGGCGATGCGAGCCATGGTCGGTGAAAGAATCTCCTCGATCTCCACATTGAAAGGGTCAAATCCAAGCTGATCCAGCATGTTTCGGCCGTTGGCGATGGTTGTGAATTTTTCAAAGAGTCCCATAATTCAGACCTCGATATTCTTTTGTATCTGCAGAACAAAATCCTTTACCGTCCGGATTCCGGAGAGGTCGTTCAATGGAAAGGAAATATCGAAAGCATCCTCGACCTCCTGAACGAGTTCCATGACCAGAAGAGAGTCAAGGCCGAGATCGTTGATAATGTCGGCCTCCTCGTCAATATTTTCAAGAGATTTGCCAAAACGGCCGAGGAGCGTCTTCACCTCTTCGAATATCTCTGCATAGTCCGCTCTGGACATACCTTTCGTTCCTCCGTGATGCTCGTAAATCTGTCACCCGAGGGTGCGCAGCAACCCTTCGCGCAGCTCGTATTTGGGACGCCATTGGGTAACGCAACTGAAGGACGCGTTATCGCAGACCCAGTCGGCATGGCATAACTCCCTGACCTTGCCCGGCGTCAGCATCGGCCGGTACCCGGCCACGCGGGCCGCGGCGGAATTCAGGTGCGCCGCCGCTTCCAGTGCCCTCCGCGGGATATCGATGCGGCGAATGGGGCGCCGGTAGAGATCCGAGGCGATTTCACGGACATCTTCCCAGCAGTAGCCCCCTGTTTTTCCGTCGTGCAGTTCAAAACAGCCGCCTCCGCCCGCACCGCTCGTCAGCCAGGTGAGGACCGCATCAGTAAGGTCCGCGATGAAAATCAGGGAGAATCGTGCCGCGCCGCCTCCCGGAACAAAAATCATTCCCCGGCGTATCCATTGCAGCAAAGGCAGCATTTCGCGATCTCCCGGCCCATAAACGGCCGGCGGTCGCAGGATTGTCCAGCTGAGATCCCGCGCAGCGCTTCGCAGAACCTCCTCGCCCCGCCGTTTGCTCGAGGCATAATCGGAAAGTTCCGGTGACCTTGCAGCCAGGGAAGATAGATGAAGAAAGCGGGAGCAATCCACTGATTCTCCGGCCACTTTGACGATCTTTTCGACACCGGATACGTTGGCCGGAATGAAGTCGGCTTCACAGGCTCCGCGCACGGACCCGGCACAGTGGATGACGGCCGAAGCTCCGTCGACCAGACGGCGCAGACTCTCTTCGCAGTTCAACTCACCGCGAATCCATGACAAGCCCGGGGCTTCGAAACAGGTGGAAGGGGAGGGTTTACGCACCAGCGCCCTGACGTGCACTCTTTCCTGCAAGAGCCGACGAATGACTGCTCTGCCGATGAACCCGGTACCTCCGGTAACGGCAACAGTCAAAGCTCGTGTGAATGGGGTATCCGCTTTCGGTTCCAGCAGGAATTCAGCCATCCGCTAGCTCACATTCTGACCGACGCACTGCAAGTGGGAGGGGGACAGGTCCTGATTTCGCTGCAAGAAATCGGCCCGGGCCTTGGTCCTCGAGATCTTTCCTGATGATGTCTGCGGCAGGGTGTGGGGGGGGACGAGTTCAACCGTGCAATCGATCCCGAACTCTTCCCGGACGCGTCCGCGAAGAACCTCCACAAGCCGGGCACGTTCCTTCTCGTCCAGCAGGCGGCATTGCACCACCAGAACCACGATTTCCTCGTCTTCGATCCCGGAGATGGAAAACGCGGCAGCATCCCGCGAGCGGATTTCCGGCAGTTGCTCGGCGAGAAATTCAAGATCCTGCGGCCAGATATTCCGACCATTGATGATGATCATGTCTTTCTTGCGCCCGGTGATAACCACCTGGTTTTCTGCCAGATAGGCCAGATCACCGGTGTTGAGCCAGCCGTCCGGAGAAAGAACATCCCTTGTGGCTTCAGGGTCGCCCAGATACCCGGTCATGACGCTGGGGCCGCGCACATACAGAACTCCGCAGCACCGCTCGGGCAAAGCCCGGCCCTGCTCGTCGCGGATCTCGATCTCGTGCCCCGGAAGGACAGATCCGCAGAAGACAAGTTCCTTTGTCTTTCCGGAAAGGGCGCTCCCCTTCACCTTTACAGCCGTACCGTTCTCAGCGAACGTCTCGGCTTCAATCCGATCGATGGTGAGCCCTTTGTCGAGGGGCGCAAAGCTGACGGCCAGCGTGCATTCAGCCATGCCGTAGGAAGCGACAAAGGCACGGGAATTGAAGCCGGCCGGCGCCAGAAGCCGGGCAAACTGTCCAAGGATATCAGCCCGTATCGGTTCGGCACCGGTTCCGGCGATGCGCCAGGAACTCAGATCGTACTGTTCGATTTCCGCCGGGCGGAGCCTCCGCGCGCACAGGGCATACCCGAAGGTGGGACTGTAAGAGATCGTCCCCCTGTTTTTCGAAATCAACGCCGGCCAGAGACGCGGGCGCATGGCGAAATCGCGCGTGCTCAGGTAATCTACTGAAAGCTGGGAAGCCATTGGAGCGATAAGAAAACCCACCAGCCCCATATCGTGATAGAAGGGAAGCCATGAGGTGCATCGATCGCCGGGGCGAACGCAAAGTCCGTGACGAATGATGCCGGCAAGATTGGCCATGACCGTCTTCTGAGTGATCACCACCCCTCGCGGGAAACGGGTGCTGCCGGACGTATACTGAAGGTAGGCGACCTCTTCGGGGAGCGGGGCCTGCAGCGGCAAATCCGACTCCGGCAGGGCGTCGAAGTAACCTGGCTCCCCGACATGTTTAAGATCCAGACCGGTAACGGCCTCGGCGAGGAAGGGGTAAAAGGAGCAGGAGCCTGGCAGCCTGGGCGCCGCAGGAGTGAACGAGTTTGCGCAGGTTGTCGATAAAGGCCTGGCGGCCGCCCAGATGAACCGCAGCGGGAAGCGGCACGGGAACCAATCCGGCATACTGACAGGCAAAGAAAAACCGGACAAAGTCTGCATCGGTATCGGCAACGAGGGCTATTCGCTCTCCCCTAGGCAGACCGAGCCCCAGGAGTTTACGAGCCAGAGACTGAGCCCTGCTGCGCAGCAGCGCATAGGGAAGGGCAACCGCAAGGTCCCCTTTCCCTGAATAGAAGTTGATGCCGGTCTCTCCTTCTGCGGCATAATCGAGAGCTTCGGCAAGGTTTTGGAAATCACCCCGGCGCAAGGCGATGGTGTTTTCTGTCGGCGTCATTTTCAGTTCATTCATATGTTGGAAATACCAGG
>JAFNAG010000300.1 GCA_017860135.1 Acidobacteriota bacterium
TCCCCGCAGCTCGGCCTGCTGAAAAGCACCTTGCTGCAACTGGACTCAACGTTTTCCGAGCGCGACTATGGCGCCCGCTCTTTCCGGGAATTCATTCAGAAGATGGCAAATGCCGGGTTTGTAAACCTAAAGCAGGTGGATCGCAGCCTGCTTGTGGAGATAAAGGATGGGGAGACCCCTGCCGCCGCGGTTGCAGCCGAGCCGGTCCCGCAGGAGGTGGAGCCGGAACCGCCCGCGCCGACGGCCAGGGAATCCGCGGCAAACGGTCCCCAGTCTGCAGAGGCGGTTGCCGCTGTCCGACGGATTCTGGACCAGATGGGTCCAAGGCCGCACTGGCCCATGTACCTCCGAAGTTTCAAACACTTCCTCCGGTCTGCGGATCCATCTTTCGATGAGCATCGATTTGGCATTCACGGGATTCACGATCTTGCGCGCGCAGCGCAGCGTGAAGGGTTGCTCAGGGTGGAACGGAACCGGCAGGGGATTCTGCGCATTTATCCGGGAGATCAGTATCCGGTGCCGTTCCTGGAAGGCACTCGGGAACCGCCGCCCCCGGAGGCTGTGATCGCCCCGGAGACACCGGTTTCGGAGATCCCGGAATCTGACAGACCCGCACGGGAGGCCGCGGGAGCGATGACTGCCGAGTCAATGCCCGAACCTGCTCCGGAAATACCCGCGGAAGAGCAGGTTCAGGAGATGCAGCCGGCTCCGGCGGCGGAAGGAAAGCCGAGGCGCCGCAAGCCGGCGGCCACCCAAGCATCCGCCCGACGCAAAAAACCGGCCGCGAAAAGGCCGAGGGCGTCGAAAAAAGCGAACGAGGCGTCCTAGACCGGGTCGGATCGGCAGTTCATTGATCCGGCCCGCGGGGCCGAAGAAAAACCGGTGGCCGCAAACGAGCACGGAAGCGGCGACCTTCCTGGAAATGCGCAAAAATCCCCTGATGCCGTGGATGACAATGTCAGGCTTGGCAATGCCGGGTGGAGGCAGGCGTCCCCCCTACACCGGATTCATAGCCCGATGTATAATGCGGGAGTCAATGCGAGCCGGCGCCCGTCGAGCCAAGCGCGCGGAAAGAGTACGGTAGAATGCTTGTAAGCGTGAGCGAACCGGCATCGCAGCAAAGCGTGGCGAACCGCGGGACACAGGAGTTCGCCTGATGCAGTCCATCAATCAGACACACGTTCAGGCCATTATGGCGCTTTGTTATCCAGCCCCTCCGCGAGGGGTCACATTATCGAATGGAGAATCTCATGGCTGATAAGTCTTTCAGTGCGTTTCAGATGGCACAGACCCAGTTCGATCAAGTCGCAGAGAAGCTGAACCTCGACCAGCCGACCAGGGAGCTTTTGCGCATGCCGATGCGCGAGTACCATTTCAGCATCCCGGTCCGGATGGACGACGGAAGCATCAGGATTTTTCGCGGCTTTCGCGTGCAGCACAACGATGCCCGCGGCCCATGCAAGGGAGGCATCCGCTTCCACCCTCAGGAGACGATCGACACCGTGCGCGCGCTGTCGATGTGGATGACGTGGAAATGTGCGGTAGTGGATATCCCGCTCGGCGGCGGCAAAGGCGGTGTGATCTGCGATCCGCATGATTTGAGCCAGCGCGAACAGGAGGCGATTTGCCGCGGCTGGGTGAGACAGGTCGCGCGAAATGTGGGACCCCTCTCGGATGTGCCCGCGCCGGATGTGATGACCAATGCCCAGCACATGCTCTGGATGCTGGACGAGTTCGAAACAATCCACGGCGGCAGGTTTCCCGGTTTCATTACAGGCAAGCCGGTTGGAATGGGAGGCTCTCTGGGGCGGACGGAGGCTACCGGGTTTGGAGTGATTTTCACGTTGCGCGAGGCGCTGCGGGAGCTGGGAATCAAACTCGAAAACACCGTCGCCAGCGTTCAGGGATTCGGCAACGTGGCTCTCTACGCAGCCCGCTTGTACCAGCAACTCGGCGGGAAGGTCATCTGTGTTGCCTCGTGGGATCAGACGGATCAGGCGGCATACTCGTTCAGGAAAGCATCGGGTGTCGATGTGGATGCCCTGCTCGGCATCACAGATCGATTCGGCGGCATTGACAAGAACAAAGCCAGGAGCCTGGGCTATGAAGTGCTTCCGGGAGAAGCCTGGATGGTTCAGGACGTTGACATCCTTATCCCGGCGGCGCTCGAAAACCAGATCACCGGGGAAAACGTCGGCAATATCCACAGCAGGGTCCGGGTCATCGTAGAAGGAGCGAACGGCCCGACGGCGCCGGGAGCCGACAGTGTCATCCGCGAGCGCGGGATCTATATTATTCCTGATTTTCTGGCCAACGCCGGGGGCGTAACCTGCAGCTATTTCGAGCAGGTTCAGAGCAACATGAATTATTATTGGGAGAAGGACGAGGTTTTGAGCAAACTGGATACCAAAATGACTTCGGCGTTCCAGGCGGTACACAACCTGGCGAAGAAGAACAAGCTCTACATGCGAGACGCCGCGTATATCATCTCGATCGGCCGCGTAGCTCAGGCTTGTAAAGACCGGGGTTGGGTCTGATATCCACATCATCCGGCCTCCCGCTGGCAGGCAAGACCCCGGTATCGGGGAGGCCGGAAGTCTCTTGGAAATTCATGCAGGGAGCCATGCGGCAAACACCCGGCTCGGAAGGAGCCACCACCCGTCTCGAAAAGGTTTTGCGCGCTTTACAGGAACGTGCAAAAGAACTTCAATCTATCTACACTATCGAAGAGATCCTGCGCTCCGGCAAACCCTTCGACGAGTTGCTGCGCCTGATCGCGGAGGCAATCCCGGCCGGATGGCAATATCCGCAGCACTGCCACGCCAGAATTGTCCTGCACGGCAGGATTTTTACCGTGCCGGGCTTCTTGGAGACCTCTTGGGAACAAAGCACGGGCATTTCAGCCCAGGGCAAACAGATCGGCACCGTTAGCGTCTTCTACGATGAGCCACTGCCGGATGCGAATGAGGGCCCTTTCCTCAAGGAGGAGCGGCAACTTCTCGAAACCATCGCGTACAGAATCGGGCAGGCTTCCGCGGAACGCGGTTTCGGAGAGGGCGGGCTCTCCCGGCAGGCTATTCTGCCCCCTGCCGATACCAGGCAGGACTGGCACATCCTTCTCAACCTCCTCAAGACAACAGATCTCAACCTGTTCAAGCAGATCTCGAGGAAGATGCTCAACTACCTGTCGTGCAATGGAATCCACGAGGCCAAGGAGCTCTTGCGCACTCTTTCTTCCAGCCGCGAAGATCCCGATCTGCTCGCCAACGACGAAAACCGGCCGGTACACAAAACCGAGGCCAGGGAACTCGACACGATCACCGAGGAAACGTTTCTCATTGCCGAGAACCATCTTGCCGAGCAGGAAGTGCTTTCCTTGATCCAGGTCTGGATCAAGGAAGACCGGGTCAACTTCCTGGTCCAGGCGCTGGAAGTCCCAGACACGTCGCTCGTGGAGCTGGCAGGCGCGATGAAGCGATACCAGCACAGCGGCGTGAATGCACGGGAGCTTTCCCTGGCTACGCGGGTCGGCCTGAAGACCTCACTCATACGCCGACTGCTCACCGACCATCTCGATTTCATCGAGATGTCGCGGAAGCACCTGGAGGTCGATGATTTCTTCGAGATTCTGGACCATACGATTCTCGTGCCCAAAAGCCATGGCAAACTGGGAGGCAAGAGTGCCGGCCTGTTCCTGGCTTCGCACATCATCCGGAAAGCGAACGATGCGTCCGGCCTGCTGTCGGGCATCCGGATCCCGAAAACCTGGTACCTGCCTTCCGATGTGCTCCTGGGTTTCCTGGCATACAACAACCTCGACGACGTGTACAACTGGAAGTACCTCGACATCGACCAGATCCGAGAGGAATATCCGCACATCCTCCAGGTATTCAAGAGTTCGCGCTTCCCGCCCGAAGTCATCCAGGGGATTTCGAGGGCGCTCGACGATTTCGGCAATCACCCGCTGATCGTCCGGAGCTCGAGCTTGCTGGAAGATCGCATGGGCTCGGCCTTTTCCGGAAAGTACAAGAGCCTGTTCCTGGCAAACCAGGGGGACAAATCGAGCAGGCTCGCCGCCCTTCTCGACGCGCTCGCTGAAGTGTACGCCTCGGTGTTCAGCCCGGATCCGATCCAGTACCGCGCCGAAAGGGGACTGCTCGACGAACACGAGGAAATGGGGATCATGATCCAGGAAGTCGTCGGCATGCGTGTCGGGCACTGTTTCATGCCTACCTTTTCCGGGGTTGGGTTCTCGAACAACGAGTTCCGCTGGTCCCCGCGGATCAAGCGGGAGGATGGGTTGCTGCGGCTGGTGCCGGGGCTTGGCACCCGTGCCGTTGACCGGGTCGCCGATGATTATCCGATGCTCGTAGCCCCGGGCCAACCAAATCTCCGCGTCAACGTGACGCCGGAGGAAATCGCGCGATACTCCACCAAAAAGATCGACGTGATCGATCTGAAGGAAAATGCTTTCCGCACGCTGGAGATCTGCGATCTGCTGGCGGATGTCGGCCCTCAATACCCTACCATCCAGCAGCTCGTCTCGATCTATGAGGATGGCCGCATCCGAAATCCTCTCTCAATGGACATTGATTTTGAACAGAGCGATGTGCTGTTCACCTTCGAAGGCCTGATCACGAACACGCCTTTTCTCAATCAGATGAGGAGCCTTTTCGCCCTGCTCCGCAACACCATGCGCACTCCTGTCGATATTGAGTTCGCATCCGATGGAAAGCATTTTTACCTTCTGCAGTGCCGTCCTCAGAGCCACTCGCGTGAAAGCACTCCCGCGCAGATTCCTCAGGACATTCCGGAAAGCCAGATTGTCTTTTCGGCACACCGATATGTTTCGAACGGGAGGACGCCCGACATCACCCACATCGTATACGTGGATCCGGACGGCTACAGCCGGCTCTCGAGCCTTGCCGAGTTGCAGGCAGTGGGCCGCGCCGTGAGCCATTTGAACAAGATACTCCCCAAGCGGCGCTTCATCCTGATGGGGCCAGGACGCTGGGGCAGCCGTGGCGACATCAAACTCGGCGTCAGCACTACCTACTCCGACATCAACAACACGGCGGTCCTCATCGAGATCGCCCGCAAGACAGGCAACTACGTCCCCGAGGTGTCCTTCGGGACACACTTCTTCCAGGATCTGGTCGAGTCGTCGATCCGGTACCTTCCGCTCTATCCCGACGATCCGGGCGTGATATTCCAGGAGCCGTTTCTCAGGGAATCCCGCAACTTCCTGCCCATACTGCTGCCCGAGTTCGCCTACCTCTCCCACACGATCCATGTGATCGACGTGCCTCACACCACGGGAGGCAAGATACTCCGCCTGCTGATGAATGCAGACCTCGATGAAGCGGTGGCGATCCTCGCCATGCCCGGCGATGTGGATGCTTCACCCCCGATCCCGGCGTTTCCATCGGAGCATCCCGTACGCGCCGCCGATGACCATGCGCGCTGGCGCTGCAGGATGGCTCAGAAGATCGCATCGGAACTGGATACCCGGCGGTTCGCCATAAAGGGGGTCTATGTCATCGGCAGCACCAGCACGGGCACTGCCGGCCCCGACGCCGATATCGACCTTTTGATCCATTTTGAGGGTACGCCGCAAATGCGGCGGGAACTCGAGCTCTGGCTCGAGGGATGGAGCCTGGCCCTGGCAGAAATGAACTTCATGAGGACAGGCTACCAACGAAAAAGCCTGCTCGACGTGCGCTTCATCACCAAGGAAGACATAGAAAAGCAGACCGTTTTCGCTTCCAGGATCGGTGCGGTCGTGGATCCCGCGCGATGTCTCACACTCGGTTCCTCCGGAATATCCCCCTGAAATCGGGCATCCGACCTGCCGGACTCCCGGCTCCGTCACGAGCCGGCTGTGAAACCGAAAATATTGTGATGACCATCGACTAAGTCATAGGCCGCCAATTGCCACCGCATAATACAAGGAAGGCACGAGGATCATTCATGGCATTTGTGGTTTGCTGCTTTTGCGGCATTTGTCCCTGACATATCCGGAATGCAAAAGGATCCCAGGATGTCTCCCAATCCAAACCCGCAAATCCAAAATCCAAAATCGAAGGGCGGCTTCAAAAACCTCAAACTGGGCAAAAATGTCTATCGCCAGATGAAGCGCCGCGGCCCTCCGCCTCGTCCGCCTGAGAAGCAGGAAACGAGGGTTCCCCCGAAACCGCGCCGGGGCAGCGGGTGAGGATTCCCC
>JAFNAG010000301.1 GCA_017860135.1 Acidobacteriota bacterium
AAATCCAGCGTCACAGTCACACCAATCAAGAAGTAGCAGCTTCCCCAACCGATCCGGACTTCGGCGGCCGGAAAAACTGAACCGCGAACACCTCAAAGTTTTTTTCTTTGATGTCTTTGCGGTTCAAAGGGTGATTCGACCCGCTATTTCGTCTTCTTGATGAACGGCACTCCCCGGGTCATCCACTCGGGCGCCGGTTTGTCCTTCAGGTAATGATCGTAGAACTGTTGGATGCGCACCAGGAAGTCCTTCTGATTCTCCAGGTTGCGCAAGCCATGCGCTTCGCCGGGATAGGAAAGCAGAATTACGTTTTTCTTGTTGAAGCGAAGGGCGTTGTAGAACTCGACCGCCTGCAGCCACTCGACCGATCCGTCGTCCGTGCCGTGCAGGAGCAGGAGCGGCGTGTTCATCGTGCGCGCATGAAATACGGCGGACTGGTCTATGTACAACTGGAGATCGTCGAACGGATTGGTACCGAAGCGGCCCTGTCCGTAGATGTCGTACCGGTGCTGGTTGGTGCCGCTTGATTTCCAGAGCTGGTTGAAGTCGCTTACCAGGTCCGATGCCGCCGCGCCGGCCACGATGGCGGCGAACATTTTCGACTGGGTGGAGATGTAGGCGGATCCCTGGCCGCTGTAGCTATGTCCGTGGAGGCCGACCCGCTTGGGATCGGCATACCCCATGTCGATCACTTTCTGCACCGCGGCCTCCACGCACTCGAGCATGTCGGAGTGGGAAGTCCGCGTATTGAAGTGTATGTCCGGCTGCATTACCAGGTAGCCTTCGCTTACGAAACCGGCAAACTGAGGGCTCGATGCGTAGCCCGGGGCCGTGTAGGAGTGGAGGTTCTGGGAGTTCTTTTCATAGAAATTCACCAGCATGGGGAGGCGCTGACCTTCCTTGTGCTCGTCGGGGATCGCCAGGGTGCCCTGCAGCCGCACTCCCTTCTTGTTTTTGAACTCGAACAGGATGCGATGCCCCCATTTGTATTCCGCTTGCTGGGCGTTGGCGTCCGTCACTCGCCTCGGGCTCGAGAATCTCATGTCGGCCAGGTAGTAGTTCGGGAAATCGGCAAACGTCTCCTGGGTGAACACCAGGCGGTCCGCTTTTTTCGCCTTGGTAATGCGGCCGAAGGATTTGTCCTCGTAAACGAGCTTTTTCAGTTCCTTCCCGTTGAGCTCGTAATAACCTGCCTTCTTGGTCCATTGGCCGAATGCCGTGAGGAGCACCGGTTTGGACAGATCGATGGTACGATCCGGTCCGCCGCGTCCCCCTCCTCCCGGCCCCTGCCGGGCGGCATCGAGGAGATCGTCCTCGTCCTCCCATCGGGTGGAGGAGGGCTGGTCCGCCTCGCCTTCCAGTGGCTGGTAGCGGAAACGGGTCTCCTCACGGGTTCCCAGGCCGCCGGTCAGGTTGATGGCGGGCGAGCCGTCGTATGGCTGCAGGTAGACATCGTACTTGTGGTTCAGCACGACGCCGCTGCCGTCCTTGGCGTACCCGGCAATGCCGTGGGACGGTTTGATTCCGGGATGGTCATATTCCTGATTGATGAAGCTTACCGGGGAACGTTGCGTCAGGTTCCTGGTCTCGCCGGTTTCCAGGACATAGTCCCAGACGTGGCCTTCTTTCCAATACAGGAAATGCTTGGAGTCCGGGGAGAAGCCGAACGTCTGCCCCTGCGCCTTGAACATCGGCGCCCGTTCCCCTGTGGTCGTGTTGACCCGGTAGTAATCGGCCCGGCTCTCCTCCCAGTCGGACACATACGCGCGATCGTCCCGGCCGACGCCCCAGGCTTCGTTCTGGGAGAGTTGCATGTTCCGCATGCCGTCGTCGGTGAGCCGCACGAACTTCTTGGCGCCGAGGACGCAGACAGCCTGGAAAGTGAAATTCCGGTCCTGGGTTGCCCGGAGCATCTGCACGGACTGGAGCCGCTCATCCTTCCAGTGCCAGATGTCCACGTTGGCGACCGCCGGCGCGTCGTCTCTTCTTCGTTCGGGCTCTTTTTCCTGGGCCTTGATGCCGAAAAAGATCTTGCTCGCGTCTGCGCTCCAGGCAACACTGCCCTTCTCGCTGATGACCATCTCTTTGGGAAAATCCGCGAAATCGGTGGGTCGGAACTCGAGGCGCTCGGGTTCGCTGTCGAGGCCTTTGAAAGCCAAGAGAGCGTTCTCCCGCTCGACAAATCCGGTCTTCTTCTCCCCCTTCAGTACCGCGATTGCCCTTCCTTCGTCGTTCCAAACAAGCCTGTCGTAGAGTGCCTTGCCGCTGTCGAGCGTGCGCCGGATCCCCGTGGGGAGATGGTAAACGGAAACACCGTTTCCCGTCATGTCGGCGGCATCGGTGGTGAATGCGAGGATCTTCCCGCCTTTGCTGACGGCGTAATCGCCGGTGCTGCCGAAAAGCTCATCCATCCCCCGGTCCAGCCTGCGCAGGATCATGTCCGTGCCGTTGTGGGTGGCCTCCCGGTCCAGTTTCGGCCGTTTGATGATCAGGGCTTGAGACCCTTCCACGAATGAAAAAGAGGCGACATTCTCCCAGGTCGTCTTTTCGCCGGATGCAAGTTGGAGCAGTTCGAGCCGGCGCGCGGGCGTCTGAGCCTGCGCCGCTGCCGGCGCCGCTGCCGGCGCCGCTGGGGTTGCGCCCCGCGCGCCTGGCGCCGTAGTAGTTGCGCCCCGCCCCGCACCGCCACGCGCGCCGGCCCTCTCAGGAGGGTTCACGAAGTAGGCAATCCATTTCGAATCATCGGAGAATTGCGGCCCGCCGGCGGCTCCTCCGCCTCCGCCTGCCGCGCCGCCGGCGCCGCGCCCGCCGGCCCCCTGGGGGCCGATCGATATCGTATACAGTTTTTCGCCGTCCAGCTGTTTCACGTACAGCGTGGCATCTCCTTCTCGCAGCCGGTAGATGTAGCACATCCACGCGCCGTCCTCCGTCAGGGCGACCGAGGCGATCGACTGCCAGCGGCCGTAATCCGCAATGGTCAGCGTCCGCTTCGCCTCTGCGGCGCTCTGCGCGGGCGGAGCCTGCTGTTGCCCCTGAAGCCCGGCCAGCAGCCCTCCGGCCGGAACCATGACGAACAGAATCGCAGCACAAACAAGAAACAAACGGGAGCGGGAATTCTTCATATGCACTTCTCCTGAAGCCTCAATGATTCGCGGATCATACACAAAAATCCGCGCAACGGGGACAAGAATTGTCTGACCCGGTCAGGGGCGCCGCCGGATGCCTGACAACGCCTTGGGTCGCAATCGGTCATGGGCCGGACCCGAGCTTCCGGAAGAAATCGCACTAAAATCTGCGTGTGTGACCCACCTCACAAGCCCGATCGCTTGCCACAGGATACAGTTCCCTGCATATCGAGGGTGAATTCCAGCTCCCTGAGAAGATTCCCGAGTTCACGGGGGATGGTAATTCGCTCTTTCGGGTGTACGGCATCGGAAGCCAGTGCATAAGCGAAGCTCAATCAGGGCATGGATGCAGGTTTGCCCCGGCATCCCCGGTGCCGCATTTTGAACCTTTCTTAGAGGAAATTGAAATGAGTCACCTATCCAATCGATCCCGCGCTTTGCTGGCGACATTCCTGTTCCTGGGGAGCCTGACAGCAGCCTATTCCGTCAGCAGCTATCTTGCTCCGTTCCGGTCTGCGCATCCTTCGGCAACCGGCTCCAGGATAGACAACTGCAGCCTATGCCACACGTCGGTTCCGGAGCTGAATCCTTATGGGGCTGCTTTCGCCGAAGGCCATAACTTTCAGGCGATTCAGAATCGCGATTCAGACGGGGACGGGTCTACCAACCTGCAGGAGATTCAGGCGCTGACTTATCCTGGCAACGCTAATGATAAGCCTTCCGACGCCTTGGCTCCGACCATCAGCCAATTCTCCCTGAACTCCACGGCGACGACGCTCATAGTATCCATAACCAGTTTTGCCGCCTCGGACAACGTCGGCGTGACCGGATACATGGCGACCGAATCTTCGGTGAAGCCGGCGGTGACTGCCGCCGGCTGGAGTGCCACCCCGCCTTCGAGCTTCACCTTCGCCAGTGGGGGCTCCAAGACCCTATATGGCTGGGCCAAGGATGCCGCCGGCAACGTGTCCAACGGTGCGACGGCCAGCACGACGATCACCTTGCCGCCGCCTCCCACGGGGGATGCGAACGCGCCCACCATCGGCTCCTTTGCACTGGCGCCGACCTCGAACTCCCTGACGGTTTCCATTACCGCCTTCACGGCAAGCGACAATGTCGGCGTGACCGGCTACATGGCAACCGAATCCTCGAACAAACCATCCGCCAGCGCTGCCGGCTGGACCTCCAGCCCGCCTTCGAGCTTTACCTTCGCCGGTGATGGCGCCAGGACCCTCTATGGTTGGGCCAAAGACGCCGCCGGCAACGTCTCCAATGCGGCGGCTGCAACGACGGCAATCACCGTGGCAACTCCTCCCCCCGGCGATGCGATCGCCCCAACCGTCAGCTCCTTTGCACTTGCGCCTGTCTCGAACTCGCTCACGGTCCCCATTACCGCCTTCACTGCCAGTGACAATGTCGGCGTGACCGGCTATATGTCGACCGAATCCCCGAACAAACCGGCCGCCGGTGCGTCCGGCTGGAGCGCCTACCCGCCTTCGAGTTTCACTTTTTCAGGCGAGGGCTCCAAGACCCTCTATGGCTGGGCCAAGGATGCTGCCGGCAATGTATCCGGCAGCATAAGAGCCACCACGGATATCACGCTTCCGGACAACGGTACGCCGGATATGCCAATGTGGGTGGGAACATGGTTCAGAGTTACAGTTTCGGGAGACAGGCAGAAGAAAGCGCTGAAAGGGTTTATCCATATTCGATCCTGGAACTCTGACTCAGAGACTCTGGTCGCGGATCTCCTCACCAAGGATCCCGAAACACAGCTCTGGACGGCGCTGGAGCTGCCATTGCACTTCATCTCCGGCGCGCCTCTTCGATTCCTGTCCTGGTTTGAATATGCCGGGGAATATGCCTTCGCTGCGACCATCAGCGGCAGGTCGCGGGACAACAATCTGCGCGACGCAATATTCAAGGCGGTTGGCGTTCATCCTCCTGACATCGGTGATGATGACGATGATGGAGATGACGATGATGATCCGGGTCCCGGCATCACCGGCCGGGCCGTCTACGCCAGCCGCGGGGTTTCGGAGCGGAATGATGCACACGTAGCTGAATTGAATTCGATCAGCGGGAAACTCATCCCCGAGTCCGAAGTCCCTCCGGAACTTCTGGCTGCAATGAATGGCCGTTTCTGACATACCCATCAGTGAGGGAGAGGCTTGAGCACACCCTCTCCCTCCCTGCATGCGGCCTGCCGAAACCTCTTCACCCAATGAAAGCAGAAGCAGCCGCAGGTTCCACGGGATTTCCGAACGGAGATCCGGCGAATCCGCGGCTGCCTGCGGCGCTTGCACTTCGCTGCTTCTTGTTCCGGTCCCGGCAAGTGTGATAAGAAGCTCTTTCGCCGATAACGCAATGGCAGTGGCACTACCGCCACGGGAAAACGCATGCGGCCTTTCGGTGTTTCCGGCCGGATTCTGCACCCGGCGGATCAAAGGAGTGCTTATGGTTTGTAACCCCAGAATGATTTGCGCCCTCGGAATTGTCATCCTGCTCTCTGCTGCTCTCGGCCCGACTCTGGCTGTCGAGCAGCAGGACGTCTCGCTGCCGGGCATTATGAAGTCCTTCTCCTTCCGCGCGATCGGCCCGGCAAGACAGAACGGCCGCGTCCTGCACGTCGTCGTGAACGAGAAAGATCCCTACAACTATTACATCGCACCGTCCACGGGCGGGTTCTGGAAGACTGTCAATAACGGCACGACCTTCACGTCTCTACTCCCCGGCCAGAGCATGGTGCCGATCGGGCATGCGGCCATAGCCCCATCCGACCCGAATGTGCTCTGGGTCGGGACGGGAGACGCGGCATCGGGCCGCATCCCGTTGCGCGGATTCGGCATCTGGAAGTCCGTGGATGCGGGAAACACCTGGACCCACATGGGCCTGACCGAAACACGCCACATCGGGCGCATCGCGATTCACCCCAAGGACCCCAACACGGTCTACGTCGCGGCGGTCGGATACCACTTCTCGTTCAATGCCGAGCGTGGTCTGTACAAGACCGTGAATGGCGGGAAGACCTGGGAAAAAAGCCTGTTCATTTCGGACAAGGTCGGCGTGGTGGACGTGGTCATCGATCCGCTGAATC
>JAFNAG010000302.1 GCA_017860135.1 Acidobacteriota bacterium
CAGGAACAGTTGGCCGATGGGACGTCACTTGCCGACATAGAGTCGGAGGTGCGCGCGGAAATGGAAAGGGCCGTCGAGTCCGCAATCGCCGCTCCCTATCCTGGTGCAGAGCAGGTGAGTGAGGATGTCTATGCCTAACGCGCAACGGGAGCTTACCTTCGGGCAGGCGGTTCGGGAGGCGCTCGCGGAAGAAATGCGGCGCGATCCAAATGTACTCGTTCTGGGCGAAGATGTCGCCGAGGCGGGAACAGCCTTCAAGGTGTTGAGCGGTCTGGTGGAAGAATTTGGAACCGAGCGGGTGCTGGACACACCCATATCGGAAGCCGGATTCACTGGACTGGCAGTGGGGGCGGCGATGACCGGGTTGCGCCCGGTGGTGGACATCATGTTCGGGGACTTCATTACCCTGACCATGGACCAGATGGTGAACCAGGCTGCCAAGGTGCACTACATGTCGGGCGGGAAGTGGAAGGTTCCCATGGTCATGCGCACCACCCTGGGTGCCACTCGGCGCTCGGCCGCCCAGCATTCGCAATCGTTGCACGCCTGGTTCAGTCACGTACCTGGACTTAAGGTTGCGCTTCCTTCCACGCCATACGACGCGAAGGGTCTGCTAAAGAGCGCCATTCGGGACGATAATCCGGTGGTCGTTTTCGAAGACAAGATGATGTACAAGCTGAAGGGCCCGGTGCCGGAGGAGGAGTACACGATCCCTCTAGGGCAAGCTGATGTTAAGCGCGAGGGCCGCGATATCACGCTTATAGGTACCAGCAGCATGGTGCAGGTTGCGTTGGGAGCGGCGCTCTTGCTGGAGAAGGAAGGCATCAGCGCGGAAGTGGTGGATCCGCGGACAACTTCGCCGCTGGATGAAGCAACTCTTTTGGAATCCGTCAGGAAAACCGGGCGGGTGATTGTGATCGACGAGGGCTATGAGCGGTATGGGATCACCGCGGAGATTGCCGCCGTCATTTCAGAGAAAGCTTTTTACGATCTGGACGCTCCAGTGAAACGGATGGGCGCCATGAACGTCCCCATTCCGTTTTCTCCGCCGTTGGAAGATGCGACTGTGCCCACGGAGCTGACGGTGGTAGCGGCGGCTCGCAATCTGTGCCGTGGATCTTAAACAGAATCGAAGGAGATCAGGTCATAGTACCAGCGACCCACGGAATCGTGGCTGTGGATCGGGAACAGCGGGTGAACCTCGGCCGACTGCGGCGGGACCGGCGGGCCAAGGCCAAGGAGCTGCAGGCGAATTCGGAGATGGCTTCGCTGCTTTGCGTCGACATGACTGATGTGCGCTGCCTGACCTTCCCCCATACATGTAGGCGTCACGGAATAGAAGCGGATAGTGGGACGGACAAGTATGCCAACTAGTGTAGTGATGCCGGCTCTCGAGATGGCACAGGAAAATGGGAAACTGGTCGTTTGGCTGAAAAAGGAAGGCGAAGCCGTCAGCAAAGGTGAACCGCTGCTGGAAGTCGAGACCGATAAAGCTGTAATGGAGGTCGAGGCTCAAGCGGAGGGTATCCTCGTTGGCGTGAAAGCGCGGGAGGGTGATGTTATTCCGGTAGGCCAGACGATAGCATGGATTGTCCGCCCTGGCGAAGCGCCTCCCGCGGAAACTGTGGCCTCCCCATCGGGCCGGGCTGCGAGCGTAGCGGCATGCGCAGAGACACCGTTCGCAGCTCCCACGCCTGCTGCGATGCCTTTGTCGGCAGGCGCCAGGATCTCTCCCAAGGCTCGCCGCATTGCTAAAGAGCGCGGGATCGATCTGAGCCGGATACAAGGTTCCGGCCCGGGGGGGGAGATCCTTGCTTCCGACGCCATGGCGGCAGCCTCCGCCCAAGGAACAGGGTCTGCACTGACCGCAGATTCTGCAGCGCAACTTGGCCCGCCGGAAGGTGAAGCGCTCAGCCGGCTCGCGCGGCTGATGGCTGAGCGTACTACTGAAGGCTGGACCCACGTACCGCATTTTTTCCTGGTACGGGAGGTGGATGCCGGCGCGCTGATCGAAGTTCGCGAGCGACTCGCGCCCGCCATCGAACGGGCACGGGGGATTCGTCCAACGTATACTGACATGCTGGTGGCGCTGGTCGCTCGCGTACTCAAACAGCATCCGGGCATGAATGCCTCTTGGAGCAACGGCCGGATACGCTTTAACCGCGACGTAAATATTGCAGTCGCGATGGCGGTCAGCGATGGCGTCGTGGCGGCAGTATTTCACCACGCGGATGCCGCAGGATTGGGCGAAATTGCTGTTCAGAGGCAGGCTTTGGCCCAGCGTGCCCGGTCGGGCCGCCTGCATACCGCAGAAGTCAGCGGCGGGACCTTTACCATCAGCAATCTGGGGATGTACGATGTCGATGCTTTCAGCGCTGTAATCACCCCACCGCAGGCTGCGGTTCTGGCCGTGGGGCGCATTGCCGATCGTGTCGTCGCAGTGAATAGCACCCCCACTATTCGGCCCGTGATGACTCTGACGTTGTCGTCGGATCACAGGGTTGTGGATGGCGCAAAAGCCGCCGCGTTCTTAAAGGACTTGGCACAAGCAATCCATGAGCCCACGACCTTGCTGGCATCATTCTGAATAGCACAAATCAGGAGGTAGAGCAGTGGCTTACATATTTCGACAGGACGAGTTGCCACGACTGGTTGCGGAAGTGCCGGGTCGCGAGCGGACATTCTTCGTTGACAAAGAGCTTACGCACATCGACGATATGCTCGCCGGCATCATGAAGTACGACCAGGGCGCTTCGTCACCGTACCACTACCACGAAAATTGTGAGCACTTTTATTTCATAATGGAAGGTGAGGGGACGGTGGAGACGCCGGAGGGCATTCAACCAGTCGGGCCGGGAACGATGGTGTTCATCCCGGCGGAAGCCAGGCACCGCCTGCGTTCGAGGACTCCGCTTTTCTACTTTGAGTTCCAGTCGCCCAACCGCTTTAAGACTCACATCCTTGATGGGACCGACGCCGACCTGCGGTGGAATCGAATCGAGGGCGGTGTTTGGGTGCAGACCTAAATCAAGCGCCGTGATTTAGCGTGGATTTGGCGGCCTGCGGGCAGGTGAGGTGGCGCTCCGACGAAGTCCTGCGCCACGCGGTGAGAGCGACAAGAAAGGAGACCTGTGGCCAATATATATATTGACAGCAACAAAATTCCGCACACGAGGGTGCCGGGCGCTGGCGAATTTGCTGAAATTCTCAACGATCGGCTGGCGGGCGCGAAGAACGTTGTTGCAACGCTGCGCTGGCTGAACCGCGGCGATGCGCTCGACGCGGGCCCGGATGCCAAGACGCATCAACTGATCTACCTGATCGAAGGCGAGGGGACGATCACGCTCGATGCCAAGGGCCATCAGGTCGCCAAGGGCGCCGGCATCTACCTGGGCCCAGGCGAGTCGGCACGCATCAGCCACTCCGGTGATGCGCCACTCAAGCTGTTACATCTCGTCGTACCAAAGCAAGCCTGACGGGCCTCACGCTTTTGCTCGCTCTACGCCAATTTGGGATTCGGCCGTCCGCTTCGCATCGTCAGAGGCTTTGTACATTAGATGCGAAAGAACTGCTGTTAACTCAACAAACTTCAGAGACCGGACGCTGGCAGAATGCTCGCGAATCTGCGCGGGAATAGTCCATCCTGCCAGTTGAACGAATGGCTTCTAACTTGTTTTTCTGACGACTTGCCGACCATCATGTTAAGGATCGTCAACTTCATGAAATGCCTGAACCTGCACTCGGTGCCGAGCTGGCTGGCGGAGGTCGTGGGCGGCAGTCGACGAACCACCTCAGGCTCCTTGATCGTCGGTATGATGCTGCATGCGGCGCATCGAAGCCAAGTGCCGTTGGCGCACACTGAGCTTTGTCGAAATGCGCGCGGAGAAATCACATGAGCAACCCAAATAAATTGAAAGTAGGATTTTATGGGCTGGGACGCATGGGACGAGGTATGGCGCGTCGAATTTTTGGCGATGGGCATGAGATCATCGTTTATGACGTTGTACGTGCCCAGACGGAGGAATTCGCTGCGGCGGGTGTCAAAGTCGCCTCGACGATAGGCGAAGCGTCTGCCGGACGCGATGTTGTCGTCACGATGTTGCCCGACGATGCCGTATTGAACGGGGTCGTGTTGGATTCGGGTGGAATTCGTGCCTCCATGCCTGCAGGCGGCATTCATCTCGCGATGGGTACCCACGGCATCGCCACAATCCGAGCTCTCGCCGCCGCCCATGCCGAAACGAAACAAGTCCTGGTTGCGGCTCCGGTTCTGGGCCGGCCCGATCTGGCAGCTACGGGACAACTCGGGATCGTTGCGGCAGGACCTCCGGAAGCCGTCACACAATGCGAGCCATTGTTCAAGGTCATGGGCCGGCAAACTCTCGAGGCTGGTCCGATCCCGGAGTCTGCGCTGGCAATCAAGCTGGCCAACAACTTTTTGCTCGGCTGTGCCATCGAAGCCATGGCCGAGGCATTTTCGCTCGTGCGGAAATATGGTGTCGCGCCCGAAGTGCTTTACCATGTAATGACGGAAGGTCTCTTTTCGGCGCCCGCATATAGAGTCTACGGCAAGATCATTGTGGATGAATCATATGACAAACCCGGTTTCACGACGCTGTTGGGGCTCAAAGACTTTAATTTGATTATGGCCGCGGCTGACATGGGACGAATTCCACTTCCTAGCGGCAATGCATTTCGCGATCGGCTGCTCAGCGCCATTGCCCATGGGGAAGGCGAGAAAGACTGGGCCGTCGTAGCCCGCGAACAGGCCAGTACCTGCGGATTGGACTGAAGGCTGGCTGAAGCACCCCTCAGGCCGATTTGTCAGGGGCTAAGGAGGACGCAAAGCAGTTCAGCAGCGTGTTGTCTGGGAAGTACGAGTGCCAGGGCCAAAAATTCGACCTTGGTGGGGAGCATGATGGGCGGCAGCTTCCGCGGATTCAGGGCCGCGAAAGATCTAACTGCAAGACACCCAGCTTGAGCCCAGGTTTGTGTTACCGTGCCGGGCGGGAGATGAAATGGCCAAATCCAGAATCTATTTTCCCGGGGTTCTCTGGCAGTTCTACGACTTCGCCCGTCCGATCCTCGAACCGGCAGTCGAGGTCGTAGTCGAGCCCGAACGCGTCTATAGCGCCGAAGAAATCGCCGAAGTTTTCGGCGGCGTCGAAGGCGCCCTGCTAACGGCGTTCGAGAAGGTGCCTCGCGCTGTGATCGAGGCTGCGCCGCGCTTGCGCGCACTCTCGAAATACGGCACCGGAGTTGAAGCGATCGATCTGGAGGCAGCGACCGAGCACGGGATTCCTGTGACCAATACGCCGGGCGCGAACTCGCTGGGTGTGGCCGAGCACACCGTGGCGCTAATCCTTTCAGTCATGCGCCGGGTCCCGCAGCTCGATCGCATGGTTCGCGCGAACCGCTGGAACGACGCGCGCCGAATCGTCGGCGGGGACGTCGAGGGAAGCGTCCTCGGTCTCGTCGGATTCGGCAATATCGGCCAATTGGTCTGCCGGCGCGCCATGGCCCTCGGCATGCGCGTGCTTGCCTATGATCCCTACCAGAGCGACGAGACCATTGCCGCCCTGGGCGCCGAGAAAGTCGGCGACCTCGACGATCTTCTCGAGGCCTCCGACATCGTGTCGCTGCACATGACGGTCACCGCGCAGACGAGAGGGCTGTTCAACGCCGAACGGTTCAGCCACATGAAAGAAGGAGCATTCTTTGTCAATACAGCGAGGGCGACGCTTGTCGATCAGCAGGCGCTGATCGATGTGCTCAAGGCGCGGCGGCTGGCAGCAGCCGCGCTCGATGTCTTCGAGCCCGAGCCGCTCACGTCGCAGAGCCCGCTGCTTGAGCTGGAGAATCTGATCATCACGCCGCACCACGCCGGCACGACGGCTCGCACCCGCGAGCGCACGCTCAAGCAGGCAGCCGCGAATCTGGTGCTTATGCTGAACGGCAAGTTGCCCGAGATCGGGCTGTGCAATCCGGCGGTTCGTGCGCGCTTTGAAGCTCGCTTCGGATCTGCTTTCAAATCACGCTGAGGCTGCCAGGAACTTTCCATCAGCCATCGGCGCCGGGCGAGTTACATCCAGGCTCAATGGCGCGGCGCCCTCGGCGTCCGGGACCGTGACGAGCGGGATCGCCTCGGCAGATATTGGAGCGAGTAATCATCTTCTCGTTGGGCCGTGGCAAAGAAGTGAGGCCACCGGCCTTCTGAGT
>JAFNAG010000010.1 GCA_017860135.1 Acidobacteriota bacterium
AACATCTCCACACTGGACGACACACTCCTTCGAGCCACGCTCCTGACCCTGTTTCTCACCGCCTGTCTCTGGCTGCCCCTGGAATTCCTCTTTTACCAGGCCCTGGGTTTGGCTCCGACCTGGCTAACGGCAGCGAGGCCCGCCCTGGTCTCTGTCCTCGCTGCACCGGTGCTTGGTTTCCGGAACGGGTAGGTGCAGGGGGGCGGACCGTTGCGAGCCGAAGCATATCCAGATTAGTAGCCCGAAACCAGGCGCGAAGGCAGGCTTGGTCTCAGTATCTGGCCATTACTAAAGTGCCGCGCCAGAGGCTGCCGCCGCTATGCAGGAATTTCGAGGTTATGGTGCCTGTGGCCGAGTCTTCACAGGGCCCAGGTAGCGATCCAGCCAGTCGAGCATGTCCTTGGCGAGATCGAGCCGACTGTATGTGTTGTGAGCGCCCTCATAGAGCAGATGCCTTTTATCCTTCTCTGCCGTCCCCAGCAGACGGAACAGCGGGCGCTGGCTTGCTCCGAGGGTGAAGTAGAAATCGTCACGCCCATTCTGCATCAGAACCGGGATCTTGACCCGTGACGCATAATTCCAGGGATCGACCTCGGGAGGGACTCTTTCAAAGGAGCCCCCCGAAAGTAGGATCGCCGCTTTGAACCGCGGCTCTACCGCAATCATCAGGGGACCCACGGCGCCGCCCAGACTGAAGCCGAGGTAAGCCAGCTTCCCGGTGTCGATGTCGTTGCGGGTTTCCATGTAGTCGATAGATCGGCCCTGGTCTCTGGTCCACTGGAGGTTCATCTCTCTCCACCGATTGGGTTGGCCGAGCCAGTGATAGTATGCCCCCGGCCCGCGTTCCAACGTTCCTTTATACACAGGCAGAATCAAAGCCCGGCCAGAGCGGACGATACGGTCAGCGAACACGAGGGTGGTCGGGTATGCCTCAACCGTCGGCGCAACAAGGGCAGTGGAACCTGGAAAGAACACCACAGCTTGATAAGGAGGCACGGCGTTGCTGGGCAGGAAAAGGTGGGCAATCACGCGCTCGTTCCCATAGGCGGCCTGGAATGTAACCTTCTCTCTATGCCAGTAGGGAGAACTGTCATCGCGGAATTCCACCCGAGCCTTGAGATCCGCTTTGTCATAAGAATGCAGATTCCTGTAAATCTCGTATTCTTGGTCATCGACGGGGGTATCGCTTCTGCGGTCACGGAAGACAAACGACATCTCGGCGGTCAGTTCTCCGGCCAGGGGAGCGTCGTACCTGGCGCACCGGAACCCGTTGCTTACGTACCGATTGAACGGATCCAAAGCATTAGGGAAAGTGAGCTGGTAGTTGGGATCATCACACCCGCCTCCCATGATGTACCTGAAATTACTCACCGGATTCCAACACCACTCCCTCACATTCCCCGCCATGTCGTACGTACCGAAAGGTCCCAATCCGCGATAGGATTCTACCGGGGCGGGTCCCTTTCTGGCGAAGTTGCTGAACTCGAGCACTTCAAAAAACCTCCCGGCCCCTACCCCGGCTGCACGAAACCAGTGGTGGACCGAAGGCAGGCTCTTGCCGGCAAATTCGGCGTACGCAGCCGCTTCATACCAGCTGACGCCGCCCACAGGATACTCGGCCTTTCCTTCCGGGTAAGATCCCAGTTCCCAGGTGGCCGGTCCAGATCTTCCCGAGGAGTCGCGGAACTCTGCCATCGCCTGGTCCCAGGAAAGCTCCCGCCCACCCTTGGTGAAAGGCTGCTTCCAGTATTCCTTGTTTTGATACCCTTGTGCGTCGACGAATTCCTTGAATTGGCGGTTGGTCACCTCGTGCCGGTCGAGCCAGAATCCCGGCATCTCGACGGGCAGGACGGGAAACAAGACTTTCCCCTGATCTTCCGGGCTGGCGCCGGGCACCCACACCATCCCCGGAGGGACCTCCTCCCCGGCATGAAGCATGATTTGGATCGCTCTGTTGCCGTCAGCAGATATCTCGAAGAGCCGCTCGACCGGCTCGAACCCGCCCTTCACAGCACGAATCCTGTAATCGCCGGCGGGGACCCGGTCTGTCTCCAGGGGCGAGCGGCCCAGCAGTTCCCAGCGCGAAGCTGTGCGGTCTTCCTTGTCCGCGTAATCCACGATGTGGATGTCGGCTCCCGGCGGCGTTGTTCGAATCGAAACGCGCAAACCCGGCAGGCGGTCCTTTACCCGGATGAGCTCCGGAGATGGAGTCGTTAGGCGTTCCGCCGTTCGCAGCAACTGCAGTGCCGCGAAGGGACGGTCCTCTTCCATCATCCGGGCCGCCGCCGGCAACGCTTCATGTTCCACCCAACGCGCCCGCGAGGCGCGAACCATAGCCCGGCCTCCCATGACAAGCGCGGCGCTGAGTAGCACCACGAGCGCCGCCAGCATCGCCGGACGGCGCCACGCCCTCTCCTCGGCTGGCGCCAGGCACATCTTCAGTTGGTCGTGCAACTCCCCTGCCGAGGAATAGCGGTGCTCCGGCTTCTTCGCCAGGCAGCGCAGCACCACCTGCTCCACCTTCTCCGGAATGGCGCTCCTGAGACTTCGAGGCGACGGAGGCTCCTCCTGGACGATTGCCGTTAGCCTCGATCCGGAAGAATCCACGCTGAAGGGAGTTCTTCCGCACAGCATCTCATACAACACCACGCCCAGCGAGAATATGTCGGCACGCGCGTCGATTCCCTTTCCCTGCACCTGCTCGGGCGATACGTATGCCGTTGTCCCTTCGACTGCAAACGGATCCCCATAGCCGTCCTCACGCGCGGTAACAGGCTGATCCGCTGCAGCGTCATCCCTGGCTGCTTCTCTCCGGACAACCTCCGCCAGCCCGAAATCGAATATCTTGACCTGCCCCTCTGCGGTCAGAACGATGTTCGCAGGAGTGATGTCGTGATGCAAGATGCCCACAGAGTGCGCGGCCGCGAGTGCTTCCGACGCCTGGACGGCAATCTGTAACATCTTCTTAATCTCGAGGGGGCCGGCCTCGATCAGCCTGCTCAACGGCTGCCCCTCCAAATACTCCATCACCAGGCACAACCTGCCATCATGCTCCTCGACGCCATGAAGCGCGCAAATTCCTGGATGATTGAGCGTCGCTAGGGTTCGGGCCTCATGTCGGAACCGCTCAAGCGAAGGCAGGTGGGAGGCCAGTTCCTCAGGCAGAAACTTCAGAGCCACGGTCCGGCCAAGGATCAGATCCTCGGCTTTATAGACGACGCCCATGCCGCCCCGCCCGAGTTCGCCTAGCATGCGAAAGTGCGGCGAGGAAAGCGCAATCCTTGGGGTTTCCACGGGAGCCACGAATCGGTAGCCTTGCCGCGGCAACGTTTCGATGAACCGCGGGGAGTTTGCAGAGTCGCCAAGGCAGTCGCGCAGCCGCTTCACCGCCGAGTTTACGCTGTGCTCAAACTCGACGACGGTGCCGTGGGGCCAAAGGTGCTCGCGGATCTCCTCTCGGGTGATCACGTCGCCGGGCCGCTCCACCAGCATCGCCAGGATCTCGAAGGACTGGTCAGGCAGGTGCAGCCGAAGGCCACGCTTGCGCAGTTCGCGTGAGTTGAGGTCTGCCTCGAAGACACCAAACTTTACGATCGTGCCCATGGCTGCCTCTTTGCCGCCGAAGCATTGTCGGAAGTGTTGCCTGTCATTCTATTCGGGAAGTCCCGCAAAAGCAATAGATTAGCTTGTGAGACTCATGTGACATCCGTTGCATTGATCCAAAGAACCCTTTCTGGTTAGCCTCGTAGCAGAAAATCCATGAGGTTTTAGAACTTGGGCTTGGGGGCCCGCCACTCGTTTGAAGTCAATTCGCACATCCTTTGAGAGGAGGGTGTCATGAAATGTCGGATTTTTCTAATGCTGCTTCTGATTTCGATCGCCTTTTGGGGAGTAGCCGGACCGGGTGAGCTTTCACAGCCGGTCGTCGACGATCCCCCGCAGTATTCAGACTGGGGTCCGGCGATCAATCTCGGCCCGGTCGTAAACTCGGCCTATGGCGATCCGGGAGCGTCCATTTCGAAGGACGGGTTGAGCCTTTACTTTGGCTCTTCGCGCGATACCGGCGGTGCGACCATAGACATTTATGTCTCGCATCGTACCAGCGTGGACGAGCCTTGGGGTCCGCCGGTGAAGCTCGGGGCCACCATCAACACCTCCTGCAACGAGCAAACCCCAACGCTGTCTACGGACGGGCATTGGCTCTATTTCGCAAGAGACTGCGGCGGCTTTGGGGGGCAGGACATCTTTGTCTCTCGACGGCATAACATGCGCGAGGATTCCGGATGGCAACTCCCAGTGAATCTCGGCAACGGCGTCAACACTGCTGCCAATGAATCCTGTCCGGCTCTGTTTGAGGATGAAGAGAGCGGAGTTACCACCCTCTACTTCAGCTCAGATATACTTCTAAATGCATCAGAAGACATCTATGCCAGCACGCTCGAGGAGGACGGGACTTTCGGCCAGAGGGTACTCGTCGAGGAACTCAGCCTTTCAGAGCGGCGTGACGCGCGCCCTTTCGTCTGGAAGAATGGACTAATCATGTTGCTGGATTCCAACCGGCCGGGGACGCTCGGTGGCCAAGACCTATGGATTTCGGTGCGGGCGAATACTTCTGATCCCTGGTCAACACCGGTCAACCTGGGTGCCGTGTTCAATAGCGGGTTTTTGGAAGCACGGCCGGTCCTCTCGTTCGACGGCACTGAACTCTACTTCCACTCGAACCGTACCGGCACTCTCGGATTCAATGACATCTACGTGAGCACGCGCAGCAAACTCAAGGGCAAGGATGAAAAAGAGTGACTAAAGAACCGGGACGTTGCCCTATTCAGGCAGGGAAGGGATGAAGAAATTCCAAATATGGCCCTATTCCCGCGGGGAGGGGATGTAGAAACTCCCAATAGGGCAACGTCCCCTGTTTCCGGAAAGAGTCGCCCATGACCCCTCGGGGTCACAACAAGACATTCAAACAGCCGAGGGCGGCTCAAGCAATTTCAAATACTTGCGGCTGTTTGCCAAAAGGGAGAACACGTATGAGGAAGCCAGGATATGCCGTCGCGGGGCGCAGCCTGCTTGCTGGAATAGCGCTGGTCCTGCTCGCCGTCATTCTCTTGTCGGCACAAGACAGCGGACCGAACTTCTCAGATTGGGACCAGGCAGTCGCGGTCGGCCCGCCGATCAATGACACCTTAGTCGACGACGGCTGCCCGTTTATCTCAAAGAGCGGGCTGGATTTGTACTTCAGGGCCTGGGTCTCATCGGCGAAGAAATACGACATCTTTGTATCCCACCGCGACACCGTTGAGGATCCATGGGAAACTCCGATCAATCTGGGGGACAACATCAACACAACTGCGGGTGAGCTGTGCTCATTTGTGACGATCGACGGACACTGGATCTACTTCGTGAGCAACCGCAGCGGCACACTCGGTGGCCAGGATATATGGGTTTCGCACCGGCAGGACAAGCGTGACGACACTGGTTGGGAGACTCCAATCAACCTGGGACCTAACGTAAACACCGGGTCGAACGAAACCGGACCGTCCATTTTCGAAGACGAGAATACAGGGGAGGTCGTCTTCTACTTCAGCCGGGGTGTCGGTACACCCAGCAGGAATAAGATTTTTTCCTGCCAATTGCTTGATAAGGTAACCCCTGGGCCGGCCACACCCGTCGCGGAACTGAATAGTACGAACGCCTGGAACGATATGCATTCGTTCATCCGGAGGAAAGACGGCCTCGAAATCATTTTTGCTTCGGATCGTTGGGGTACAGTCGGTCTGTATGACTTGTATGTATCTACGCGTGCCTCCACCATGGATCCATGGTCTCCGCCAGAAAAAACAGGGCCCGAAGTGAATTCAGACCGCAGTGAAGCGCGGCCGTCAATTTCCTGGGATGGCACCACCCTATATTTCTGGACCGACCGAAATAAAAATGTCTATGGCAGTTACCAGTTGGATGTGTACCAGTCCACACGGACCAAGATAATCGGTAAGGACAAACAGGACAAATAGGAATCTCGAAAAAATCCGGAACATTGACGTGTACGAGACCACTTGAACCAAGCTTACGGCAAAAATAAATAGTGCACCCATCTGGTGGCGCCGCTCTCAGGCGCCGCCAGAGTACGGGACAACAATAAAAACATGGACGTTGCCTTATTCTCACGCGAGGGGATGTTGAAAACCCGGAATAAGGCAACGTCCGCAATTCTCATTCGCGCATCGTTCTGAAGGAGAATCGTAGGAAACATAGAATTTTTCTCAAGCTTTCACAGCCAGCCGTTGATGACCCCCCGCAATGGTCGGCTTGGTCTACGCCGGTGAACCTCGCGGCAGTAGATTCCGATGCCGGCGACCCTGGCCCGTTCATTTCGAAGGATGGGCTGAGTCTTTACTTTGGCTCCTCGCGCTCGGGAGGTTACGGTGGGATCGATATCTACGTCTCGCACCGAGCCAGTCTGGATGCTCCCTGGGAATCGTCGCAGAACCTCGGATCTACCATCAGCACCACCTGCAACGAGCAAACACCAACCCTCTCGGTCGACGGGCACTCGCTATATTTCGCACGTGACTGTGGAGGCTTTGGCGGGCAGGATCTGTTTGTTTCTCGACGGCACAACATGCGGGACGATTTCGGCTGGCAACTCCCGGTGAACCTCGGGAGCGGCGTCAACACTGCGGCCAATGAATCCTCTCCGGCTCTATTCGAGGATGAAGAGAGCGGAATCACCACCCTGTGTTTCAGCTCAGGTGTGACTGTATATACATTAGAAAATATCCATGCCTGCACGCTCCAGGTGGAGCGGAATCCGGAAAATATTCCCTGTATATCTCGCTCATCAATTTGGGGGAGGTCCTATACATAATAGAGCGCGAAAAGGATCTCCATGTTGCGCAGCGTACTTTGGCCGCTGTGGATCAGTTGCCCCTGCAAATCGTGCCGGTTTCAAGAGCCACGGTACTGGCGGCTGCACACGTAAAAGCGCGTTACCGGATTTCCTGTGCCGATGCATTCGCCGTGGCCACAGCCCAGGATTACCATTGCGTGCTCCTGGCAGGCGATCCGGAGTTCCGTATGGTCGAATCTGACGGTCTCATAGCCGTGGAGTGGTTGTCCCGCCGATGACCGCGGAAAACCGGTGCTACTGCGACGTCACTGATTTTGCACTCAACCTGCAGATCTTCCAGGGCTGATCCCTTGGAAACCAGGGACTTTGCCCTTTCCCGGCGGGAAGGGATGGCTTATACTGGCCCGAAATAGTGCAGCGTCTCGGATTTCCGCGGAGTCGTTCATCGCTGGGCCGGCGCCGGAGGTGGCTGTTCGGAAGCGCACCCGAGAAGCCAATAAGGGTTCCGGCTTGACAACAAGGGGGAGAGTGTCGGCGTGGAGATCCCGGAGTGTATTGGCCGCTATCGGATCGAACGCGAGCTCGGCCGTGGCGGCATGGGTGTAGTTTACGCCGCCTGGGACGAGCAGTTGGAGCGTACGGTGGCGATCAAGACAATCGCGGGACCCATGCCGGACGAACATGCGCACAAGCGCTTCCGGCGCGAGGCTAAAACGGCGGCCCGCATTCACCACCCGAATGTCTGTCATATTTACGAGATCGGCGAGGACGGCGGTGGGCTCTTCATCGCGATGGAGTTTTTGGAAGGAGAGTCGCTTGCACAGCGTATCGCCCGCGGTCCTCTTCCGATTCCTGAAGCCATCGAAATCTCGCTCGAGATCCTCTCCGCGCTGGATGCACTCCATGGAGCGGGGGTAATCCACCGCGATCTCAAACCCTCGAATGTATTTCTGACGCCGCATGGCGTGAAGATCCTCGATTTCGGCCTCGCGCGCTCAACCCCTGGTGACGTCAACCAATCCTCGGATACCACGCAGAGCCGACTCACCCAGGCCGGAGCGGTCGTTGGCACCCTGGCTTACATGGCCCCGGAGCAGATCCGGGGGGAGCAGGTCGATGCGCGCACGGACCTTTTCGCGATGGGTGCGGTGATCTTCGAGATGCTCATGGGAAGACGCGCCTTCCCGGGACGGACGTCCATGGAGGTCTACCATGGCACCCTCTACGAACAACCCCTCGCTCTCGGCGGTTCTCCCGCAGCAACTGCCGTGGATCGCGTGATCCGACGTGCTCTGGCCAAAAGGCAGGAGGATCGTTACGCCAGGGCCTCCGAGATGGCGGAAGCGCTGCGCGCGCTCTGCGAGATTAGGGACTCCGGTGCAACCCGGGCCCACGCCATCACTCGCCTCATTGTGCTCCCCTTTCGCATCCTCCGCCCTGACCCGGACACCGATTTTCTGGCCGTCAGCCTCCCCGATGCCATCACGGGCGCACTGACCGGCCTCGAGTCGCTGGTAGTGCGCTCGAGCGCTGCCGCCGCCAGGTTTGCCGAAGCCGAGCTGGATTTCCGACGCATTGCCGAGACAGCAGATGTAGACGTGGTGTTGACAGGGAGCCTGATGCGCGCAGGCCCGCACGTCCGGGTGACGGCCCAGCTTGTGGAAGTGCCCGGGGGGACGCTTCTATGGTCCCACACCCCGCAAGTCGCCCTGCGCGACGTCTTCCAGCTCCAGGACCAGATCGTAGACCGCATTGTCGAGTCGCTGTCCTTGTCGCTGACGGCCCGCGAGCAGCGCAGTCTGAAAACCGATGTGCCCGCCAGTCCTACGGCCTACGAGTTCTTCCTGCGCGGCAATCAGCTCATCCTGACACAGGGCGTGACCAGTGCCGAGAACCTATTCGTCGCTCGAGAGTTCTACGAACGCTGCGTGCAGGCAGACCCGCGCTACGCTCCAGCTTGGGCACGCCTTGGGCGATGCCACTGGCTGATCGGCAAAGGTGGAGACGATCGCGACCAGAACGTCCGAAGGGCGGAGTCGTGCTTTGAGGAGGCCCTCAAGCTGAATCCCGCACTCCCCATTGCCCTGAACCTGTACGCCCTCCTCGAGATCGACCAGGGACGCGCGCAGGACGCAATGGTCCGGCTGCTGGGACGCGCGCGCTCGGGAAGCCGCGAGCCCGAACTCTACGCAGCTCTGGTCCAGGCTTGCCGTTTCTGCGGGCTCCTCGAGGCCTCGGTGGCCGCCCATGAGCGCGCGCAACAACTGGACCGCAATATCCTGACGAGCGTCGACCACACCTGGTGGCATCTCCGTGACTACGATCGCGCCCTCGAGTACGTGGAGCATCGCCACTATGGGGAGATCTCGATCACAAACCGAGCCATGCGGGCCGGAATCCTGAGCGAGCTGGGCCGCAAGGAAGAAGCGCTCCGACAGTATCGCGAGATCGAACAGGCCAGACTGACGGAGTTCTTTCGCGACCTGGTGTGCATGAACCGGGCGTTGAACGAAGGCCGGCGGGAAGAAAGCCTCGAAGCGGCGGATCGTCTCCTGGCCCGGGCTCTGGAGGCCGAAACGATCTGGCAGGTCGCACGCGTGTTCGCCTACTTCGGCGAGCGTGCGCGCGCCCTCTCCACCTTCACCCTGTCGCTCGATCGCGGCTTCATCTTGTACCGCATACTCACACGCGAGGACCCGTGGCTCGACTCGCTCCGGTCTGACCCTGAATTCGTCGATCTCCTGCTCAGAGCCGAGTCGCGCTACCGATCTGCGTTGGCAGCGTTTCGAGAAGCCGGCGGTGAGCAGTTGCTCGGCATGAATTTCGGCGACAGGCCCTATAACCTCGAAATTCGGGACGCGGAAACTGCCGACGGCGCCGCCGCTTGGAGTGAATGATTCGAGCGATGCACCGCCTGCCCGAGAGTGCGGTGCCGAGATTGCCGCCGCTGTGGGGGAATTTCGAAGTTAAGGCGCCTGTCACCGACATTGGGAGCAGAGGAATGGGGATTGCCGCGGATATCATCATCATCGTCGTGGCGGCGCTGCTGGGCGGGCTGATCGCGCAAAGGCTGCGGCAGCCGTTGATCCTCGGTTATATCTTCTCCGGAGTGCTCGTCGGTCCATACACCGGGCTGCCGACTGTCACCGCAATCCACGATATCGAGCTGCTCGCGGAAATCGGCGTCGCATTGCTCCTCTTCGCCCTGGGGCTGGAATTCTCCCTTAAAAAGCTCCGGCCTGTGCGCGGCATCGCCCTGATCGGCACACCCATGCAAATCCTGCTGACGATGGCGTACGGGTGCGGAATCGGGAAGTGGCTCGGGTGGGACTTGCTCCCCTCCATCTGGCTGGGCGCCGTGATCTCGCTCTCCAGCACCATGGTGATCCTGAAGACGCTGATGAACCAGGGCTGGGTCGGCACCCTGTCCAGTCAGGTCATGATCGGTATGCTGCTTGTCCAGGACCTGGCCGTCGTGCCCATGTTGATCATTCTGCCTCAGCTCAGCAATCCCGCAGCGGGCTTGCCGATTGTGGGCTGGGCAGTGTTCAGGGCCATCATATTCCTCGCGCTGATGATTTTTGCCGGCACACGGCTCCTCCCGCGCCTTATGGCGCACATCGCCGGATGGAATTCGCGCGAGCTTTTCGTGTTATCCATCACCGCGATCGGGCTGGGTGTGGGATACGCCACGTATCTCTTCGGGCTTTCCTTTGCCTTTGGGGCTTTTGTGGCGGGAATGGTGCTCAGCGAGTCCGACTACGCCTACCAGGCGTTGAGTGAGATCGTGCCGCTGCGCGACCTGTTCGGCATGCTTTTCTTCGTGTCCGTGGGCATGCTGCTGAATCCTGTGTTTCTGTTCGATCACCTGGGCACAGTCGCGGCGCTGGTGCTCCTGATCTCTGTGGGCAAAGGGTTGGTTTTCGCCTTCATCGCCAGGTCATTCCGATACAGGAATGTGATCCCGCTGGCAGTCGCACTGGGACTATTTCAGGTTGGAGAGTTTGCCTTCGTCCTCGCGCGCGTCGGCGTAAGGACCCAATCGATCAGCGAAGACGTCTACGCGCTCATGCTGACCACCGCGATCGTCACCATGATCCTGACGCCGCTCATATCGGGCCTGACGGCCCCGCTGTACTCTCTGCGCAAAAAGTGGTTCCGGCATGAGCCGTTGATGACCATCAATATTCCCCCTTCCGGTCTTTCGGGCCACGTGGTGATCATCGGCGGCGGCCGCGTCGGCCAGCATGTAGCGCGGGTGCTGCACCGCCTGGCGTTGCCATTCGTCGTCGTGGAACTCGACTACCGCCGCGTCGAATCGGTCCGATCCGAGGGATTTCCGGTCATCTACGGGGATGCCGGGCAGGAGATCGTCCTGGAGGCGGCGACGATCCACAGGGCTCGACTTCTGATAAACACGGTTCCCGCGGTCGTTGTCTCGCGCTCGATCGTCGACTTGATTCGCCGTACGCGCCCGTCGCTGAAGGTGATTGCCAGAGCCGGCAGCATCGACGAGATGAGGATGCTCTTCGACAGCGGCGTGGCGGAGGTCGTCCAACCGGAGTTCGAGGCGGGTCTCGAGATGGCGCGGCAGGCGCTGGATTTCCTGGAGGTCCCCCCGGCGGACGTGGACATGCACCTGGACGCCCTGCGCGCGGAGATCTTTTCACCCTTTAAGAGGCACAAAAACTGAGACCTTAGTACTCGATTTCATAAATACGGAGATGTATTGCCGCCCGTTATAGAAGTGCAAGTCGAGTCGGATTGGGGCTACAGCCAAACCTACAGAATTTGTCATTTGCCATTTGTCATTTGGCCATTGGACGACCTGAAACTGTCTGGATTCAATGATAAATGACAGATTCTCTGCACTCCTGCCTTGCGGCTGCGATACATCACCGTATTTATGAATTCATGCACTTAGCCAGAAAGCAGATTTTCGGGTACTATGCGGTAGCCGGCAGGGCAGGTCATGCCGGCGGGCGAATCAAGAAGGAGGAATACCACTCGTGCGCGTCCAATGCATTGCCACCTTACTTTTCTATGGAATGTTCGTGGTTTGCGGGGCTCGAGGAGAGGAGGTCCCCCCAAGGCTGACTCTTTCGCAAACTGTCGAGATGGCCCTCGCGCAGCATCCCGCCATCCCTGCCGCCGCGGCGCGCATCTCGGCTGCCATGGCATTGCAGCAGCAGGCAGGGCTGCGGCCGAATCCCTCTGTCACGGTCGAGAGTGAAAACTGGCGCGCCTGGGGCGAGCCGGGCTTCAAGCCGGCGCAGGATCTTGACCTTTTCATCTTCGGGAGCCAGACCCTCGAGACCGCCGGCAAGAGATCTCGGAGGATCGACCTGGCGAGCCAGGATTATAAAATCGCCGAACTCGAAAAACTGGCGCTTGAATGGCGGATCCGCCAGGACGTGCGCCTGGTGTTTCTGAAAGCACTGCTGGCACAAAAACAGCTTGCTCTGCTGGAAGAGAATGGCCGCTATTTCGAGCAGGTGATCGAATACCACCGGGTGAGGGTGGAACAGGGCGCGATGGCCGAAGTGAACCTGATTCGCGTGCAGTTGGAGGGAGAACGCTTCCGCCTGGAGGAGCAGATGGCCCGGACCGAGGCGGAGCGTCAGCGAATCGAGTTGCTGCGCGCCATGGGCCTTGCGGAAAGCCGCGCCGATTTCAGCCTCGAAGAAATCACTCCCGCACCGTCTCTCGAAATGACTCTGAGCGGCGCTGCGCTCCTGGCACAGGCACGGGAGCACCTCCCCAACATCCTGATGGCAGAGGCCATCCTCGCCCGCGCCCGCACGCAAGTGGAGCTTGAAAAATCGCTGGCGAAACCCGACTGGGCCGTTACCTTCGGCTACAAACGCACGGCGGGATTCAATACAATGCTCGCGGGAGTATCCGTCCCGCTGCCGCTGTTCAACAAGAACGAGGGCAGCATCGCTTCCAGCGAAATGGAAGTGCGCCGGGCCGAGCACTCGGTGAGGGAAATCCTCGCGCGGGTCGCAGCCGACATCGGCGGAGCCGCCGCCGGTGCGCAGCGTCGGCAGGAAATGCTCTCGCGCATGCAGAAGGGCATCCTGGGGCAGGCCGAGGAGTCGCTGCGCATCTCCCTGGCGGCCTACCAGGAAGGCGGGTCGGACCTGCTGCGGCTGCTCGACGCCCAGAAGGTGCGAAACGAGGTGCGGCTGATGTATGCCCGCACGCAGATGGAATACATGATCAGCCTCGCAGAGCTGGAGAACGCGGCGGGAGTGGAAAACCTGCTCCTGCCGAAGGAGGCGCAACGTGTCAAGCCTTAAGTCTGCAGGAATTTTGCTTTGCGGCGCACTGCTGATCTCGTTGCCATTCGCCGCCGTCGGCTGCTCCGCCCAGACTTCCGAGCCCGAGCGCCCGGCGGCTGCTCCGATCGCGCCGGACCTTGTCACAATCCATCCGGAATCCCTGCCTCCCGGAAGCCTCCAGTTCGAGGAGGCGCGCCTGGCGGTCATTCCCGAAGTACTGCAGGTGACCGGCCGGATCGGGGTAAACGAAAATCTGACTTCCCGCGTCGGCACGCTGGCGGGAGGCCGCGTCACGCAGGTGCTGGCAGGAGTGGGTGACCGTGTGGCCAAAGGATCTGTGCTGGCGCTGATCAATTCCCACGAAGTGCACGACACCCGCTCCGAGTATGCCAAAGCCGTCGCCGAACTCCAGCGTTGCCGCGCGGAACTCGAGTATACGAAGAACGCGCGGGACCGGGCCGCCAGGCTATATGAGCTCAAGGCGATCTCGCTCGAGCAGCTCCAGCGCGCCGAAACCGATCAGAGCGGCGCCGAGCTGTCGGTCAGCAGCGCCCAGGCCGAGGTGAACCGCGTCGAGGAGACGCTGCGCCATCTCGGGGTTTCCCGGGAGGGCGCCATGGAAGAGTACACCAGACCGGGCGAGGCCCGGGGCCAGTACGATTTGGAAGAAATGGTACCCGTGCCGTCGCCGATCACGGGGACGGTCCTGCAGCGGCTGGTCAGCCCCGGCGTCGTAGTGACTTCTGCCAATGACCTGTTCGTCGTCAGCGATCTCACCACTCTCTGGGTGATCGCCGAAGTCCCGGAGAGAAACCTGAGCGCCCTGCGCATCGGCCGGCCGGTGGAGATTACCGTCCAGGCCTATGAGGACAGATCGTTCCCAGGACGCATCGCGTTGATCGGGACATCCCTGGATCCGAACACGCGCACCGTCCAGGTTCGCTGCGAGACCAGCGACCAGAAAGGGCTGCTCAAACCCGAGATGTACGCTGCCATCCTCATCGAACTGGGGGAAGGCCGGCAGGGCACCGTTATTTCTCCAGCCGCGGCCCAAGACATGGATGGCCAGACCGTCGTATTTGTCCGTGAGGGGACGGACCGCTTCCGCGCACGCCAGGTCCGCCTCGGCCGTCAAACCGGCTCGCAAGTCGAGGTGCTCGAAGGCATCAAAACCGGCGAGACCATCGTGGCCAAGGGAAGCTTTTTGCTGAAGTCGGAGTTACTGAAACGCAGATTCTCGGTGGAATAATGTTCCTCAACCGCCTCATAGACTTCCATCTCGAACACCGGCTTTTCGTACTTGCGGGGCTGACTGGACTGATGGCGCTTGGCTTGTGGTCGTTGTCCAGAATCCCGATCGATGCATTTCCGGACCTCACCAACAACCAGGTGGTGATCGTCACCGACGCGGCGGGCATGGCCCCTGTGGAAGTGGAACAGCTGGTGACGTTCCCCATCGAAGCCGCCATGATGGGCCTGCCGCGCACCGAGACGGTCCGATCCGTGTCCAAGCTCGGGCTGTCGATCGTCACGATCGTGTTCGAGGACGCCGTCAACGTGTACTTCGCCCGGCAGCTCGTCAACGAACGCCTCCAGGAAGCCAGGGGCCGGATTCCCCAGGGGCTGGAGCCGTCGCTGGGCCCTGTCGCCACCGCCTTCGGCGAGGTCTATCAATACACCATCCAGGGGCCGGGCCATTCCGCGATGGACCTCAAGACGCTCCACGACTGGCAGATCAAGTACCAGCTGCGCGGGGTCCCCGGTGTGAGCGAAGTGAACACCTGGGGCGGGCTAACTCGCCAGTATCAAATCGTGGCCGACCCTGCCCTTCTGCGGAGCTACGGATTAACTCTGCGCGACGTCTACGAGCGGGTGCGGGAAAACAACGACAACTTTGGCGGCGGCTTCATCGAGCACGCGGGGCAGCAGTACACGGTGCGCGGGCTGGGCCGCGCGCGGTCCGTGGAGGAAATCTCGCAGATCGTGGTGGCCAGCTACCGGGGAACGCCGGTGTACCTGAAACAGGTCGCCGAAATCCAGGTGGGAGCGATGCCGAGGCAGGGCGCGATCACCCGCGACGGCCAGGGGGAGTCGGTCTCCGGCATGGTGATCATGCTCATGGGGGAGAACGGCAAGAATGTGATCAACCGCACCAAGGCAAAGCTCGCGGAAATCCAGAAGACGCTTCCCCAGGGTGTCACACTCAATCCTTTTTACGACCAATCCAGTGTCATCGACCGCACCATCCGCACAGTGGAACGGAACCTGATCGAGGGCGGCATCCTGGTCATGGTCGTCCTGCTTCTTTTTCTGGGGAACATCCCCGGCGCTTTGATCGTCGCTGCGGTCATACCGCTCTCCATGCTGGTGAGCTTCATCGGCATGCAGACCTTCGGAATCTCGGCCAACCTCATGAGCCTCGGAGCCATCGATTTCGGCCTGATCGTCGACGGTGCCGTCGTCATGATGGAGAACTTCGTCCGCACGATGCACGGGCACCCCGGGAAGGAATTCAAGCCGCTGGAGAGAATACGGTCCGCTGCCCACGAGGTTGCCAGGCCCATCCTGTTCGGGATCGCCATCATCATCTCAGTCTATCTGCCGATCTTCAGCCTCCAGGGCCTGGAGGGCCGCATGTTCCGGCCCATGGCGGTGACTGTCTGTTCCGCCATTCTCGGCTCCCTGATCATCGCGCTTACGGTGGTCCCCGCCGCCGCCGCCCTGGTTTTCCGCAAGCCTCCGCGGGAACACAAGGAGCGCTGGTTCGGCCCGCTGCGCGAGAGGTACCGCAGGTTCGTCCGTGCCGTGCTTCACCGCCGGGGCCTGGTCATTGTCACGGCGGCCGCGGTCGTTGGGATCGCCCTGGGATCGCTGGCGTGGATCGGCACCGAGTTCATGCCGCGCCTGGACGAGGGTTCCATCCTGATCGAGACGCGGAAGATCCCGAGCATTTCCCTGTCCGAATCGGTGGCCATGAGCACCGAAATCGAAAAGATCGTCATGCGCTTCCCGGAAGTCGAGAGCGTGGTCACCAAGCTGGGGCGCCCCGACCTGGCGACCGAAGCAATGGGGATCTACCAGGGCGACGTGTACGTCATGCTCAAGCCGAAAGAGCAGTGGACGACCGCGCATTCGAAGGAAGCCCTCATCGAAGCGCTGTCGCAGGAGCTCGAGAAATACCCGGGTGTGGTCTACAACTTCACACAGCCGATGGCCATGCGTCTGGATGAAGTCGTCTCCGGGGTGAAGGCGGACGTCGCGGTGAAAATCTTCGGCGAAGACGAGCATGTGCTCGATGAGAAAGCCAATGCCGTCCTGGACATCCTCGCGCAGGTGCGCGGCGCTGCCGACGTCCAGAAGGAGATCTTCGCCGGCGCCGCCGAATGGCAGATCGTCATCGACCGTACCCCACTGGCCCGCTTCGGCCTGAATGTTTCCGATGTCAAGGACCTGGTGGAGACCGCAGTGGGCGGCCGCCCCGTCACCGAGATGATCGAAGGTCAAAAGCGATTCGAGGTGGTGCTCCGCCTGCCCGATTCCTTCCGCAAGGACCGGCAGGCTTTGGAATCACTGCAGCTGAAAGCCCCGGCCGGCGAACTGGTCGCGCTCAGCCAGGTAGCCCGCGTCGCACAGGTGCAGGCGCCCGAGATCATCAACCGCGAAGACAGTCAGAGAAGGCTCGTCGTCCAGTGCAACGTGCGCGGCCGCGACTTGGGGGGCTTCGTAGCCGAGGCACGCGGCCGTATCGAGGCGGGAGTGACACTCCCCCCGGGTTACTATTTCGCGTGGGGCGGCCAGTTCGAGAACCAGCAGCGCGCGATGTCGCGGCTGGCGGTCGTCGTCCCGGCTGCCATCCTGATCATATTCGCCCTGCTCTTCTCCGCGTTCGGCTCGGTCAAGCAGTCGCTGCTGATCCTGCTGAACGTGCCGTTCGCCAGCGTCGGCGGCATCGCAGCCCTGTGGCTGCGCGGCCTCAATCTGAACCTGTCCGCTTCGGTCGGATTCATCGCCCTGTTCGGCGTCGCGGTGCTCAACGGAGTCGTCCTGGTGTCCCAGATCAACCGCCTGCTGCAGGAAGGCATGCCGATGGAAGACGCGATCTCCAGCGGCGCGGCGGTGCGGCTGCGGCCCGTTCTGATGACCGCGCTGGTGGCCAGCCTGGGATTCATCCCCATGGCGGTCGCCACGGCTGCAGGCGCCGAGGTGCAACGCCCGCTCGCGACCGTGGTCATCGGCGGTCTGATCACCTCGACCATCCTGACGCTGGTCGTGCTGCCGGCCCTGTTCGCGTTCTTCTGCGACAAACGGCCGGCCACGGCAACAGGCGGGTAATCGCCAGTCGTGGAGGAGTCAGAAGTCAGAATTCGGGAGTCAGGGGATCAGCGGCGTGCCCGAAGGCTTCCGGGCACGACTTATTGCAGCGCGCGGCGCCTTTTGGTGCGGAACAAACACCGGGCCCGATAAGAGTACTGGGGGTGGGGCGCACTACGAAATAATTTCGTGTCATTCGTGACTCCAGGCTTTTCAGGCCTGTTTACGTATCCACGTTCGACACGCAGCGTATACATAATGCGAGGCTGTATGGGATTGCGGCAACTGTTCGGCCCCAGCAAGGAAGAGATCTGGCGGCAGCTGTCAAGCGAGATCGGAGCGCATTTCATCGAAGGCGGGTTCTGGCGCGGCGATAAAGTCCAGGCGAGCGTCGGGGAGTGGTCCGTGACCCTGGATATTTACACCGTGCACGCCGGCAACGCCCACGTCAAATACACCCGGCTGCGGGCGCCCTACGTCAACTCCGACGGCTTCCGGTTCCTCGTATATCGGGCAGGCCTGTTCTCAGGGCTGGGCAAGCACATGGGCATGCAGGACGTCGAGGTCGGGGTCCCCGATTTCGACCGCGGCTTCGTCATCAAGGGAAACAACGAGACTCTCCTGCGCTGGCTGTTCGCCGACGACCGGCTGCGGACTCTCCTGCAGGAGCAGCCGGAGGTCCGGTTCGAGGTGGTGGACGACGAGGGCTGGTTCGGGGCCCGCTTCCCCGATGGGGTGGACGAACTGCGATTCCAGACGCGGGGGGTCATCAAGGATGTCCAGCGCCTGAAACAGCTATTTGAGCTCTTTTCTGCAACCCTTGAACGCCTCTGCGCCATGGGCTCCGCCTACCGGAACAAACCGGCCGTGGAACTGTAGGAAGGAGACGACGGCGTTCCCAGATCCCGGGCAAACAACAAAGCTCTGGCGCTGATGTAGTCACACGAGTGGGTTCATATCGATGCGCGCGCCGCATCATCGAACTCAGGCTCGGACATCCCCCCGCGTTGCCGGAGAACAACGCCGGGGAGCGAGAATAGGTTGCAAGTTGTGGATCTCGTGATACCCTTTTGCCAAAAGGGATACATGGGTATCCATATCGGAGTGTCAGAGACGAAAGGAGTTGTTCCATGAGGAAGCTTGGGATCGCAGTTGGGTGTTTTGTCGTCCTTGCAACCGCATTTCTTGCGCCGCAGCCGGCGGCCCCGGGCCTGGCCGGAACCGCCTATGCGATGCAGCAACCCGCGCAGCCCGCGACGCTCGTCGAGGAAGTCAGGAACATGTACACGCGCATCCAGGGATTCATCGCAGCGTCCGCGACGCAGTTTCCGGAGGACAAGTACACGTGGCAGCCGACTCCGGAGGTCCGTTCGTGGGCCCGGCTGGTCGCGCACGTCGTGGACGACAACAACAGCATGTGCTCGACCGTGCTGGGACAGCAGGCGCCCCCCCGACTCGATACTCCCAACAGCAACGAATCGGCAGCCAACAAGATGAGCAAGGCGGATCTGGAAAAGGCACTGGCGGATTCGGCTGCGGTGTGCGCCAAGGCGTTCGATGCCGTGACTCCGGCGAACATGATGGAGCGAGCCGGCAACCGGAGCAAGATCGCGGCTCTGATGTACAACACGAGCCACAACAACGAGCACTACGGCAACATCGTGACCTACATGCGCCTGCAGAACCTGGTGCCGCCGTCGAGCGCCGGCCGCGGCCGCAGCGGCAAATAGAGTGCATGTCGGGGCCGGACCGGCCGATAGCCGGGCCTCGCAAGCGCATCAGGGCAAAACTCAGCTCCACGGGCCCATCCATCTAGCCGTCGGGGTCGGACCAACCGAAAGCCGGGTTCCTCAAGCACATGAGGGCAAAGCTCGTCCCCACAGACCCCTCACGCTTGATTTTAGCCCCGCTTTATCGCGAATAAGCGGCTTCATAGCGCCGCCGCTGAAGATGAGTAGCTCTTAAATGCAAAAACGAGTGGCGAAAATCGAGCCTGAGCCCGGTTTTTGGGCTTAATATTACGGCATCACCATGAGCCGATTCGGGTTGCTTCGGTTCGACCCAATGCCGGCACTGCCCTCCCCTGCCCTCAGACCGCCTTGGCGATGATCAGAGTGATGTCGTCGTGCTGCTTCAGGCTTCCCTGCCACTGACGTACGCGGGTTACGACCTGCCGGTAAATGGCCTCCGGTTCGTGGGATTTGTATTCTTGCAGGGTTTCGATCAGCCGGGTCTCGCCGAACTCTTCATCTGCGCTGTTGACCGCTTCGGTCACGCCGTCCGTATAGACCGCCAGCAGCGCGCCGGAACTAAGCTCGACCGTCCGCGCTTCGTAGGTCTGATCGGGCAACAGGCCCAGGACCGTGCCAGTCGCCTCGAGGCGGCTTACTTCGGATCCGTTGATCAGGATCGAGGCCGGATGCCCGGCGTTACTATAGCTAAAGCGCCGGTTTTCCGCGTCGTAGCGACCGGCAAACAGGGTCGCATACTTCTCAGGCGGGCTGTTGAGATAGATCTGCTGGTTCAGGTGTGTCATGACCGCGGCGAGGCTCTTTTCGATTTCGGAGGGTAGCGCGGATTTCACCGCGAGGAGCTGGCTGCGCATCGCCGCCTGCAGGTTCGCCATGAGCAGCGCGGCCGAAATCCCCTTGCCGCTGATGTCGCCGATTACGATATGCAGCCGCGCTTCATCTTCCACGATGAAATCATAATAGTCCCCGCTCACCGTGCGTGCCGGTTCGCAGCCGCCGAAAACGGCCATGCCGCGCGGGTGCGGCAGCTGCTTCGGGAAAAGAGTGGCCTGGACGTCCCGGGCGATCTCCAGTTCCTGCTCCAGCCGCTTCTTCTCGCTCACCTCCTCCAACAGCCGGGTGATCGCTTCGCTCATTTGATTGAAACTCTGGGCCAGATGGCCGAGCTGATCCTTGCGCCGCACCGGGATCCGATACTGTAGGTCACCGCTCTGAAGCGCTAATGTGCCCTGTACCATGTCGTGCACGGAACGGGTTACGCGCCTGCTGATCGTAATGCCGATGATGAGCGAGATAATCTCGACGAACACGAACACACCGGCAAGCACATACACCGCCTTGAGGATGAACTGACCCTGGAAGTCACTTGGCGAGAGAAAGTTATGGTAGAGGACAGCGAGCGGAACACGCAGCAGGACCAGAGCGGCATAACCCTTCTCACCCGTGCCGTATTTCAGACCATCCAGCACTGTGCCGAAGGCAATCATCCATCGCGTATCTTTGCTGCTTGACGCTACCATTTCCCGGACCAGCCGTTCAGCCTCTGTATTCGCCTCCGCCTGCCTGGCCGGATCGTCATCCTGAATATCTACCTTAACAGCGGTCCCCGTAATCCGGACCGTCGTGTTGCCCCTTCCCAGGATCGCCAGATAGAGGGATTTCTCGCGCGCGAGCCTCTGCTCGAGCACAACATCCAACGGGACGGTTACCTCGAGGTAATATCCCGGCTCCTGCCGGACCGGCTTCAGGCTGGTGATCAGGACCTTCTGTTCGTCCACCAGAACGCCGTCGAAATCATGATTGCCGCCAAGCCAGAGGCCCGCAGGAACCGGGCCTTCCTTTTTCACGACGCCTGTCGGATCAGACACTTCCACGATCTCAAACAGCGGGCCGGCGCCTGATTTCAACAGCCTGGCCGCGGCGCGTGGGAATAGATCCGCGTGCGCGCTGAGAATTCGCGCAGCATCCGATGCGAACGAAACAGGAGGCGGGCCGGAAGGAAGGAAGCCTGCAATCTCGCCATTGATCTTGGAAACCTCCCCCTGCAGCTCCCGGAGGGAGGTGAAAAAATAGGTCGCTGCCAGCTGGCCGAGCAGAATGTATGACGACAGGAACACAAGCCAGAAAAGTACGACAATAGGAATCAGGCCTACGAAAACAAAGGACGCAAGCAGCCGGTTCCGGACGCGCCAGAAAAGCCTGTCCCGAAGGTACCTCCCCGCAAAAAAGAGGAGGTTCGCGATCGCCGCAATGCCCCACAGGTAGCAGATGGCGATTACGATCCCCGGCAGCCGGGAATGCAACAGGACCGCCGCCGCGAAAAGAGCCAATCCGATCCACTTCCAGCGGCGCCAGAACGGCTTCGCAGGCTTTCGCGATCCGGGAAGGAGAGAATGTCGGGTCATGGCGAGGGCGAATTATAGCACCTCCGCACCCCTGTTGCTGCTACAAGCCGGTTGCATTCGCCCGGCAATCATCCGAGAATGCAATGAGGTGCTTAGGAATCCACTTCCGACACGGAGGGGCAAATGACCGTCAACAGGCGCATCGGGAAGATCCTGAGAAGCAGGGCAACACGAGAGGGAGCCGGAGTCCACCTCAAGAGGGGGTTTGGTTTCCACGAGGTTCCGCAGCTGGACCCGTTCCTGCTTTTCGACGATTTCCACTCCGGCAATCCCGCGGAATACCTGCCGGGATTCCCATGGCATCCGCACCGGGGGATTGAGACCATCACTTATGTCCTGAACGGGGAGGTGGATCACGGCGACAGCATGGGTAACAGCGGCGTGATCCGCTCGGGGGACGTGCAGTGGATGACGGCGGGCAGCGGCATCATCCATCAGGAGATGCCCCGGGGGGATGAACAGAACCGGCTGTGGGGTTTCCAGCTCTGGGCAAACCTGCCCGCTTCCCAGAAGATGATGGAGCCGCGGTACCGGGAAGTGGAGGGGCGCCAGATTCCCGAAATCCCCCTCCCCGAAGGGGCCAGAGCCCGAATCATCTGCGGTAAAATCAACGACGTGCAAGGTCCCGTGCAGGACATCGTCACGGATCCCGAGTATGTGGATATATCCATTCCCGCCAACTCGAGCTTCCGGCACCCTGTGAAGGCAGGATATACCGTCTTCACCTATGTCACCGAGGGCAAGGCGTATTTCGACGAAGAGCGAAACGCCTACAAACATGATGTCGTCGGAGCCGGGTATTTTGATTTCAAGCGGGAATGCCAGATCGGCCCGGAAAACGTCGTATTGTATGAGCGCGAGGGCGATCAAATCCTGGTCACCACAAAGGAGAGCGCGGTTCGTTTCCTCCTGGTCGCGGGCAAGCCCCTCGGCGAGCCGGTGGCATGGTACGGCCCGATCGTTATGAACACGCAGGAGGAACTGGAAGTCGCGTTCGAGGAATATCGAAAAGGCACGTTCCTGAAACACGACTGAGGACACCGCGGGTTGCCCCATTCGGGAACGCGCGCCTCCGGAGGGCGGGAGTTTCAATCCCGCGATGCGCAGGCGAGAATCGCCTCGATCAGGATCTCCGGCGGTACGGTTTTGTGCAGGTATCGCACAGCCCCGGCTGAAATCATGGCTCCGACTTTCTCGCCTTCCGAGAAGTTGGAGAGACCCATCACTTTCACCCTCGGATGCTCGCGCGTGATGTGCCTCGTGACCTCGATTCCCTTCATGCCGGGCATGCCGATATCCATGATTGCCACGTCCGGCTGGGTAGTGCGTGTCATCGCCAGCGCCGTTTCACCGTCGCCGGCTTCGCCTACCAGATCGATTCGAGGGGAGAAAAGCAGCAGGAATTCCGCCAATGCCCGACGCACGTATTCGTGGTCGTCCACCAGCAGGACGCGAACCGTAAGCGATTGTTGCTTGATCGAGGGCATATCGGAGGACTGCGATGGATTCGCAGAATCCGCCGCGGGTTTATTCGCAAGCACGTGCCGGTCGTCCACACAACCCGCGTACCGCAATAAAGAGATGGCGCAAGAGGGATTTGGGGGGTGAGGACGGGCTTTGGCCCGTCCACTTTTGACTCATGAGATGCCGGGCTTAAAGCGCGCGGGGCAAAGCCCGCGTTTACGGATGGGCCCGCGCTTACTGATCGGCACCCGCTCACCGTACGGAATAGAGGATGGCTTTGTGAAGAAATCAAGTTCAGGGAGTCGGGCAGAAGGTTGCGCGATATGGTGGGTGCGGAGGGACCTGCGCCTTCATGACAACCGGGCATTGCAGGAGGCCCTGACACGGGGAGCAGGAGTGATCCCTCTCTTCATCCTGGATCCGGCCATATTGGAATCGGCGTCACACCGGAGGGCGCTGCGAAGAAAAGCATTCCTGTTCGGCGGCCTGCGCGCCCTGGACGGCGATTTGCGCGCCAGTGGCGGCAGGTTGATCGTCCGCCGGGGTTCCCCTGAAAGCGTCCTCGCCGCGGTTGTCCAGGAAAGCGGTGCGGCAGTGATTTGCGCTGAGGAGGAATACAGCCCTTATGCGCGCCGCCGCGATGCCGGGGTGGGAGCACACCTGCCTTTACGACTCTGCCCGGGAGTGACGGTCCATCACCCCGCAAGCGTGTGCAAGTCCGACGGCAAGCCTTACACCATCTTCACCCCCTTCAGCAGAACATGGAAATCGCTCGCATGGCCCGTACTTCGGGAGGCCCTGCCGGCCCCGAGAAGGCTCGAAATGCCCGAGCGCCTTCCTTCCGAAGGCGTTCCTGAAGCCGAAGAACCCTGCGACTTTGCTCCCGGCGAAAGCGAAGCGCGCCGGCGATTGAAAAAATTCATGGCGGGCCCTATCTTCGCGTATGCGGCCGGGCGCGACCGAATGGACGAGTCAGGGACTTCGATGCTTTCCCCCTATTTCAGGTTCGGGATGGTTTCCGTCCGGGAGGCGCTGGCGCTCGCGAGCACGACAATGGAGTCCGCCGCCCCAGGCACAAGCGCGGGGAAGGGTGCAGAGACATGGATCAACGAGTTGATCTGGCGTGAGTTCTACATGGCGGTTCTCTTTCACTTCCCGCATGTGCTGCAGACTGCCTTTCGCCCGGCATTTCGAGGCATTCGATGGCGCAGAGACGCTGCGAGTCTGAAAGCGTGGCAGCAGGGCCTGACGGGATATCCGGTCGTGGATGCGGGCATGCGTCAACTCTTGCACACCGGCTGGATGCACAACCGGGCACGGATGATCGTCGCCTCGTTTCTGGTCAAGGACCTGCTGATCGACTGGAGGGAGGGAGAGCGATGGTTCATGCAGCAGCTTGTGGACGGGGACCCCGCGGCCAACAACGGGGGATGGCAATGGTCGGCCGGAGTGGGAACCGACGCAGCCCCTTATTTCCGCATCTTCAATCCGGTCGGGCAGGGGGAGAAGCATGATCCCGGCGGGGATTACATCCGCCGCTGGGTTCCCGAATTGGCGCGCCTGCCGGCGAGATGGATTCACCGGCCATGGGATGCGCCATCCGGCATCCTGGCAGATTCCGGCATCCGGCTTGGGCGCGATTATCCGGATCCGGTCGTCAACCACGCCGAAGCGCGCCGGCGCGCGCTCGCGGTCATGAGTAAGAAGAGGAGGCGAGAATGAAGCTCAACCTGAGGAATTGCGTCCGGGCCGTCTCGGTGCTGTTGCTTGCATGCCAGTGCGCATCCTTTGATCTGCGCTCCGGCAGCCCTGCGCCGGGTTCTGCAGCACCTCCGGCGCGGACGCACCTGGATTTCGATGCCGATTGGCTCTTCAGCCGCGGAGATTTCGCCTCCGCCGCCATGCCGTCCTTCGACGACTCGCATTGGCGGCGGCTGAATGTACCGCACGACTGGAGCATCGAAGGGCCCTTCAGCGCCGAATACGGCAGCGGCAACGGCTACGCCCCGGGCGGCCTCGGCTGGTATCGCAAACATTTCCGCCTGGACCCCGCGCGCAAAGGCAAGTCCGTCGCCATCGAGTTCGACGGCGTCTACGCCTATGCCGAGGTCTGGGTCAATGGGCATTTCGTCGGGGGACGGCCCTTCGGATATTCGAGTTTCGAGTGCAAGCTGACACCGCACGTGCGATTCGGTTCCGAGGACAACGTCGTGGCCGTCCGCGTCGATCACACCCGGTTCGCCGACTCCCGCTGGTACACCGGATCAGGCATTTACCGCCACGTGCGCCTGCGCATCACTGATCCGCTTTGCATTCCCCTCTGGGGCACCTATGTCACCACCCCCGAGATCGAACGGAACTCCGCGGTGGTCCGGGTGGAAACCACAATCGAAAACGGTTCGGGGCGAAGCCGTGAGTTTGCTCTTCAATCGGATATTGTCGCAGCCGATGGGCGCATCGCGGGGACCCTGACCACGCCGGGGTCCGCGGAAGCGGATGTGCCGAAGACTCTGGTCCAGGAAATCCGAATCGTTGATCCGCTGCTGTGGTCGATCGAATCGCCCGCGCTGTACACGGTCCGAAGCCGGCTCAACGCCGGTCCCCTGCCGGTAGACGAGACATCCACTCGCTTCGGAATCCGGACAATCCGGTTCGATCCAGACAAGGGCTTTTTCCTCAATGGCATCCCACTCAAACTCAAGGGCGTCTGCGTTCATCACGACGCCGGAAGCCTGGGCGCCGCCGTGCCGGACAAGGTCTGGGAACGGCGCCTGCGCGCGCTGAAGGACCTAGGAGTCAACGCCATCCGCACCAGCCACAACCCGCCGGCCCCAGAGCTGCTGGATCTGTGCGACAGCATCGGCCTGCTCGTGAAAGACGAAGCCTTCGACGAATTCACTCCTCCCAAAAACAAGTGGGTCAGCGGCTGGAATGCGGGGATCCCCAGCCGGTTTGGATATGGAGAAATCTTCGCCGACTGGGCCGTCACCGATATCCGCGACATGGTGCGCCGCGACCGGAATCACCCCAGCGTGATCCTATGGAGCATCGGCAACGAGATCGATTACCCCAACGACCCGTTCTCCCACCCGGTGCTCGAAAAGGGCTACCGGCCGGAGAATCCGCCCGCGCAGAACTTGGTCAAATACGCAGGACCGCTGATCGACGCCGTAAAAAAAATGGACGGCACCCGTCCTGTGACCGCTGGCTTGGCGAGCCTGGCGATGTCGGATGCGGTCGGACTGGCGGAAATGCTCGACGCCGTCGGATACAACTATCAGGAATCCCGCTACTCCCAGGATCACGAGCGCTATCCGCGCCGGTTCATCTTCGGCAGCGAAAACGGCCACCAGTTCGGAAACTGGGCGGTTGTGCGCGACAACGACTATGTGGCCGGGCAGTTCCTCTGGACCGGGATCGACTATCTCGGTGAAGCGCGTGCTTTCCCGAACCGTGCCAACGGCGCGGGCCTCCTGGATCTGTGCGGATATAAGAAGCCCGGCGCCTGGTTCCGGCAAAGCCTGTGGAGTGAAACACCGATGGCCTACCTCTGCGCGGCGCCCGGCGGCGGAGGCGCCAGGCCTCGCGGCCCAAGAGCGGAGGAACACTGGAACTGGACGGCGAATGCGGCCATTGCCGTCTCCTGCTATACGAACTGCCAGGAAGTGCAGTTGATGCTCAACGAAAGGGCCGTCGGCACCCGTCGCCTCACGGACGCCACCGAGGGTGTCCTGACCTGGGAGATCCCCTTTGAACCCGGAACGCTGAAGGCGGTGGGGTACCGAAACGGCAAGCCTGCGGCAGAGTTTGTCCTAAAAACCGCCGCTGAAGCGCGCCGGATCGAACTGCACCCCGACGTGACCGAACTGCAGGCGAACGGGAAGGACATCAGCCACATCGAATTCAGGATCGTGGACGCGCAGGGCGTACGGGTTGCAAACGCCGATTTGCCGGTGACATTCGAAGTTCAAGGGCCGGCGATCATCCTGGGCCTGGGCAACGGCGATCTCAACAGTACGGAAGACTGCAAGGACGCCGTGCACAAGGCCTACCAGGGACGCGGCCTCGCCATTTTGCAGGCGACGGCGGCCGCGGGGAAGATATCGGTAAAAGCCACGGCTCCCGGCTTGAGTGCGGCCGAGCTGAGCCTGACCGCGCGCTGAGGACCGGGGTCAATACAACAGCGCGTTGAACAGCAGCTTAAACGTGGCGTGCGCCTGCCCCCGATTGTGAAAGTTGAATCCGGGCAGGATGATTCGCCCTTTTTCGTACGACACATCGAGGACAGTCGGTTTGCCTCGCACGAGCTCGTCGTGCTCCATGTACCCGCTGAGAAGCAACGGCTCGTCGGGATACCGAGCGACCACGCGGACGCCGGAGGCCGAAGGGCCGATTTCGAACAGCATTCCCCCGGATATGAACGCCGCGCCGTTTTCTCTCATGCCGTAGGCGACCGGCTGCGAAATATCGTAGTTCATCCTGACCAGTGATCCGGCGACATAAAACCCCTTTTTAACGGCAGCCGGCCGGGCATTTTCCACCGGCAGGCTGAAAATCTGGATCGCGAGCTCACAGGAACTGCTGTTGCAGATCAGGGTGCCGCCCGCGGCGACAAATTCCCTCAGGTTCCGGACTCCTGCTTCCGTCATGCCTCCCACGTATTCAGGCGGCATGGAACCTTCCTGGTTGCCGTTTAGGATCGAGCGGGCGCTGATGTCTGCGAGGATGATGATATCGGCCTTGGCGTTCAGCTTGCCTTCCCGAAAATCCGCATCGTGCAGGGATCGATAGGGGAATTCGTACTGCTCGAGCAGCCACCGGATCCAGCCTTCATCCATGCTCGCCGTCCAGGGCTTGTAGTGGCCGATGCGCGGCGCTTTCACCTCCCGGGTTTTCGTCGGCACGTTTGCTCGCATCATCGATACATGTGTGCCGCGAGCGATGCCGGCCATCCTGTCGGGAGTGAGCCCGCCGGCGATAAAATCGCCTGCCGGAACGATCATGCCGCCTGCGCGGAAGGTCTCGACGGCGCGGCTCATTTTTCCGCCGGCTGCCAGGATGCGGTTTGCTGCGATAAAGCAGTTGCTGTCGGCCGCGCTGAAGATCCAGGAGGAACCTTCCGTCCCGGAAACGATTCCCTGGGAGGACTGCACTGCCGAAAGCTGCTCGGTCTGGAAGCCGGCGGGCTGCTTCAGCTCTTGGCAGTCCACTCCCATCTGGATCGGCATGGTCCACCCTGCGACATCGTAGGGACGAAGCGGAGCGGTGTCGACCCTGACCGGGCTCGGGATTCCCTGCCAGAGGGCAGGATATTTGCGCAGGTCCGGATAGTTCTGTGTTTCCAGCATCGTTTTCACGTACATGCCGAAGGGCTGGCTTACCGGGATGAAATAGGTGTCTGCAGGGTACTGTCTGCCTTCGTGGGAGACCGGCTCGCGCGTTGCGTACACCTCGACGCCGAGGAGCATCAGTTTTTCCAGCATCCGGATTGTTGCCCCGCTGTCCGCCTGTTCTCGCGGAACGATCCAGCCGAACGGCGGTTCGCTCCTGTATTTTGCGATGATGCCCGATGCAATTTTGTATTTGCTCAGGAGAAGGTCGCGGCGGTAGCGCGCCGAGACATCAAGCACCGCCTTGGACGCGGTCAGGCAGTAATCGACCGCATCGCCGAGCCGCCACCAGCCCCCTTTCCACGGATTCGGGTAAAAAGCGGACTTGGTGAGATCACGATAGGCCTCGGGAAAATCCGCGAGCTTGTACTCCCGGGGCGTCGCATAACGATACAGAGCTGTTTCCGTCAGGATCGATGGTATGTTGTGCGTGGTCACGACCTGGGTCATGAAGCCCGGATACCACGCATCGAAGGAAGCACGGGAAATGGCGCCCGGCTTGTCCGCCTCATCGAATGCTTTTCCCATGGCCGCACCGATGAGGTTTTCCCAGCGGATCACCAGCGCGGGCTTGTTGGGATTGGCCGGCTCACCATAGGGAGGGATCCAGATGCGGGTCGGAAAGGGTGCTGTCTGGTGATGGTTGTATACGACCTCGGGAAACCACTCGTGATTCTGGGCACGGCTGATGTTCTGCGTTTCCAGTTGGCTGGCGTTGTAGGAGTCGCGGTTGTTGTCGTGTCCGATGTATTTGTTGTAGAGCCACGGCAGAGAGCTGGTTTCATACTTCGTGCCGACATTCTTTATGTACCATTCGGCCACCAGATCCATACCGTCGGGATTCGGGAACACCAGCAGCGCGATGACATTTCCGCGGATGCGCCGGGTGGTTTCGTCTTCTCCCGCAACCAGGTCGTACGCCAGCTGAATCAGGTGCTGCGCCGGGGCGCATTCAGTGGCGTGCAGGCCGCCGTCGATCCACACGATCGCCTTGCCATCGGCGGCCAGGCGTTCCGCCTCGGCAGGCCGGACGCCGCGCGCAAGACTCAGCTTCGCAGCGATTTCCTTGTAGCGGTCCAGGTCCTTGATGTTTTCCTCTGCAGATATGACGGCATACCTCATTCGCTTTCCCATGGGAGTGGGTCCCATATCGAAGACCCGCATCCGGCCGGTCTGGGAAGCGAGGTGATCGAAATAGCCGGCGGCCTGGACATAGCTGGCGAGTTTGTAGTCTGCGCCGGGCTTGAATCCCAGGAATTTTTCCGGCGCCGTCAACTGCGCGGTGGCCATCTTCGGGCAGGCAATGAGTGCTAAAAGGACCAGCGCCAGGACGAATAAGACGTGGTGAACGGGGCATAGGCGTCTCACGGTTTCCCCCCCTTTTTCGAGTGAACAGCCGTAAATATGGGACATGGGTACCACAGCGCGGCCGATGGCCGCAACCAAAGAACAGGACTGCAATGGAAAAACGTCTCGATTTGACCAGGCCCTCGGTAACGGGATTGGTATCGCAGTCGGGGTCGATTTTTCTATCCTCATGCCGGGCTGACGGTCGGGCCTACCCGCTGGCGGCCCGTCAGCCCCGATGAAGAATCAATCCGGCTGATTAATCACCAGATCCATCCTGGATTCTTCTCACCAAATACTATGCGGCAATGGGCGTACCCCCCCCAAGCAAAGCCCGCTTTTGTCGCATATCCTTCGGCCGCCTCTCAGCATCTCTCAGCCGACAAGGAAACATCCCGGGTGATGAGCTATAGATTCCCGGATCTGGCGGCGCAGTTCGTCGAGCACGGCCATGTTGCCGAGGGAATCGGATTCGGGGATGGCGGGATCTGCGCCATCCAGGACTGCTGCGGCCATATCGTCGGCTTCCAGCGAGTACAAAGACCCCGGAGCATCCACCGTACGGACATGCCTGGGAGTCGAACCCGGCAGCCCGACGGCCAGTTTTGCCCTGGCATCCATCTGCGGAGGAACCGATGTCGACAGAACGTAGGTTGCTCCATGCATCGGCGGTTTCCACGGCACCGGCACTTCGATATAGCCGCGGGTGCCGCAGATCGACGCGGTATTGTCCGCATGCACCGTCATCCCACAACTGAAAGAGGCTATGAGACCGCCGGCAAACCGCAGCGTACCGGATGCTATCTCGTCGATGGAGTTCTCGGACAGCTTTGCGCTTACCGTCACTGAAATCGGTTCAGCGTTGGCTACGAGCCGTGACAGGTTGATGCAGTAGCATCCGACATCCATCAGCGCGCCGCCGGCCAGTGCCGGATTGAAGCGGATGTTCCCTTCCGTCTGGCGTGTGCGGAAGCAGAAGCTGGAGCGGACCAGGAGCGGCTCGCCGATCGCGCCGCCACGGACTTCCTCGAGCCAGGCGGCAGTCAGCGGGTGCGACCGGTACATGAAAGCCTCGACCAGAATTCGCCCGCTCTTGCGTGCCACGGCGAACATTTCCGCGGCCTCTTCCCGGGTTGCCGCGATGGGCTTTTCACACAGCACGTGCTTCCCGGCGCGCAGCGCCCGGATCGTCCACTCGTGGTGCATCGCATTCGGCAGGGAAACATACACGACGTCGATGCCGCCGTCGGCGATGACCTCCTCGTAGGAGCCATAGAATCGAGGTACAGTGTTCTCCTCTGCAAAGGCCTGTGCTGAATACCGGGATCGCGAGCCAACGGCAGCCAATTCGCATCGTTTTGCCGAAGTCATCCCCTGTGCGAACTGACGCGCAATGTTTCCGGTTCCCAGAATGCCCCAACGCAGCCTTGTCCCCATCCCGGCCTCCCGGCATGCATGATGCCGCTATTATAGGTCACCAGCAACTCCCCGCATACTTTCTCCCACGAGTGGCAGCGATGCAGAGCGTCGGATGCGTTACAGGCAGCATCCCGCTGAGGGGTTAGCTCGTTCGAGGTTACATGGAGAAGTAAAGGCGAAGCCCCGGAATATCGGCAAAATCACCAGAGTTCAGAGTCCACAGATCTGCATCTCTCGAAATTGCCACCGCAGCGATGGCGATGTCGATTTCGCGGCCCCGGGTCCGCGAAATAGCCCGGTACAGACGGGATGCCACGATTGCCTCCGCGACTCCAAAAGGCGCCGCGGCTTTTGCGGGAAACAACGCTTCCTGCGCCTCGAGTTCCGATGTCAGGCGCGGCCCTCGAAGCCATTCATACAGAACCAGCGACGGGAGCAGCAGACGTTCCCCTTTTTCGATCGCCATCCGCAGCATGGGTGCAGACCGTTTCGGCCCGGTGAGAGCGTCTATCAGAACCGAGGTATCCACGACGATCAAAGGGGGTGCCTCTCCGTGCACTTGCGGCCGCCGCATCGCCGGGCTTTTGTTATCCCGGCAAGTTCCCTTTTCACCTGCTCCAGAGGGCGGAGGGGGATCTTCGGTACGAGCCGGTCAAAATCTGCCAGCATGCGCCGGCGCTCGACCTCGCTCATCTTCCCGATGCGGGCGTGGTAATCTCCTATGGCTTCGCGCACCACTGCACTCTTGGGAATCCCCAGGCGTTGGGCCGAATCATTTAGCCGGGCAATGGTCTGTTCATCCAAAGTAAAAGTAATCTTGGTTTTTGTTACCATACTGATGCAATACTACCATATCTACCCGTCGGAAGTGATGAAAACGTTTCCAGCTCGATCTTATCGGGTACCGGCGCACCTCCACCGCATATTCCCCGGACAGGCCATGCGACTCCCGGGCGCTCGCGCACCGGGCTTCCAGGTTGACGTGCAATCCCGGAGTTGCGTAGCCTGATCCCGAATTCCGTGATACTCTCAAGGTGGAGAGTAAGCGCATCGTACGTTGCAGTCATGTTTCGTCCGGAACTCCCCGGCTTTCCGAAAGGAGACAAACAACCGTGTTCACCACCGGTCGCAAGATCATCCCGATCGCCATCCTGGCGCTGGCCTGCTGCGCCGCGGTCCAGAAGCCGCCGGCAGCCGGCCCCGGCGCCGGGGCCGCTGTGATCCGGATCCCGTTTGAAACCTATACGCTCCCCAACGGCCTGACTGTAATCCTGTCGGTCGATCGCACCACGCCGACGGTAGCGGTCAATGTCTGGTACCACGTTGGGTCCAAAAACGAACTGCCTGGCCGCACCGGCTTCGCCCACCTGTTCGAGCACATCATGTTCACCGGCTCGGGCCACGTGCCCTACGGCCTGCACGACAAGCTGACCGAGGGGGTGGGCGGCAGCAACAACGGCACGACCTCCAACGACCGCACCACCTACTTCGAGATTGTGCCCTCCAACTACCTCGAGTCGGCGCTGTGGCTGGAGTCGGACAGGATGGGATTCCTGCTCGACAAGCTCGACATCGTCAAGCTCAACGCGCAGCGGGACATCGTCAAAAACGAACGCCGCCAGGGCGTGGATAACCAGCCGTACGGCCGGGTCAACGAGATCCTGTCGCAGACGACTTATCCTGCTTCCCACCCGTATTCCTGGGATGTGATCGGCAGCATGGCCGATCTCTCGGCGGCGTCCGAAGAGGACACCAAGAATTTCTTCCGGTTGTACTACGCTCCCAACAACGCCATTGTGGCGATCGTCGGAGACTTCGACGCCGCTCAGGCGAAGCCGTGGGTCAGCAGGTATTTCGGCGACATCCCGCGGGGCAAGCCGGTCGCACGCCCATCGGCGCCTCTTGTCACACTGGCTTCCGAGCAGCGGCTGGTGTATGAGGATCGCGTGCAGGTGCCGCGCCTCTATATCCAGTGGCCGACCGTAGGCGAAAAAAACGAAGATCAGTATGCGCTCGCCGTCCTGGGCGCCATCCTCGCCGGCCCGCGCACGACCCGGCTTACCAAGGCGCTGGTCTATGATCAGCAGGCCGCGGCGTCGGTGTCGGCATATCAGGGCTCGAACGAGGACGTCGGCGAGTTCCGCATCATGATCGTCCCCCGGCCCGACCATACGCTCACCAATCTCGAGGGGGCGGCGGATGCCGTCATCGAGAAACTGAAGAGCGAAGGTCCGACGGACGAGGAAATCAGGAAAGCCCTGGCGGGCGAGGAACTGGCTTTCATGCGCGGCCTCGAGTCCAACCTCGGCAAAGCCATGGTGCTGTGCGACGGCGCCGGTTTCCACGGCGATGCCGGGCGTTTCCGGACGGACTATCAGAAGTCGCAGGCCGTCACTGCCGCCGACGTCAGGCGGGTGGCCAACAAGTATCTGACGAGCGGCCGGGTCGTCCTGAGCGTCGTGCCCACCGGCAAGGTCGATCAGGCATCCAAGCCGGCACAAAGCAGGAATGTCACGGCCGGAAAAACATCACGCCCGGAGGTGCAGCCATGAAACCTAAAAATCCGTATTCCAGATCCGCCGGTATGTTGCTCTGTTCCTGCGTGGTCCTGGCTCTCCTGTCTCCGCCGCTGCTCGCCCGGCAGGCTCTCGACCGCAGCAAAATCCCGCCGCCGGGCAAGACTCCGGAGTTACACGTCCCGGCGTGGAGCAGAACCACGCTTGCCAACGGCGCCGAGCTGATCGTCTCGGAAAAGCACGATCTGCCGCTGGTATCGTTTTCCCTGACGATCCTGGGCGGCTCGTGCCAGTTCGAGGCGGTTGACCGCCGCGGGCTGGCAGGCATTGCGGCTGCCATGATGAGCGAGGGGACGAAGTCGCGCAACGGCGAGGAACTGTCGAGTGCGCTGCAGTTGCTGGGTACCAGCGTGAGCGTCGGGATCGGGACGGAAACCGGATCGATGAGCTTCGTATCGACGGCCGGGAAGTTCGGCGCCACGCTCGAGATACTGGCCGACATGCTGCTGAACTCGACCTTTCCGGCGGACGCGCTCGAGCGGATCCGCGCGCAGCGGCTGGTGGCATTGACCCAGGCCAAGGCACAGCCGGGCTCGATCGCCGCGCGCGTGTTTCCCCGGGTCCTCTACGGCACCTCACATCCGTATGGCCAGAACGTGACCGAGGAGTCATACCGCGCCATCACGCGCGATGAAATCGCCTCCTTCTGCAAGACCTATTTCCAGCCCGGGCGGGCTCTGATCGTCGTGAGCGGGGATGTTACGCAGGCTGCCGTGAAAACGACGATCGACAGGGCGCTGGCGGCCTGGCCTGCCGGAGGAGCGAAACCGGCCTTCTCCTATCCGGCGCTGCCGGCGGCGCGGCCGGCGACGATCTACATCGTCGACAAACCCGGCGCCGCACAATCGACCCTGGCCATCGGCCATCCCGGGCCGCCGCGCAGCACTCCCGATTTCTACGCGATCCAGGTGATGAACCTCATGCTCGGCGGGATGTTCCAGTCGCGGCTCAATGCCAACATCCGGGAGGAAAAGGGCTACAGCTACGGAGTAAACTCGGGATTCTCCTTCGGCCGGGGCCCCGGGCCTTTCCGCGCGGGGGGTGACGTTCAAACGGCGAAGACCGACGCGTCGCTCATCGAGTTCATGAAGGAGTTTCGCGGCATCGCCGGCAGCCGCCCGGTTACGGACGAGGAACTGACCATGGCCAAGGATGCGCTCGTGCAGCGGCTCCCGGGCCAGTTCGCCTCGGTGACCGCCATCAACAGCGCAATCGCGTCGCTGTGGCAACAGGGTCTGCCGGACGACTATTACCAGAAGTATGGTGCGGCAGTCGCCGCCATCACCAAGGAAGACGTGCTGCGGGTTGCGAAGCAGTACATCGACCCCGACCACATCTCGATGGTTATCGTCGGCGACCGCGCCAGCATCGAAGCGCCGCTGAAGGCGACCGGCTTCGGGCCGATCGTGATCCTCGACATCGAAGGAAATCCCAAGACCAACTAGTCATGCTTGAAGGGGACAGTCCCTCCGGGAACTGTCCCCGGAAGCGCGCGGATAGTGATCTGCCCTTCAGCCGGGGTCCCGCAAGGCAAAAATCTTCAGCCGAACTGCAAATGATTGTAATGGCGATAATTGGCTGCCCTCTCTCCTCCGCTTCAAGTGGGTCAGAGACACAAAGGCACTCGGCAGGAAGGCCATCCGTTGTCTGAAGCTGCGGCATAACCGGGAAGCCTGCCGGGTTTTACCGGTTTTAAAGATTGCCGGAAGTCTGTGTCGAATCGGTTGAGGGCGCATTCGCCGCCCAGGAGGGAGGCGCAGACCGGGTGGAGCTGTGCGCAAATCTGCTCGAGGGAGGCACGACACCAGGCGCGGCATCGATACGGGCTGCCCGGAACTTCCTGCACATAGGCTGGCATGTCATGATCCGTCCCCGGGGGGGAGACTTCTGCTACTCTGCGACCGAATTTGAAATCATGAACCTCGACATTGAAACGGCAGGGGAATCGGTTGCCGACGATGTTGTGATCGGACATCCTCAATCCGGATGGCACGGTCTACAGACCGCACACCCGCGCACTGACCGAACTGGCCAAGCCGATGAAGGTCACGTTCCACAGTGCACTCGACATGTCGCGCGACCCCTGCGAGGCCATGGAGAACCAGATTTCAGTCGGCATCGACCGCATTCTCACTTCCGGGCAGCAGAGCAGCGCGCTGGAGGGCCTCGACCTGATTTCCGATCTCGTCCACAAAGCCGGGAATCGCGTCATCGTCATCATGCCCGGAGGCGGGATCAACGAACGGAATTTCAGCAGGATCCTCGACCGGGCGGGGCCAAAGAGCTGCGCGTCGCCGCATTGACGACCATCGAGGGATCCATGAAGTCTCGCAACGAGAGGTGCTTTATGGGCGGCGAGCTCCGGCCGCCGGAATTCAGCCTGCTCGCGACCGATGTCGCCCGGGTCCGCAGCTTCATGCAGGAGTTTCGGGTCCGCGAGTAACCGCATGTTTGTCAGTCCGAGTCCTGGGCTTTCCCCCGGCAATCGCAGGGAGATCCGAGTAATCGACCACACCCGGAATGGAGCTTGTTGCTGACGGGGCGACACAAACACGTCATCGTAATTGTGAAATCACCCAATACGGCCTTGGTCTTATCTCTAAACAACCTTTTTCCGGCGCGATTCGTATAATCCGTGGTACGGTTGTGGCCGGCCGAATATCGGGGGAATCGGATGCCTGCGTATCAACTGCTATGATAGTGATTCAAATTTAGCAAAACCGAGGAGGGTAGAATGAAAAAGGGCTTGCTCATAGGTTTGGGCATAATCGTGGTCCTGGTTCTGATCATCGGCTTTGCCATCCAGGGCACCTACAACGACATCGTGGCCAAAGAGCAGGAAGTCAGCCAGCAATGGGCGCAGGTGGAAAATGTCTACCAGCGCCGTGCCGACCTGATCCCCAACCTGGTGGCGACCGTAAAGGGCTATGCCGCGCATGAAAGCGAAGTGCTGGAGACGGTTACGGCATCCCGTGCCCAGGTGGGCTCCGTCCGGGTAACCCCCGACATCTTGAACAATCAGGCTGAGTTTCAAAAGTTCCAGCAGGCGCAAGCAGGCCTGTCGAGCGCCCTTTCACGGCTGATGCTGGTAGTTGAAAGATATCCGGACCTCAAGGCCAATCAGAACTTTCTCGAACTGCAGAGCCAGCTCGAAGGATCCGAGAACAGGATCGCGCAAGAGCGGAAGAGGTTCAACGAAAGCGCGCAGGCCTACAACACCCGGATCAAGCAGTTCCCTGCCGTTATCGTGGCAAAGTCCTTCGGCTTCAACGAGAAGCAGTATTTCCAGAGTACGCCGGGCAGCGAGAAGCCGCCGGTAGTGAACTTCGGCAAGTGAGCGATGTCTAATAGAACACGCCTGACATTGGCCGGCGCCGGCCTGGTTCTCTTATTGCTGGCATCCGGTGCCCGTGCGCTTGATGTTCCCAAGCTCCAGGCGCGGGTAACGGATCTGGCCGGCGTGCTTACTACCGAGCATGGAGGACTATTCGGTGCGGGTGGCCACAGCCTGGAGACTGGGGCAGAAGGGCCGGGACAACGGGGCACTCCTGTTCATCTCGATGAAGGAGAGGAAGATTCGCATCGAAGTGGGCTATGGCCTGGAGCCGACCCTGACCGACGCACTCAGCAGCCGCATCATCCGGAACGAGATCGCTCCCAGATTCAGGGATGGGGATTTCCCAGGAGGCATCGAAGCCGGTGTCAGCGGCGTAATGCGGGCGGTCCGGGGCGCATACCAGGCTTCGCCGGGTGCTGAAGACCACTCGCAGCGCCGGGATGGTTCCGGCAACGGCTATCAATTTCTTGTATTTCTTCTCGCCCCGATGCTCTGGGTACTGGGTTCGACCGGAAAATGGGGCGGCAGCGTCCTTGGTGGCGGGGCTGGGCTGCTGCTCATTTACTGGCTCCTCGGAGTCACTTTGGTCCCGATGTTGATCGGCGGCGGCGTCGGTTCGGTTTTGGGCGGCGTCATCGGTGCGTTCATACAAGCGGGCGCCCGTTCCGGCACTCACGCCGGCAGACGTCCGGGAGGTTTTGCCGGCCCGTTCTTCCCGGGCGGCGGTTTCGGCGGGGGAGGCTTCGGCCGCGGAGGTGGTGGTTTCGGCGGCGGATTTTCCGGCGGCGGGGGTGGCTTCGGCGGCGGTGGCGCTTCCGGAAGCTGGTGAACCGATGCATGGCAGGAATTTCTGCAGCCGAATCTTGGGCATTGTTGCCCCGGCACTACCAACAGGAGAGATTTCGGACGCCATGCTGTTGACGGAATACGACAAAAAAGCCATAGCCGAGGCAGTCCAAAAAGCAGAGTTGGGCACTTCGGGTGAAATAGTCTTTGCCCTGACGGATGCGTCGGGACACTACCACCACGCTGACCTGCAGGGAGCACTCGCGGGATCGATCATCGCCACCGCAGTGTATCTGATGCTCCCAACCCCGCAAACGATCGGCATGGTCATATGGATCGAGCTCATTTCCTTCGCGCTGTTTCGCGCCCTGATTCCGCGCTTCCCGCTGCGCCGCTGGTTCATCTCCTCCCGGGAAATGGACGAGTCCGTTCACGAAGCCGCATTCCGGGAGTTCTACGCGAGCGGCTTGTACAAGACCCGCGAACTCAACGGCGTCCTCATCTATCTTTCCTGTCTCGAACGACGTGTGGTGGTCCTGGCCGACAGAGGCATCCACGAAAAGATGGGAAACCCGCACTGGAACGATGTCCGCGACAAGATCATCCAGGGAATCAGACAGGGAAAGCCGCGGGAGGGCATCTGCGCGGCCATCGAAACCTGCGGCAAGGCGTTGGCGGCGCACTTCCCACGCCGCACGGATGACTCAAACGAACTCCCCGACGAAGTCATCGACCGCAAAAAACTGGGGACGCTGCCCGGTTCTGCAGACGACTATTCGGGAATGCGCCCTCCACGCGACGCATAACCATGCAGCGTCCCCAGTTTCGTGGCCCGATTACTGGAAACAAAGACTCTCCCGGAGAAACGGGAGAATCCCGGAGTCGATGCGATACTTGAACAAGCGAAATGATCTTACTCGAGGTGCGCGGATCCACAGGAATCAGCAGCTGTTTTAGGTTTTCGCGGACGACGGGCAGCTCCGTGCTTGCCGCTGAACCTGGGCCACCGAAAACCGTAGAAGGCGACAAAAGCAAAACAGGCCAGCGGCACGATGAAGCCGCGGGACATGTCGAATTCGTCTGCTACATAGCCCATGAGCTTGGGCAGCAGCGCCCCTCCCATGATTGCCATAACTATGAACGCCGAGGCCTTCTTCGCTCTGGCGCCCAATCCGAAGATGCCCAGTGCAAAAATGGTAGGGAACATGATCGACATGAAGAAGTAACTCAGGAAAACGCATGCCACCGAAATCCAGCCCAACTTTATAAAAACAACAAAGCAGACGGCCACATTCAGCAGTCCATACAGGCCCAGGACCTTGTGTGCCGCATACTTCCTGAGGATTCCCGCCCCGGTAAACCGGCCGATCAGAAAGCACACGAATGCAAGAGATGCCAGGGTGGAGGCCCCCTGGTCGCTGATGCGCAACAAACCGTCGCTGCCGGTCTCGAGAAGGCTCTTGATCAATCCCGACTTGAGCGCCTCGGGGATCGGCGGGACTTGAGACGTCATGTAGTTGATGAAAAAGCTGAAAATGCCGGCCTGCGCCGCCACGTATAAAAACTGCGCGGCCACGGCGAGTGTGAAATGCGGGTGCGACCAAATGGAATGGGCGGCATCCGGTGCGGATGCATCGGGGTTATAGTCGTCCTCGGTCTTTATGTCGGGCACGTTCGCAAAATAGAAAACGACAGCCAATAGAACAACAACAACCGCAACCCCGGCGTACGGAATCCAAAGCGTCTGGCTGCCGGTGCTGTTCCCCAGCGCATCCTTGGAATAAAAGAACAGCCCCCCTGCTATGGGTCCAAAGATCCATCCGATGCCGTTGCAGGATTGGGCGAGATTGATGCGAGTGGCGGCGTAACGTGTCGGTCCAAGAACGGTCGTGTAGGGATTGGCGATCGTCTCCAGAAATGTCAGGCCTGCGGCTATGAGGCAGACTCCGAGCAGGAAGGCCCAGAAGGCGGCGATTTTTGTCGCGGGGATAAACCAGAATCCGCCCGCAGCCACCATCAGCAGACCTGTGATGATCCCCGCTTTATACCCCAGTCGGGAAGCCAGCCACCCCGCCGGCATCGCCATCAGGAAGTATCCGAGGTAGTGGGCGAATTGCACCCAGGCGGACTGCGCCAGAGTGAGATGGAGTTGCTGCTGAAAGTGCTTGTCCATCACATCGATCATGCCGTTGCAGAAACCCCAGAGGAGGAATAGCGAACTGACCAGACCGAACGTGAAAGCCAGGTTCTTGCCGTCCTCTGTTCTGAAGAGCGCTTTCTTATTTGTCTCCATTCTGATTCCAGTAGAGGGGGATCGGGGTCGGACCGACCGAAGTTAGGGATCGGGGTCGGACCGACCGAAGTTACATTGGCTAAACAGAATAGTCCTTGCCGAGGGCCCAGAATGCGGCTTGCGCACGACTTTTGGCCCTGCTTTTTCGTTCTAACGCATTTGCCAGCCGTGACTGCCCTGCTGCGCGGCTCGAGTTCACTCAGTCCGAGCCTATGAGCTACGGTCGGCTGCTCCAATCGACTGGCCGCACCCTCACGCACCTCAGAACTTCGGCGACCTCGTGTTCCGGCAATAAGAATGACACCCGGCTATCGTGTCTCCTGCCGCCGGCGGACGACAATCCTGATCCCGGACCCGGGTCTAGCGGGGTGGGGTCTGTGTTGGATAAATGACCAGAATCTTTTTCCCGGGGGCGGACCAGTCGCATGTAATCCACTGATTTTTATTCTTGCTGGTATGATTTTTACCGGCATCTTCGTCCGTTCGGATTTCAACTCCTCCATACTTGGTGCTGAAAGGAAACATGTTAAAGATATTTGAATAACCCGAGAGCTTGGCGGTCAAAGTGACGTCGTAGGT